>NZ_DATNGK010000215.1:0-6592 GCF_035605935.1 Actinocrinis sp. | reverse complement strand
CAGCCGCCGGTGCCTCAGCCGCCGGTGCCTCAGCGGCCGGTGCCTGCGCCGCGGCCTGGCCCTGCAGGATCTCCTGCTCCCAGGCGGCCAGCGGCTCGTCGACGGCCACGGTGCCGGCCTGCTCGCCCTCGGCGGCCTTGTTGCCGGCGCGGGACATCAGACCGTCGGCGACGGCGTCGGCGACCACGCGGGTCAGCAGGGCGACGGAGCGGATCGCGTCGTCGTTGCCCGGGATCTTGTAGTCGACCTCGTCCGGGTCACAGTTGGTGTCCAGGATCGCCACGACCGGGATGCGCAGCTTGCGCGCCTCGCCGACGGCGATGTGCTCCTTCTTGGTGTCCACGATCCACACCGCGGACGGGACCTTCTGCATGTCCCGGATGCCGCCGAGGGTCCGCTCGAGCTTGTCCTTCTCGCGGCGCAGGACCAGCAGTTCCTTCTTGGTCATGCCGGAGCCGGCCACGTCGTCGAAGTCGATCTCCTCGAGCTCCTTGAGGCGCTGGAGCCGCTTGTGCACGGTGGAGAAGTTGGTGAGCATGCCGCCGAGCCAACGCTGGTTGACGTAGGGCATGCCGACCCGGGTCGCCTGCTCGGAGACGGCCTCCTGGGCCTGCTTCTTGGTGCCGACGAACAGGACCGTGCCGCCGTGCGCAACCGTCGCCTTGATGAACTCGTAGGCCCGGTCGATGTACGACAGCGACTGCTGCAGGTCGATGATGTAGATGCCATTGCGCTCGGTGAAGATGTAGCGCTTCATCTTCGGGTTCCAGCGCCGGGTCTGGTGCCCGAAGTGCACGCCGCTCTCCAGGAGCTGGCGCATGGTGACAACGGCCATGGCCGTGTCCTCCTCGATCTCGTCCGGTTCTAGCGCGCGGCCGGGTTCGGCCGCGCTCCTGGTGTCCGGACGGACTGCCGCGCCGCTGGCGCCGCGAGGAGCGGTGCAGCGGACCGGGCGGCTGTCGCGTAAGGGCGACCGCGGGCTCTGGCGAACCGCGGGCGTCCCGTTTCCGGACACGCGAAGTCGATCCGCTTCAGCGGACCGCGAGCCAAGTTTACCCGCTCCGCGCAGCTCTCCCGGTCAGTTATCCCGGCGGTGGCCTGACAGGTTCGAGTCTTAGGTGCGCCAAGCCCAAAAGCAGCAGCGGATCGTAGTACCGCACCCCGTGTCCGTGCCCGGTGAGCAGGCCCCAATGCAGGCAAGGCGCGGACGGGCAGTGGCCGGAGGCCAAGGTACCGATCGGCGCTCCAGCCGCCACGACGTCACCTACGTGCACCGAGGGCGTCACCGGTTCGTAGCTGGTTCGCAGCAGGCCGTGCGAGACCACCACGACGCCCTGCCCGAACAGCGTCCCGGCGAAGGCGACAGTCCCAGGACCCGCGGCGTGGACCTGCGCGGCGTCCGAAGTGGCAAGATCCACGCCGCGGTGGCCGCTCAACCAACGCAGCGCCGGAGGCTTGAACGGGCGCACCACCTGTGGAGGAGAGCCACCGGAGCCGACCAACGGCCATCGCCACACTGAGGCGGTGCGTGGCTGCGGCGGCGGCGCCCCGGAACGTGCACTAGACGGGACTAAGCCTGCTGAGGCAGTGGCGAGCACGAGGGCGAACAGCACGAGGATCTTCATGTATCCAGCGTCGAACACACGCGCCATCAGAATGCGGCTTTTCGGGCAAGTTGTGGATAACTTAGCGATCCGCTAGACCCGCGCCAGCCCTGCAGCTCGTACGGCGCTCGTCACCGCGACGCCTACCGGGCGCGACGCTGCCCGCGGACCCCGAACAGCACGAGTGTCAACGCGCTCTCGATGAGGGCCGTGGGATCGGCTCCGGCATCGATGCGCTTGGCCGCGCCGTCCACGGCGCCTTGCAGCACCGCGGCCGTGGCACGCGGGTCCGGGTGTCCGAGCCGCCGAAGCGCGCCCACCACCAAATCGACGAGCATGCCGTGTGCCGCGCGGATCCGCTCCCTGGCCGGCCCGTCGAGTTCAAGCACGGAGAGAGCGAGCAACCCGCGGTGACCCGGCTGCGCGACCAACTCCAGCTGACGCCGCACGTACGCCGCGATCTGGCGTTCCGGCGTCGGCTGCGCCAGCATCACGCCCCTGATGTCAGCGACCGCGGCCGGGAAGTCCTCGACCGCCAGCGCCTCCACGACGTCGGCTCGGGACTTGAAGTACTCGTATACCGAGGAGCGCGCCAGTCCGGCCCGCTCGGCCAGGGCGGCGAAAGTGAGCGCGGCCATCCCGCCGTCAGCGAGCAGGTCCCGGGCCGCGTCCAGGAGTGCCGTGCGCTGCATTGTGCGATGCTCGGCGACGGTCGGAGCCTTGATCCTGGGCACGACTCCAGACTAGTCGAGCCGGTCCCCCGCCGGAGGCGGTTGCGCGCGGTTCGCGAATGGTCGGATGTTCGAACACTCGGACGCGGGAGCGGGCCGCTGCCCGCCACCCGGTTGCGCCGCGGACGCTAACGCAGCTCAGCCAACCGGGTGCGCAGCGTCAGCACCGCCTTGGCGTGGATCTGGCAGACCCGGCTCTCGGTGACGCCGAGCACGCCGCCGATCTCGGCGAGCGTCATACCCTCGAAGTAATAGAGCGTCACCACGGTCTTCTCGCGGTCGGGCAGGGTGTTGACGGCGCGGGCGAGCAGGTGCCGCGTCTCCCGGTTCTCGTAGGCCTCGACCGGGTCGTCCGCGCTCAGGTCCTCCAGCGTCTCGACCAGGCTGAGCCGGTCGCCATCGCCGGTGGACAGCGTCAGCACCTCGTCGAGAGCCAGCACGTTGATGAGCGAGAGGCGGGAGAAGATGTGGTGCAGTTCGGCCAGGGTGATGCCCATCTCGTCGGCGATCTGCCGCTCGGTGGGCGTGCGGCCGAGCCGGTGCTCGAGCCGCACCGAGGCCTGCTCGATCTCGCGGGCTTTCTGCCGCAGCGAGCGGGGAATCCAGTCGAGCGCGCGCAGCTCGTCGATGATCGCGCCGCGGATCCGGTTGATCGCATAGGTCTCGAACTTGATCGAGCGGTCGGGTTCGAAGCGTTCGATGGCGTCAATCAGGCCGAAGATGCCGTAGGAGACGAAGTCCGCCTGGTCCACGGTCCCGGAAAGGCCGACGGAAACCCGTCCTGCGACGTACTTCACCAAAGGCGAGTAGTGCAGGATCAGCCGTTCCCGCAGTCGCTGGTCGCCGGTGGCTTTGAATTCGGCCCACAAGGCGTCGAGGACTGCGGGCGGCCGGGCGGCCGCGTCGGGCTCTTCGCAAACGGTCTCATGGACCTGGCTGTTCCTGGGCATCACTCGCCTTGATCCACTCAACCACGCGATCCTTCTCAAGCCGGCGATCCTGCGGAAGCACAGCCTCAGCCGCAAGCCGAGCGTAGCGTAACCACAACGATCTCTACGGTAACCGCATGCGAGCCCGCTCGATCAGGTGAGGCGCGCCGGGAGGAGGTTCAGGCACAGGGTGAAAGACCGAGCCATAGCCGCGTTGAGATAGGCACTCGGTCCTGGCGACGTCAGCGTTTGACCAGCGGTGACAGCGCCCCTTCCCGCCGCTCATGGCCGCATGGTCGCATTTGCCTCGTGGCACGTAAGCCGCGAGGCCCAGCACTCAGAGGGCGTCTGATCCGCGTCAGGCTGCGGGCGACACCATCCATCCTCCGCCCGCCTTCACCGCACGGCCGCAGGCAGCGAGTCTGCCCAGTGCGGCAAACACGGCATCCGGTCCGACGCCGGTGGCGCGAGCGAGCGCGAACACATCGGCGCCCGAGCCGGTTCCCGCGGTCGCGCTCGGCAGCGCTTCGAGAAGCAACTCCTCGATGGGATCGACCGGCTCGCTAGGTCGGACCGGTTGTGTGCGTGCCCGCCGCTCGCCTTGAATCCGTCGGATCGGCGGCGCGCTCCTGGTCATCACCCCGCGCGGTTCGCGAGACGCCGCGGTCAGGCTCGCGCACGCCTCGCGGACCTGTGGCGCCCCGACGACGAGGGTGGCGCCGTCGCGGATCAGCTCGTGCGCACCCGCTGATTGATCGGAGGTCACCGGCCCCGGCACCGCCATCACGACCCGGCCGAGTTCCGCCGCGAGCCGCGCCGTCACCAGCGAACCGCTGCGATGAGCCGCTTCCACCACGACCGTGCCTACGCCGAGTGCAGCGATGATCCGGTTGCGATGAAGAAATCTGAATCGGGTCGGCGCGGCTCCCGGCGGCAGTTCGGAGAGCACGGCTCCACGCTCGGCGATGGCGCGCAGCAGCACTTCGTGGGCACGCGGATAGACCCGATCGATTCCGCAGGCGAGCACCGCGACCGTTGGTCCACCGACCGCGAGTGCCCCGCGATGCGCTGCGGCGTCGATGCCGAGCGCGGCACCGGAGACCACAGCCATTCCGGCCGATGCCAGCTCCGCGCCAAGCGCTCCGGCTACGTAGGAGCCGTACCCCGTGCAGGCGCGTGCGCCGACGATCGACAGCATCTCGGCCGTCGACGCGGGCGAACCGCGATCCGAGCCGGTTGGCGCTGGATTGCTTTCGGAACTTTGATCGGTGGTCGGATTCGCGGGAGCGTCGGGCGGATCGCCCCAGGAGCCAATGGCCCAGATTCCGATCGGGCGTTGCTGGCCCAGGTCGTCAAGCCGCGCCGGCCAGCTGGCGTCGACCGGCGTGATGAACCGGGCGCAGACGGCTTCGGCCGCGGCGATGCCGGCCTCGACGCGTCCGGGTTCGAGTCTGAGCCGCAGGCCGGTGCATCGGTCGGCCAAGCGATCATGGCGAGCCGGATCGGGATCGAGGTCGGGCAACTGGTCAGCCCTGATGGCGGCGAGCACCGCTATCGGGGAGTGGAGCTCAAGCAGCCGACCGATCTGCGGGTCAGCCGGCTCCACCGCGTGGTTGAGCGCGAGCCGGGCCAACCGGTCGGCTTCGATGGCTGATTCGGACGGCGCGCCGCGCGGCGCCGGGCGATCTTGAAGCGCGGTGAGATCTCGGGACGCGATGACGTCGTGTGGCGCGGCGTCTTCGCGCGCGGTGAGGTCTTGGTAAGCGGACATGATCAGCACCCGGAGGCGAGGGCGACGGAACCCAGGCGGAAGCCGAGTGCAGTGTCGACGGCGGCGCGGTCCGGTCGTTCGGCGCCGGCGAGATCTGCCACGGTCCAAGCGACCCGAATCACTCGATCGAGACCCCGCGCGCTGAGCGTGCCCGCGCGCAGCGCTCTCTCGGCGGTGGCAAGGGCGTCGATGGCCAGCGGCCAACGGTTTCGCAGCACTTGGCCGGGCACCTGCGCGTTGCACTGCCATGGCGTGTCCACGAGCCGACGCACTGCGCGCTCTCTAGCCTCGGCGACGCGTTGCGCAACCGCGGCGGTGCATTCGCCGCCTTGGCCGCCGCTGGCCGCGTCGAGTAACTCGCCCGGCCCGACCGGAGTTACATCGACGCGCAGGTCGATGCGGTCGAGCAGCGGCCCGGAGATGCGCGAGAGGTAGGCGATGCGCTGGCGCGGCGCACAGGTGCAGGCCGCGAGCGCACTGCCGGCGCGACCACAGGGACACGGGTTCGCCGCGCCGACGAGCAGGAAGCTCGCCGGAAAGTGCGCGATTCCACTGACCCGTGCGATCGCCACCTCGCCCGATTCGATCGGTTCGCGCAAGGCGTCGAGCGCGGTGCGGCTGAACTCCGGCATCTCGTCGAGGAACAGGACGCCGCGGTGCGCTCGGCTGACCGCGCCGGGTCGCAGGTGTCCGGAACCGCCGCCGACCATCGAGGCAACCGTGGCGGAGTGGTGAATCGTGCAGAACGGCGGCCGGGTGATCAGTGGGCGGCCGGGCGGCAACGTGCCGCTGAGCGAGTGGATCGCGGAGACCTCCAGCGCCGCCTCGTTGTCGAGCGGCGGCAGGATTCCAGGCAGCCGCTTCGCGAGCATGGTCTTTCCCGCGCCCGGCGTGCCGCAGAGAAAGAGGTGATGTCCGCCCGCCGCGCTCAGTTCGAGCGCTCGACGTGCCTCGTACTGTCCGACGACTTCGGACAGGTCCGGCTCGAATTCGGGTTCCTCGACCGGAGGTCCATCGCTCGGCAGGTTCTGCGCGCTCGGTGGGAGGAAGCCGGGCGGTTCTCCTGGGATGGGTTCACCGTTGGCCAGCGCGACGAGTTGCCGCAGCGAACGCAGCCCCGTCACCTCGACCCCGGTGACTTGGGCGGCTTCGGCCGCGTTCGCCTCGGCGACGAATATCGGACCGTGTCCCGTGCGGGCGGCCGCCATGACGCACGGCAGCACGCCGCGGATCGGCTTCACCCGGCCGTCGAGGCCCAATTCGGCGAGGAAGACCGCGTCATGCAGTTTCGATTGGCGGATGGCTCCAGTCGCCCGCAGGACCGCGTACGCGATGGCGAGATCGAAACCCGAGCCCTGCTTCCGGATCCAGGCCGGGGACAGGCTCACCGTCAAGATCGCCTGCGGCCAGTCGATGCCGGAGTTCAGGACGGCCGCCCTGACTCGATCGCGGGCCTCGTTGAGCACTGAATCGGGCAGGCCGATGAGGGTGAATTTGGGCAGGCCGGACGCCGCATGCGCCTCGACCTCGACCGGGGTGCCGCGCAGGCCGAGCAGA
>NZ_DATNGK010000214.1:0-10227 GCF_035605935.1 Actinocrinis sp. | reverse complement strand
GTAAGAAGTAGCGTCGGACAAGGCCGCGGCGTCTGGCGCGTGCGATCGCAAGGCGGCGGAGCGTCCTCATATCGGGCATCTGCGGACGCTTCGCCAACGCAGCGAGCGTGCGTGGCAGGCGTCGCGGCCCCGGCGAAACTTCTTACACACGGCCTAGGTGACGGTGACGATGACGCTTTCCCAGCCGCTGGCGCCGTTGGGGTAGGGGTCGGCGCGGGTGCTGGTCTGGTATTGACCGGTGGCGTCGGCGGCGCGCACCTGCAGGCTGTGGCTTCCTGTCGTGGCCTGCCAGGGGTAGGTCCATTGCCGCCACGTGTCGGGGCCGTCCTGGGCGGCGAGCCGCGCGCTGTGCCACTCGCCTTGGTCGACGCGGACTTGGACCTCGGCGATCCCGCGGTGGGTGGCCCAGGCCACGCCGGCGACGGTGACCGGTCCTGCGCTCACGCGGGCGAAAGGTTTGGGCACGTCGATGCGCGACTGGGTCTTCATGGTGCCGATGCGGGCGTAGCCGCGTGCGGCCCAGTAGGCGGTGCTGGCGGCGAACGTGGTGACGTACAGGTCGGTGACCCATTTGCAGGCGGAGGCGTAGCCGTAGAAGCCGGGTACGAGCATGCGGGCGGGAAAGCCGTGGGCGATCGGCAGGGGTTCGCCGTTCATAGCGAGTGCGATCAAGCCAGGGCGACCGTCGAGGATGGAGGAGAGCGGGGTGCCGATGCTCATGCCCTCGGTCGAGCGCGCCAGCAGCTGATCGGCGCCTCTCTGCACTCCGGCGGCGCGCAGCAGGTCCGGCAGCGAGGCGCCGATCCAGCGGGCATTGCCGACGTAGGGGCCGCCGACCGGGTCGGAGACGCACGAGAGTGTCATGTCGTGTTCGTGCAGGGGCTGGCGCAGCAGGTCGGCGAAGCTCAGTTCGATCGGTTTGTCGACCAGGCCGTGGATGCGCAGGGACCAGGAGCCGGGGCGCACCTGAGGCAGTACGAGCGCCGTGTCGACCCGGTAGAAGCCATCGTTGCCTGTGAAGAACGGGCTCAGGCCCGCGACGTTAGGGTGCACGCCGGGTGGCAGCGCGGGCGCGGGGAAGGCGGGCCGGGGGATGCGTACGGCAGCACGCGCGGCCTCGACGTTGTAGCGGCGCGCGATGACCAGGTTCGCGCCGAAGCCCGCGACTGCGGACCCGACGGCGATACCGGCCGCGGTCGTGACGAAGCGCCGCCGGTCGCTGTCGGCGACGGTCGCGGGAACGGCGGACATGTCGAGGGTGGGCACGGGAATGGCGGCGGGCGCGGAAGCCTGATCGGTGTCGGTGGCGTCGATATCAGCGGTGTCGTCGTGTGAGTGCGGATGCGCCAGGTCGCCGGCGGCCGCCGGGGTGCGGCGGTAGAGGAGGACGAGCAGCCGCAGCGCGCCGATGCCGGCGACCGCGCCGAGGACGCTGGGCAGCGCCAAGGCGGCGGCGCTGTCCGGCTGGCTCTCGGCCGCTGCCACGCCCACCGCGCCGAACAGCGTGATCAGCAGCGCGCCGAGCGGGAAACGGCGCAGCGCGGCGACGCCGGCGAGCAGCGCGATCACGGCGAGCGCGGCGAGGATCCCGGTGATCAGCAGTTGCTTGTCATGTTCGCCGAAGTGCGCGACCGCGTACTCCTTGACCGGCGCGGGCGTCAGGCTGACCGCCGCGGCGCCGACAGCGTAGACCGGGGCGCTGGCCGGGCCGGTGAAGATCGCGGTGATCTCCCCGACTGCGAGCGCGACGGCGGCGGTCAGCGCCCCGAGCAATGCCCCGGTCAGGAGCCGCCGCGTGCGCGTGCCGCGCCGCGCCGCGGATGTGCTGGAGGTGGCCTGCATGGGGATCACCTGGTTTCGGTGAGTGCTGCTACGGGTGCTGCGCTGGTTCGCGATGGTCGGGCCCGGCGCGCGGCGGGTCAGCCGGGCCGCGCGCCGGGTGCCTGGGGGCGTGTCCGGGCGCCGGGTCGCCGTGGTCAGCTGGCGGGCATCAGGACACTGTCGATGATGTACACCGTCGCGTTGGCGGTCTGCACGTTGCCGCACACCACGGACGCGGTGTTGCTCGCCGAGCCGCCGGTCACGGTGAAGTTCGTGCCGCTGCCGGTGACCGTCACCGTGCCGCCGTTCAGCGTGGTGTGGGTGCCGGCGAGCTGATCGGGCGAGAGGCGCCCGGAGATCACGTGATAGGTCAGGATCTTGGTCAGCTCGGCCTTGTTCGCCAGCACCGAATTGAGTGTCGCGGCGGGGATCTTCTTGAACGCGTCGTTGGTCGGCGCGAACACGGTGATGCCCTGGGCGTTGTTCAGGGTGTCGACCAGCCCGGCGGCCTTGACCGCCGTGACCAGGGTGGACAGGACCGGATTGTTGGAGGCGGCGGTGGCCACCGGGTCCTGGGCCATCCCGGTGAAGGAGCCCGCGCCGCTGGCCGGGACGGCGGAGCAGGCCGAGCCGAAGTCGGCTCCCTCGGCGGCGGAGGACGCGGCCATCGACGGAGAGTCACTGGCCATCGGGGAGGAGGCGGCGCTGGTCGTGCCGGATCCGGAGGCGGTGGAGCCGCTGCTCGAGGAGCACGCGGCCAGGCCTCCGGCCAGGGCGAGCGCGGCGAGCGCGACCGGCAGGCGGCGGGCGGTGAACACGGACATGGGGAGGATCTCCAAATTCTGGGCCATCGTGGATGCGAGAGGCGACGCCGCCTTGGGTGGCCCGCTCCGGATCGGGCCGCCAGCCGGCGTCTACGGTCGCTGATTCGGCGCGGACGCCTAAGCGGATTGGCCAGGTGTGGGCGTTCACTCGATCGGGTGAGTACGGCGTCGGCCGCTGGCCTGGAAGCCGGGGGACGAAAGCGTGGGTCGCGGCGCGGCAATCCGCTGGGCGGTCGACTGCGAAGCAAGGTGTGAGGATGAGCGCGCCAGGCCAGGACCCGGGTCGCCCGGCGCGGGCCACTTCGAGTGAGGCGTGCCTGCGGCGGGTGGCCTGCGGGGACCGTGAGGCCTTCGACCAGGTGTACGCGGCCTTCGCCGGCCCGGTCTTCGGGCTCTCCCGCCGGATCCTGCGCGATCCGGCCCAGGCCGAGGAGGTCGCCCAGGAGGTGCTGCTGGAGGTGTGGCGCACCGCCAGCCCGACTCAAAACAGCCCTGAACGCGCGCATCGCGCTCACCCGCCAGCTGCCACCCGCGGCAGACGGCGAGTTCGCCGACAGCGGTCCCGGTCAGGGCGCGGCCGCCACCCACCACCCCACGCTCACCGAGATCGGTGACGCCCCCAGCCGGCGACGGACACGGCGCGCCGCGTGGGCCGGTTGGGCCGCGGCCGCCGCGCTGGCCGGCGTGGCGGCGGGCCTGGGCGTGCACGCCGAGAACCAGCAGCGCCAGATCCAGCATCTCTCCGCGCAGGCCGGTATCGTGCAGCAACTGCTCTCCGCCCCGGACGCGCACAGCGGCGCCGGCCTGCTGCGCACCGGCGGGCACGCGTTCGTACTCTAGCCATGGGCACCTAAACAGCCACGATCCCACCGCGCCGCTGCATACCGCGCCGCGCCCGAGCCGATCACCGACCAGGCTCGGATCATCGAACTCGACGTCCGAAGACACGACCGTGTCGGCGGAATACTCACGAGTACGAACATGCCGCCCGACCAGCACGGACGAATAATCGGCACCTACAGCACCGCTGTCGGTTGCGTCATGGCCGCGAATCCTACGGTCTTGCACCGACTGCGAGTGCCGCCGCCAAAGGGTAGTAGCAGTATGTTGTTTTGAAAGTTGCTGGCAGAAGGTCAGATGTCCAACCTCGGTAGGGCGGGTGGGACTCGAACCCACGACCCAAGGATTATGAGTCCTCTGCTCTAACCGGCTGAGCTACCGCCCCTGGCCACCGACGGATGGCTTGTGCCCGGTTAGGCCCGGAATCAACCATTTCCGCGGTAGACGCGAAACGTCTCCGGGGCGGCTGCCTCGGAGACGTTGTCGTGCGCTCCCGCAATAGGACTCGAACCTATAACCTGCCGGTTAACAGCCGGCTGCTCTGCCAATTGAGCTATGCGGGATCGATGCTGGTTGCTCGGCCTTCCGCTGGTGAGAGCTTCTGGGGCCTCGCGACGACCAACCTTAGCGCATCCAGGGGGGTGCTTCGCCACTCGGTATCCGGCGCGGGTCGCGGCATGGATCGGCGGCGCGTCGGGGCGGATCGGTGGGCTAGGTGGCGTAAGCGTGCACGGGTTCCTGGTTAGGTAATGCGGCGTGCGGGTAGTCGCGGCTCGTCGAGGTCTTTCGGTTGCTGGGAGTGGTGATGAAGGCCAAGATCAGCTTCGTCGGTGGGATGGTGCTCGGGCTGCTGGCCGGGAGCAAGATCGGTCCAGGGCTCTACCAGCGGGTCACCGCCATGGTGTCGTCGCTCGCGGCGGATCCGCGGGTGCGGCATACGGCGTCCACGGCTGGTGATCGCGCGGCGCACGTCGCCAAGAATGCCGGGGTGTCGGCCGCACATCAGGTGAAACATGCCGGTGAAGCGGTCACCCACCGGTTCGGCGATCGGTTCAGCAGTGTGAAGCACGCTGGGTCGAACGGATCAGCGCAGCACATGAGCCGCTTCGATGAGGATCCGCTCGCGGACTGAGCGAGTGAGCAAGTGAGCCGGCGAGAAGAGGCCCCAGGAGAGAGGCCCGGAGACTGGCTCCGGGCCTCGGGCCTCGGTCCTCTGGCTCTGGGTAGCTCTAGATCTGCGGACAGCCGATCAGCCTCCACAGACTCGCGCTCAGCGCAGGTAGTCCTTGAGTTGGTCGGCGTACGAGTGACCGCGTAGCTTCGCCAGCGTCTTGGCTTCGATCTGACGGATCCGCTCGCGCGTTACGCCGAAGGTGCGGCCGATCTCCTCCAGCGTGTGCGGTTCGCCGTCCGTGAGTCCGTACCGCAGCTGTACGACGCGCTTTTCGCGCTCGCCGAGCGTCGAGAGCAGCGTGTCCAGGTGTTCGCGCAGCATCATCACCGCGACCGAGTCGGCCGGGGAGACCGCGTCCGCGTCCTCGATCAGGTCGCCGAGCGCCACGTCGTCCTCTTCGCCCACCGGCGCGTGCAGCGAGACCGGCTCCTGAGCGAGCCGCAGGACCTCGACGACACGCTCCTCGGGGACGCCGAGCACGTCCGCTATCTGCTCCGGTGTCGGCTCGATCGAGTTCGCCTGAAGCAGCGCGCGCTGGAGCCGGACCACCCGGTTCATCAGCTCGACCACATGCACCGGTACGCGGATCGTGCGTGCCTGATCGGCGAGCGCGCGGCTCATCGCCTGACGGATCCACCACGTCGCGTACGTGGAGAACTTGTAGCCACGGGCATAGTCGAACTTTTCGACCGCGCGGATAAGCCCCAGGTTGCCTTCCTGAACCAAGTCCAGGATGGACATACCGCGGCCGATGTACCGCTTGGCGATGGACACGACGAGGCGCAGGTTGGCCTCGATCAGCTTGCGTTTCGCCGCCTGGCCGTGCAGGACCAGGACATGTAGGTCACGGCGGTCCTCGGGGCGCAGATCGAAGCAGTGCAACAGCTTCTCGTCGGCGAACAGGCCGGCCTCCACGGCGCGGGCCAGCTCGACCTCCTCGACCGCCGTCAGCAGCGGGATGCGGCCGATCTCGCGCAGGTACTGGCGGAACAGGTCGCCCGCGGGACCGGCGGAGTCCGCCCAAGCGGCCACGTGCGCGTCGGCGGCCTCCTGCTCCTGCGGGCTCGGCTCCTCCTCGGCCTCAGTCTCGGCCAGCTCCTCCGGGTCGGGCTCCCGGGCGTCGCGGGCACGGGCGTCCTCAGGCGCGGCCAGGGTAGCGTCGGCGGCCTCTGGGGCGTCCGGTGAGTCAGGGCCCCCCGCGGCTTCCGCGTCCACGTCGGACTCGCGGCCGGCGTCGTTGCCGGGACCGGAATCGATGACGGCGGGTTCGGTTGTATCGGGTGCGGCGTCCCGATTGACCGGCAGCGACATCACCCGGGCCAGCGGCAGCTCCTGGGTGTCGGCCAGCGCGCTTTCCGGCGGCGCGGTCTCGACAACCTCGGTGGCTTCGCGTGGCTGAGCGACCACGGACAGGAACCGCTCGCCGCGCTGCTGCGCGGCCTGTTGCTGAGTCCCGCCCGGTGTGGGTCCGACGATGACACGTGCGAGGGCGCCGTCCATACGAACTCCGTCCACTTCACCGGCCAGCGCGCCGGGCCGCCGAGGACCTCGTCGTCCTCACACGGTGCCCGAGCTCCCGGTCGCTGGCGTCTTGTGCACCGCGCCCCGCCGGATCGGCGGCGCGGTCGGTTCCACACGGTGTGGATTCCACGACTCCTCCCCTACCCCGGCACGCACCGTTTCGCGCCTCCTGACGGGCAAGAACTTCGGCGAATCCGTGGATTTGGCGGCGATACGCCAGGTATCGGCACGGTGACGGAAAGATGTCGAGCCGTGGCGCACGGTGGCGCGGGAAGCGAGGGCCGCTAACTGCGTTGGATCAAGCTTCTAGCGAGGAGAAAAGCTTGGCCCGGAATATGTTCAGCTCGTTCAGCTCCACCGACAGCTTCAGGTAATCCTCGGCGTGCGCGACCGGATCGAGCCGCTGGAGGCGGGAGAGGGTGGCGGCGCGGCGCTCTTCCACGGCGTCGATCCAAATGCGCGTGATCAGTTCGGTGGCATAGCGGGCGTCGACGGATTGGCCGCCCTTCGCGTTCTCCCGCAGCATCAGTGGTTCGACGGCGAACCGGTTGATCAGTGCTCGTACCGCATCGTCGGCTGCCGCAGCGGTCACGGTGCTGAGCCAGTACACCGGATCCGTTACCGAGGAGACGCCACCGGCCGCGATTATGGCGGCGTGCACGGCGGCATAGGCTGGCGCGGTGAACTCTTCCGGGCCGAGGCCGTCGAACGCGGCGCCGGCCAGCTTTGGATACTGCAGCGCGAGCTTGAGGGCTTCGCGCTGACGGCGAGAGGCGGGATCGGTCGGCGCGGTAACGAAAGCGTTGGGTGCGGAGGCGTTAGGGGCGGAGCGGTTGGCGCCGGAACCGGACGCAGGGGAGGAATTCGCGGCGGATGATGCGGTCGAGGCGGCGTTGCTTGGGCGGGAGCCGGTCGCGCGCGCGGCGGCGCGGTTCACGGAGGGGGCGGCGCGGCGGACCTCGGAAAGGACAAGCTGTATGTCATCGATGCCGAGCCAGCCGGCCAGCCGGCGGGCGTATTCGGGGCGCAGCGCGGGGTCGTGGATCGAGGCGACGATCGGGGAGGCGGAGCGCAGGGCACGTACGCGGCCCTCGGGGGTCTCGAGGTTGTACTCGCCGAGCCGGGCCCTGATGGCGAACTCGAACAGCGGGATGCGCGCGGAGATCAGGTCCCTGACCGCCGCGTCGCCGCGGGCGATCCGCAACTCGCACGGGTCCATGCCGTCCGGCTGCACGGCCACGAAGGTCTGAGTGACCCAGCGCTGGTCCTCCATGAACGCGCGCAGCGCCGCCTTCTGGCCGGCCGAGTCGCCGTCGAAGGTGAACACGACCTCGCAGCCGAGGTACTGGTTGCGGTCGGCCAGCAGTCTTCGCAGGATCTTGATGTGCTCCTCGCCGAACGCGGTGCCGCAGGTGGCGATCGCGGTCGTCTCGCCGGCCAGGTGACAGGCCATCACATCGGTGTAGCCCTCGACGACGACGGCGCGCTCCTGCTTGCCGATGTCCTTGCGGGCCAGGTCGAGACCATAGAGGACGGAGGACTTCTTGTAGAGCGGCGTCTCCGGGGTGTTGAGGTACTTCGGGGAGTCCTTGTCGTCGTTGAGCCGACGGGCCCCGAAACCGATCACCTCGCCGCCGATGTCCGCGATCGGCCAGACCAGCCGGTCGCGGAAGCGGTCGATCGGACCGCGCCGCCCGTCCGAGGCCAGGCCGGCGGTGAGCATTTCCTTGTCGGTAAAGCCACGGCCGCGCAGATGCTTCACCAGCGCGTCCCAGCCGCCGGGTGCGTATCCGACGCCGAAGCGTTCCAGCGCGGCGGAGTCGAAGCCGCGGCCGATCAGGAAGTCGCGGCCGTGCTTGGCCGCGGGCGTGATCAGCTGCTCGCGGTAGTACTCGGTGGCGACGCGGTGCGCTTCGAGCAGCCGCGCACGCTCGCTGGCCTCGGTGCGCTTGGTGTAGCCGCCCTCGGCGTACCGCAGCTCGATGCGCGCACGCTTGGCCAGTTGCTCGACGGCCTCGTTGAAGGAGAGATGCTCGAGCTTGGTGAGGAACGTGATGACGTCGCCGCCCTCGCCGCAGCCGAAGCAGTGCCACAGGCCGCGCGCGGGGGTCACGTTGAACGACGGCGACTTCTCGTCGTGGAAGGGACACAAGCCCTTGAGATTTCCGCCGCCCGCCGAACGCAGCTGGATGTGCTCGCCGATCACATCGGCGATCCCGGACGCGTCGCGGACGGCCTTGACGTCCTCGTCCCTGATGCGCCCGGCCATGGTCGGGATTCTACGCGGCAGTTCCGACAAGGCGACCGTGCAGGCGCAGGGCCGAGCCGTCGGTGAGTGAGGCGATCTGGTCGACGACGACGCGCAGCTTCGCGGCGTCGTCCGGGGCATCGAACCACCAGGCCTGGAAGGGCGGTTCGAGTTGATCGGGACGTTTCGCGAGCAAGGCGACCAGCTCGCGGATGAGTGCGGCTTGCTGCATGCGTAGCGCGAAGGCAGGTTCGGTCTCCATGACGTAGCGGGCCGCGACTGCTTTGAGGACCGCGTTCTCTAGGCGGATCGGGCGCGGTACGACGAGCTGTGCGTTGTACCGCGTGTGCGGCCCCGGACCGAACTCGGCGCGAGTGGCGTGCACCACGGCGAGGCAGAAGCGGCCGATCAGCTCGCTGGCCGCGCGCTTGAGGCGAGCTTGGGCGGCAAAGGATCGGTCGTACTCGGCGGGCCACCATTCGACGGACTGGAGCCGGTCGAGCGCGGCAGCCAGCTCGGCGGGCTCGGCGTCAGGGGCGTAGCCGCGAGAGCGCTCGAACAGCGCGGCCCGCTCCTCGTCGATCAGCAGCACCTTCGGGTCGACGTGCCCGGCGTAGATCGCGTCCTCAAGGTCGTGCACGGAGTACGCGACATCGTCGGACCAGTCCATGATCTGTGCTTCGAAACATTTGACCGGCTCAACCGGGGCGCCTATCCGCAGCCACGAGAACACAGGCAGATCGTCCGCGTACGCACCGAACTTTGCGGTATCGGCACGGCGCGCCCACGGGTACTTGGTCGCTGCGTCAAGCAGGCCGCGGGTCGGGTTGAGGCCGGCGGAACGGCCGTCGGCGCGGATCACCTTGGCCTCAAGGCGGGTAAGGATGCGCAGGTTCTGCGCGTTACCTTCGAAACCGCCGATCGCTCCGGTCACCTCGTTGAGCGCCCCCTCTCCGGTGTGGCCGAAGGGCGGATGACCGAGGTCGTGCGCGAGACAGGCAGCCTCGACCAGGTCAGGGTCGGCGCCGAGCGAGCCGGCCAGTTCCCGGCCGATCTGCGCGACTTCGAGCGAGTGAGTAAGCCGGGTGCGCGGGAAGTCGGACTCGCCGGGCGCGACGACCTGGGTCTTTCCGGCGAGGCGGCGCAGGGCGAGGCTGTGCAGGACGCGCGCGCGATCGCGTTGGAAGGGCGTGCGCTCGCCACCAGTGCGCTTGAGCTCACTGGCCGGCTCGACGGCGTAGCGCTCGACGTCCGCGTCGCCGTAGCCCGGCACGCTGATGACCTGTGTCATGGATCAACGGTAGTGCGCACAAGGTCAACCCAACACGGGTTACCCGTTGGAAGAGCCGAGTTACACCACCGCAACGCCGCGGAAACGGCCCGTGGCTACCGTGGCCTGGTGATCACGATCGAACCGGTGCCGTCGGACGACGAGGAGCTGGCCAAGCTGCGCCAGGAGCTGCGCGCCGATCTGAGCGCGCGGTATCCGGAGTTCGGCGCGGACAGCGATGACCATCTGACCGCGGACATCCGCTTCCTGTTGATGCGCGAGAGCGGCGCCGCGATCGGCTGCTGCGCGCTCCAGCCGAACCCCGCTTCGGGGCTCGACGGCCTTGAGCTCAAGCGGATGTACGTCGTGCCGACCTCGCGCGGAACCGGGGCGGCGGTGAAGTTGCTCGACGCGGCCGAGTCGCTGGCTCGGGAGCTCGGCGCGCCGCGGATCTACTTGGAGACCGGCACAGGTCAGCCCGAGGCGATCCGGTTCTACGAACGCGGCGGGTACACCGGTATCCCGCCGT
>NZ_DATNGK010000213.1:0-31853 GCF_035605935.1 Actinocrinis sp. | reverse complement strand
TCGAGGGTGTGCAGGCACAGACCAGGGTACTGATGCGGGCGCTGCGGCGGTTGGACATTCCGACGCTGATCTTCGTCAACAAGATCGACCGTAGCGGCGCAGATCGCGAGCGAGTACTGCGCGGCCTCCGGGAGAAGCTGACCGACGCGATCGTGCCTATGGGCACGGTGGTCAGGGCGGGCACGGCCGACGCAGCGTTCACGCCCTTCCCCGCCCACGACGCCGAGTTCGCCACAGCAGCGATCGACGTGCTCGCAGAGCACGATGACGCCTTCCTCGCCAATTATCTAGCTGACGAGAAGACCGCATCGCCCAAGCGACTCCACCTCGGGCTCGCGGAGCTGACCAGGAAGGCCGCCGCGCATCCGGTCTTCTTCGGATCCGCGATCACCGGCGCGGGCATCACCGAGCTGACCGCCGGAATCAGTGATCTTCTCCCCAGCGCGTCCACACAAGACGCCCCCGAGCCATCGGGCGCCGTCTTCAAGGTCGAGCGCGGCCCTGCCGGGGAGAAGATCGCGTACCTGCGAATGTTCTCAGGAAGCGTACATACCCGCGATCGCCTGATCCTGCGCCGCGCCGGAAGGCAACTAGAGGGCAAGGTCACCGCGATCAGCGTGTTCGAGCGCGGCATGGACGTGCGGCGCGATGCCGTGACGGCCGGGCATATCGGCAAGGTCTGGGGCCTGGCCGACGTCAGGATCGGTGACGCGGTCGGCGAGCCGCACCGGGCGACGCGCGAGCACCACTTCTCCCCGCCGACACTGGAGACCGTAGTCGTGCCGATCCACCGCGCCGAGAAAGGAACACTGCACGCGGCCCTGGCCCAGCTCGCCGAGCAGGATCCACTCATCGATCTGCGGCAGGACGACGTGCGTCAGGAGCTGTACCTCTCGCTCTACGGCGAAGTACAGAAGGAGGTCATCGAGGCGACGCTGGCCGAGGAGTACGGGATCGAGGTCGGCTTCCGGGAGAGTACGACCATTCACATCGAACGTCCCGTGGGCTCCGGCTCGGCATTCGAGGCGATCAAGAAGGGCGACAACCCGTTCCTCGCCACGGTCGGCCTGCGCGTCGAGCCTGGCGAGATCGGCAGCGGCGTGCAGTTCCGGCTGGAAGTCGAACTCGGCTCGATGCCGTATGCATTCTTCAAAGCCGTTGAGGACACAGTCCACGAGACACTGCGCCAAGGCCTGCACGGCTGGCAGGTGGTGGACTGCGTGGTCACCATGACGCACTCGGGCTACTGGCCGCGGCAGAGTCACGCGCATCAGCGCTTTGACAAGTCGATGTCGAGCACCGGGGCGGACTTTCGCAGCGTTACACCACTCGTGGTGATTGAGGCGCTGCGCAGGGCCGGGACGAGAGTGTATGAACCCGTACATCGCTTCCGGCTCGACCTGCCAGCCGACTCGCTCGGCCCGATCCTGCCGGTCCTCACGGCGCTTCGCGCGGTGCCGCAGACGTCCCAGATGCAAGGCCCGACATGCGTGATCGAGGGCGAGATCCCGGCCGCGCAAGTGAACGGGCTCGAGCGGCAACTGCCCGGCCTGACCGGCGGCGAGGGCGTTGTCGAGTACGAGTTCGACCACTACGAACCGGTGCGTGGCGAGGTCCCCGAGCGGCCGAGGTCCGATCACAATCCGCTGGACCGCAAGGAGTATCTGCTGCACGTCCAGCGGCGCGTGTAGCTGGGCACTGGCGATCCTTGGCCTGGACCGCGAGACTGCAAGCCGGAAGACGAGGAGTGACGCATGCTGTTCGCTGGAATCGCGTGGTCGGCCGACGGCTACGAGATCGCGTTCGCGGACCAGGAAACCCCCGCGCGACGTTTCGGTGGCGGCGAACTGCCGGACCTCGTCACCTTCCTCACCCATGTCGACCAGCCACTCGCCATCGTGGTCGAGAGCACAAACGGCGCGGTGGACGGATTCCTGCTCGCCGCGGGACTCACCGTCTACCGCGCCGATCCGCCAGCAATCGACGACTCGAGACCAGACTTCGGCTCGATCGCCGCACAGTCGCTGGCGCAATTGGCCGCGCAGGGGCTCAGTTCACTGTCGGAGTTGGTGACCGAAGAGGGCAGCCTCACTGGCCGCCATCTGCCGCCTTCCGCCGCTTTCGCGCCTGCGGGCAGCGAACTGGAAGCGCGCGGCCGGGCGCTGGGCTGCGTAAAGCACGGTCCACGCAATCGCCCGAGTATCGCCCTGAGCTTCGACGACGGTCCGCACCCCGTCTTCACGAATCAGATCCTTGAGATTCTCGCTCGATACGACGCGCGTGCGACCTTCTTCCCGATCGGCCTGAGCGCTTCAGGACTCGGGCATCTCCTCGCGAAGGCCGCCGCCGCGGGGCACGAGGTCGGCAACCACACCTGGTCGCATCCGTACCTACCCGACCTCTCAGCCGCCGGGCTGCGCGAGCAGATCGAGCGCACCAGCGACGCGATCTCAAATGCGACCGGCGCCCGACCCTCACTAGCCCGCCCACCGTACGGCTCGCTTACCGCCGACGTTGTGGACAAGTGGACCGGCTTCGAGGAACGCATCGCACTCTGGGACGTCGACTCCGCAGACTGGGCCCGGCCGGGCGCCGACGCGATCGCGAGCAAAGTGCTCGGCGAGATCAAGCCAGGATCGATCGTGCTCATGCACGACAGCGGCGGCGACCGCTCGCAGACGGTACAGGCTTTGCCAAGCATCATTGAGGGCTGCCTCGAACGCGGCTACAACCTCGCGACCGTACCCGAACTACTGGCGCCTCGTCTTCATCCCGAATAAACCGCCGCCCGCCGTCCCGCTTTTCCCATACAAAACCCCCGCGATGACATCTCCGCAACGGGGCCGGACTACAGCGGCGAGTCTCGTTTACAACGGCGCTTGACCACAGACGCCCTTGCGCGCTGGGAGTCTCGCGATAGCTTCGCCAACGGCGGACGAGGGTTACGCGGGACACGCGTGCACAGGTTTTTCGCTCCACCACGCGCAAACGGTGTGAAACACCGAAAAAATCTTATGGGGGAAAACCGGGACGGCGGCCGGCGGTTGGAGGGTGGGAAAAGCGGATTGTCCAGCTGAGCGGGACAGGCGGCAGTTGGTTGTCCAGTTGAACGGGACAGCGAGACCGTGTCCTAGCTGGACGCAGCGGCAGGCGGTGGCGTTCGCTGCCCTGGCCCAGCTAGGACACGGTTTATGCGACCTCGCCTACAGCCGGTCGTTCCGGTCGCCGAGGGTCTCGTCGGTCTCCGGCACCGGCGCCCCCATCACATCGGGCGCGGGCTGCACGGGCTCGCCCATGACGTCGGGGATGGGCGCGTCCGACTGGTCGCTCGCCTGACGGTGCCGCGGGGCACCGGGCGCGGCTTCATCCGCGACCGGCTGGGTGTCCGGCGGGATGGCGCTGGTGTCGGGGTCGACCCGTCCCGGCGCGTCCAACGCTTCCGGGTCCATGGCCTCGCCTGTGGTCCCGTCGCGCGGCCCCATCGTCTCTTCGGGATCGTGCATGGTCCGCCTTCTTCCTTCGCGCGCCGCTTCGCCCTACGCGGGCCCTCCCCTGCTCACCGCACTAACCCGTGAAGGGCGATTCGAATCGTCTGCGGTGGCCGAAGGAGTCAAGAAACTGTCCAGTTGGCGCCGGGTACGCGCAGCTAGCAGCAGGGCGCGGATCGCTGCGCGCTCGCCCCATCGGGGATCGCGGGCGGTACCCCGGTACGCCGGGTGCAGTTGAGTCCACCGCCGAGCAAAGGGGCACAGCGCGAGGACTGTGCGCTGGCTCGCGCGGGCATCGTCGAAGATCCGGCGCATCAGCAGTGAGCCGATCCCTGTGTCGTGGTCTTCCGGCGCTACGCGCACATAAGGCACCAGCACGGTGTCCCGCACGAGGATCCACTGCGCCGCCCCCACGGGCCGGCCGTCCAGATAAGCGGTATAGCGTTCGCGGCCTTCCTCAGCCTTGATCTCGAGTGTCATGGCCGGGCGCGGGACTGGCGATGGCCAATGCGGTCATTCGTCGGGGCCCGCTCCTCCTTTCGGTTGGTTGTCTAGTCCCAGGGCTGGTTGCAGGACGGGCACACCGCCGGCTTGGCTCCGGTGGCGACCGCGCCGCAGTGCGGGCAGAGGCGCGGCAGCAGGCAAGCAGCCTCGCCCCCCTCTTCCTCCTCGCGCGCTTCCAGCCGTGCCAGCGCCTCCGGGTCGCTCGGCAGCTGGATGCGCAGGCCGGTGCGGGCGCGGTGCACGGTCAGATACGCCAGTCCGCCGGAACCCGCCGTGATCGAGCGGCGCGATCCACGCGGCAGCCAGGTCAGCGTGTGTGTAGCGAGCGCGATTGCTTCGTCTTCGGCGTGCAGGGTGCCGTGCCCTGCAATGGGAAGCAGCAGCACGTCAACGTCGCGCTCGGTGTGTGCCTCAACGGTGGCTCCCGGTGGGAGCCTGACCAGGTTGGCGTCCAGCTGACGTTCCGACTCGGTCAGGCGCCACAGCGCCCCGCGCTGGTCGTCGGCCGCCTGAGCCAGACACCAGTCGAGGTCGGCCAGCAAGCTCGGGCTGGGCTTCTTGGTGTCGATGTTCATGGGATCCTCGGGTGTTTGTCGGCTAGCTCTGGGGACGGACCGGACGGCGGCCGCTTGCCCTTTACGGTTCGCCGGGCAGGCAGCAGTCGCTCGCGGTGCAACTCCTCGTGCAGGTCACGCCGCCGCGCGTGCAGCAGCTGGTCGAGGGTGATCAGCCCCGCCAGTCGGTGCGGCGCCGCGCGATGGACGACCAGGGCCTTGGTCACGTTGTGGTGCGCCAGGATGTTGGCGACCTCGCGCAGCGTGTGATCGGCGTAGACGACAGCTCGGCCAGACAACGCCGGGCGGCCTGGATGCAGCGGTTGCGACCCGAAGCCGTCACGCAGCACCGCGCCGTCGCGAGCCGCGGTGGCCTCGTGGAGGTCCGCAGGAAGCTCTACCGGGTTGCGGGTCATCACCTCGTGCGCGAACAACGCTTCCAGCGGGTCGGTGGTGTACTCGCGGGTCAGGTGCAGGCCGCGCCGGGCGATCTTCTCGGTCAGCACGGAGCGCTTGAGCAAGAGCGCGGAGAGGGCGTAGGCGCTGACCGAGGCGATCAGCAGCGCCGGGAGGTCAGACCAGGCGCGGGTGAGCTCGAGGGTGAAGACCACTCCGGTCAGCGGGGACCGCATCACGCCACCGACCACAGCGGCCAGGCCGGCCATCGCCCAGAACCCCGGGAAGACCTGCGGCAACACCGTGCCTTCCAGTGCGCCGAGCGCTCCGCCGATCATGAATACCGGCGCGAGTACCCCGCCCGAGGTCCCCGAACCGAGCGAGAGCGACCAGATCAGCGTCTTGACGATGAGGATGCCGAGGATGAGCGAGAGCCCGGCCTGTCCGGTCAGCAATTGGTTGATGACGTCGTAGCCGACGCCCAGTGCGCGTGGCTCGATCAGACCACCGATTCCGATGATCAGACCGCCGATCGCGGGCCACCACATCCAGTGGAATCGCAGGCGTGCAAAGGCGTCCTCGGCCAGGTACACAAGTCCGGTCGCGCCGACGGCCAGCAAGCCGCCGGTCAGGCCGGGGATCAGCGAGAGCAACTGCGCGCCCGCGTCCGGACGGATGACGTGCGCGACCGGGAAGATAGCGCCGGTACCAAGCAGGAAACCGCGGCAGATGACCGAAATCGACACTGCCGCGCCGACCGGTATCAGGCTGCGCGGACGCCACTCGAACAGCAGTAGTTCGACTGCGAGCAGCACCGAGGCCAGCGGCGCGTTGAAGGTCGCCGCCATTCCGCCCGCGGCGCCGGCCACCAGCAGGGTCTTGCGCTCGTCGGCGGAGAGTTTGAGGCCCTGCGCCAGGATCGAGCCGACCGCGCCGCCGGTCATGATGATCGGCCCTTCGGCGCCGAACGGCCCGCCGGTGCCGATGCTGATCGCCGCGGACACCGGCTTGAGCACGGCCACTCGCGGAGCGACCCGGCTGCCGCCGATAAGGATCGCCTCGATGGCCTCCGGCATGCCGTGGCCGCGGATCTTCTCCGAGCCGTAGCGGGCCATCAGTCCGACGATCAGCCCGCCGAAGACGGGCGCGACGAGGACTAGCCAGCCGGGGTGATGCACGGCGCCCGGGGCGACGAGGCCGGTGGCGACGCGCTGATAGAAGACGAGGTTGGTGATCAGGCCGATCAGCCGCAGGAGGATGAATGCGGCCACTGCGCTGGCCGCGCCGACCGGAATTGCAAGCAGAGTGATCAGCAGGACGCGCGGGCTGAGGGTGAAGTCGCCGAGGTGCTGCGGGCGCTCGCTCGCAGCCGGGGATTTCTCGCGCAGCCGCACGTGCAGACGACCGGCGATCACAGCGGCACCGGTCCGTTCACCGCGAGCTTGGCCGCGTCGCCGGCCAGATCCGCGAAGACCGTGGCCATCTGCCGCGCCTGCTCGCGCTGGTGTGGATCCATCCGGTCCAAGACGTCTTCTAGCAGTGCGTGCCGGCGATCCAGCACCGCGGTGACCAGGTCGCGCCCACGGCTGGTGACCTCGACCGTGACGATACTGCGGCTGTGCTCAACGCTGCCGCGCTCCACCAGAGCGGCGGCCTGCAACCGGTCGACCAGCCGGGTGACCGACGAGGCGCCCATGCCCAGCGCCTCGGCAAGGGTTGAGGAAGGCACCCGGCCGAGCCCGTCGAGCGTCAGCAGCAACCGGAACTGCGACACGCTCACCGCTCCGTCGAGCGCGCTGAGGCTTTTCAGCGTGATGCCCACCAGCGCTCGCGCCAACTGCTCAAACGCCGTCACGTCCGGTGTTGGCTCGGTACGCGGCCCGACCGCGGAGAATCTATTCACATAGACAAGACTTGTCTGATGCAAGTCTTTCTGTCAACACGGCAGCCCGGCAAGCCGAGCGGGAAGGCTTAGCTGGTGCAATGATTGCAGAGTGCATGGAGATACCGAGGCCGCGACCACGCTCTCTCGCGACGAGATCATCGAGTCGCTTCTGCTCGCCAGCCGTGCCATGGTCGCGCTCGCGGGCCGCACGCTAGCCGAGCTCGACCCGGACGTGACGCTGCCGCAATCCCGCGCGCTGATCGTGCTCGCTTCCCGCGGCCCGCAGCGCGTTACCGACATCGCCGCCGACCTCGGCGTGGCGCCCTCCACCGCGACGCGTATGTGCGATCGCTTGGTGCGTAAAGGCCTGATCCGACGTTACCGCACCGCTTCGAATCGTCGAGAAGTCCGGCTCAGCCTGACCACGAGCGGACAAAGCCTCGTGCGAGACCTGACCACGTGCCGCCGCGCGGAACTCGCGCACTATGTCGATGCGATTGCGCCGGAGGTGTATGGCCACGTCACCTCGGCGCTGCAGAACTTTAGTAGCGCGGCCGGTGAACTGCCCGAGCGTGACTGGTGGTTCGACGCCGAGGATGGGGACTCGTAGGTCCGTTTGGCTCGTCAGCCGGCCAGCAGGATTCCGACGAAGAGCGCACCGAGAGCGCTCAGACCGGTGAGCGCACCGAAAATCGCCAAGCCTGCGGCGCTTCGAGCGCGCGCGTGCAGAAAGGCCGTCACGCCGGAGACGACGACCAGCGTGATCTTCAACATCAGCGTGTTCTCGTAGGCGCCGCTGACCTTGTCGCGCTCGGCGATGACGTTCCAGATCCCGGTGGCCACGAGCACTGCGAAGGCCGGCCAGGCGACCTGGTTGAACCGGCGTGCCGCGCTCGCCGGAACCTGACTGCCGACCCCCCGCAGCACCGGAACCAGCGCCGCGAGCGTCAACTGTCCGCCGACCCAGATCGTCGCCGCGAGCACGTGCAGGAAAAGCCGAACCGAATCCCAGGAGACCGCGAGCACATCCACAGCGTACGGTCCGGGTTTGCGCGGCCTTCACCCTGGTCGAGTAATTCCGGCATGAATGGTTTGCGGCTGGGCAATACCGTCGCGCCCAGACCCGCTCGACACCGTAGGCGCCGCCCGATGACCACAGTCCACGCTCCGCTTTCCGGTACTCCCTCGGCTCCGGCCGGCCGCACCGATCGCAAGCCCGGGGCACAGTTCGTCAAGGTCATCACCACGACGAACCACAAGACCATCGGCTACCTGTACATGACCACCGCGGCCATCTACTTCGGATTCGGCGGTCTGCTCGCCTTGCTGCTGCGAACCGAACTTGCCCGCCCCGGCCTGCAACTCCTGACGCCTGAGCAGTACAACCAGACCTTCACGATGCACGGCACGATCATGCTGCTGTTCTTCGCGACTCCGCTGTTCGCCGGGTTCGCGAACGCGATCATGCCGCTGCAGATCGGCGCACCGGACGTCGCGCTGCCGCGACTGAACGCGCTGTCGTACTGGCTGTTCCTGTTCGGCTCGCTCATCTCGGTCAGCGGCTTCCTCACGCCAGACGGCGCGGCAGACTTCGGATGGTTCGCCTACGCCCCGCTCAACAGCAAAGTGCACTCCCCCGGCGTCGGCGGCGACCTGTGGATCATGGGCCTGGCCATGGCCGGGTTCGGCACCATCCTCGGCGCGGTCAACTTCATCACCACGATCATCACGATGCGGGCGCCGGGGATGACGATGTTCCGGATGCCGATCTTCGTCTGGAACACCCTGTTCACCTCGGTGCTGGTACTGCTGGCCTTCCCGGTGCTCGCGGCTGCGCTCTTCGCCCTCGAGGCGGACCGGCGGCTCGGGGCGCACATCTTCGACGCGACCACCGGCGGCCCGATCCTCTGGCAGCACCTGTTCTGGTTCTTCGGGCATCCCGAGGTGTACATCGTGGCGCTGCCGTTCTTCGGCATCGTCACCGAGATCTTCCCGGTCTTCAGCCGAAAGCCGATCTTCGGCTACAGCGGGCTCGTCTTCGCCACGATGGCGATCACCGGACTGTCCGCGACCGTGTGGGCGCACCACATGTTCACCACCGGCGCCGTGATGCTGCCCTTCTTCTCGCTGATGACCTATCTGATCGCGGTGCCGACCGGGGTGAAGTTCTTCAACTGGATCGGCACGATGTGGCACGGCTCGCTGTCATTCGACACGCCGCTGCTCTGGGCGGTCGGATTCCTGGTCACCTTCCTGTTCGGCGGATTGACCGGCGTGATCCTCGCCTCGCCGCCGCTGGATTTCCAGCTTCAGGACTCGTACTTCGTGGTCGCCCACTTCCACTACGTGCTGTTCGGCACCGTGGTGTTCGCGATGTTCGCCGGGTTCTACTTCTGGTGGCCCAAGTGGACCGGGAAGATGCTCGACGAACGGCTCGGGAAGATCCACTTCTGGACGCTGTTCGTCGGCTTCCACATGACGTTCCTGATCCAGCACTGGCTCGGCGCGAGCGGCATGCCGCGCCGGTACGCGGACTACAGCGCCTCCAGCGGCTGGACGACGCTGAACACGATCTCCACCATCGGCTCGTATCTGCTGGGGCTTTCCACATTCCCCTTCCTCTACAACGTCTATAAGACCGCGAAGACCGGCCGGCGGGTGACCGTGGACGATCCGTGGGGCTGGGGCCGCTCGCTGGAGTGGGCGACATCGTGCCCGCCGCCGCGGCATAACTTCACCGCGCTGCCCCGCATCCGTTCCGAGGCCCCGGCCTTCGACCTGCACCATCCGGCCATCGTGCGCCGCGAGATCGAGCGCGGCTTGCGCAAGCCGAAGGATGTCGGCGGCTTCGAAGCGGAGCACAAGCGGGGAGATTGACTGGATCGGGTGGTGGCAGCGCTGGCCGTCAGTGCCAGCCGGGCACCTCGGCGGTCGGCTCCCCCGCGGCGTCGGTGAACGCGCGCAACGCTGAGACCAGATCGGCCCGCCGCTCCAGCGGCATCTGCGCCACGATCCGGCCGATCTCGACGCGGCGTGCCTCAGTGACCTCGCGCACTACCCGCCGACCGCGAGCTGTCAGGCCCAGCCGCACCTCACGCCGGCTGTTCGGATTCGCGGCCTTCTCGATCATGTCGGCGGCCGAAAGCCGTTCGACCATGCGCAATGCGTTCGACGAGTTGACGCCCAGCCGCTCAGCCAGCCGCACGAGGCTGCTCGGGCCATGCGTGTCGAGCACGACCAACATCCGCAACTGCGGGACCGTGAGCGAGCCGTCGACCGCGGCCAACGAACGGGTGGCGATGGCCACGAAAAGCCGGGAGGCGGTCAGCAGCGCGCCGACCAGCTCCTCGGCAGCGGCGTCCGCCGGTCTGGCTGGATCCGACGGGACATCATCGGGCGCTGAGACGCGCGGCTCACGGGTTGCATGCATACGCACATTTCTACCGGCCGAGCCGCCGCCGGACCATATCCTGCGCCCAATCGCCACACGGTGGACTGAACCTTGTGCAGCGCAACTCTTGCCGTCGTGAATAACTTGACAGAAGCGGGGCAATGCAAGGCCCATGGCGGACGGACCTGACCGGCGGTTTCGATGAATGACCCGTTCTCCCCGACCACGCTGCGCGATTACGCCCTGATCGCTGACGGCGAGCGCGGCGCGTTGATCGGCCCGCACGGCGAGGTTGCCTGGATGTGCGCTCCATATTGGGACTCCGACGCCGTGTTCTCCACGCTGATCGGCGGCGAGGGCGCGTACTCGGTCACTCCGAAGCAGCGATTCGTCTGGGGTGGCTACTACGAGGACAACGCGCTGATCTGGCGCAGCCGTTGGGTCACCCAGGACGGCATCATCGAGTGCCGCGAGGCACTGGCCTTCCCGGGCGACGCGCACAAGGCCGTGCTGCTGCGCCGCGTGATGGCCGAGGGCGGCGACGCGCAGGTGCGGATCATTTTCGAGCCGGCCGCCGGTTTCGGCGCGGATCGGGCTCGGCGGCTGGCGAAGGACGAGCACGGCAGGTGGACCGCGCAAGCGGGCGCCCTGCGGTTCCGCTGGAGCGGGGCCGCGAGGGCGAAGCACGACGGCGGCTCGCGGTCGCATCGGCTGACCTTGGACCTGACCGTGCCGCACGGCGAGTGCCACGACCTCGTCTTGGAGATCTGCGACGGGCCGCTCGGGGAGCCGGTCGACCCGCAGGACGCCTGGACCACGACTGAGCGGGCGTGGGCTGATCAGGTCCCGGCTCTGGAGAACACGATCGCGGCGCCGGACGCGCGGCTTTCGTACGCGGTGCTGCGCGGGCTGACCACCTCGGGCGGCGGGACCGTGGCCTCCGCCACGACGAGCCTGCCGGAGCGCGCCGAAGAGGGTCGCAACTACGACTATCGATATGTATGGATCCGCGACCAGTGCTACATCGGCCAGTCGATCGCGGCGGCCGGCCCGCACCCGCTGCTGGATGACGCCGTGCGCTTCGTCACGGAGCGGCTGCTCGATGACGGCCCTCATCTGACGCCCGCGTATACCGGGCGAGGCGAGCGTATCCCTGACCAGCACCGGCTTGACCTGCCCGGCTATCCCGGCGGCTACGACCTGGTCGGCAACTGGGTGACCAAGCAGTTCCAGCTCGACGCGTTCGGCGAAGCGCTGCTGCTGTTCGCCGCCGCGGCGCGGCACGACCGGCTCGACACGGACGGCTGGCGGGCCGCGCAGGTCGCCGCGAATGCGATCAAGCAGCGCTGGCGGGAGCCGGACGCGGGCATTTGGGAGTTGGAGGATCGCGCGTGGACGCACAGCCGGCTGACCTGCGCGGCCGGGCTGCGCGCCATCGCCGGGCTCAAGGTGGCCGCGACGACGGTGCACGCCGTCGATTGGACGAGCCTGGCGGATCAGATCGTGGCCGACACCTCGAAGAAGGCGTTGCATCCCGAAGGCCGCTGGCGGCGCTCGCCCGGTGATGACCGGCTTGACGGCGCGCTCCTGATCCCCCCGCTGCGTGGCGCGGTTCCCGCCGACGATCCGCGGACGGTGCAGACACTGGACGCGTATGTGGCGGAACTGACGGAGGATCACTTCGCTTACCGCTTCCGCCACGACGAGCGCAGTCTTGAGGAGGCCGAGGGCTCATTCGTGCTCTGCGGCTTCATCACCGCGCTCGCGCAGCTTCAGCAGGGCCGCAAGCTGGAAGCGGTCCGCTGGTTCGAGCGCAACCGGACGGCGTGCAGCGCGACCGGCCTGTTCTCGGAGGAGTACGACGTGCGGCAGCGACAGCTGCGCGGCAACCTCCCGCAGGCGTTCGTGCACGCGCTGATGATCGAGACCGCGGCGCGCATCGCCGAGCAGACGGACGGCCTGACGGACGACTAGGACGGCGGGATCAGGGCACGGAGGGGTCGGTCGGCGCGGGAGCAGGCGGGGTCGGCTGCGGCGGGCGCGTCTGTGCCCTGCGAGCGTTGCGACGCGCGGCCATGCGCAGTTGGAGCATGCGGCCGCCGCCGGGGATGACGACGAGCAGGATGCCGAGGATGGCGGCGAGCAGCAGCGCCACGCCGAGCGGAAGGTGGCCATGCGCGCCGAAGTAGGCGATCCCCACCTCTTGGTTGTTCTCCAGGATGAAAATCAGCAGTAGGAGCAGCACCACCGCGCCCGATGTCAGCGCGATCCAGAGGCCGCCGAGACGGCTGGGTCGCACCCGCCTGGCGGCCGGCGGCCGCGAGGTCGGGGGCTCGCCGGGCGGCGTGGCCGCCTGGATCTGGTCGCCTTGCTCAGGGTTCGTCATCGCCGGCTCCTGCCCGCCGCCGCACCTGGCGACTGTTCGTCCCATCCTGCACTTATCGGCACTGATACCCGCGAATCGGGTTTGTGTGCGTCGGAATGCCGATACGGATAAGCAGGCGCCGGGTCCGCCTTCGAGGAGAACTGCGCACGAAGGCGGACCCGGCGTTCGTTGCTCAGGGCGTTACTGCTGGCCCTGGTCCTGCGGTTGGTCCTGACCCTGCTGCTGGTCCTGGCCCTGGTTCTGCGGATCCTGCTGGCCCTGGCCCTGCTGCGGGTCCTGCTGGCCGCCGCCGTAGCGCTGCTGGACCTGGTCGCCCGCCGCGCCGATCTGCTGGTCGAAGCGGTGACCGGTCTCCTGCTCGGCGAACTGCTCGCCCTTCTGCATGGCCTGGTCAGCCTGCTGCGGGTGGTCCTTGGCAAGCTGCTCGGCCTTCTGGATTTCGTCCGACCACTGGCTCATGAGATCGCCTCCTTCGCTCGTCTGCTGGCTTTTTTCAGCCCCGTCTCCAGACCTTGAGCCGGAAGCCCGCGCGTACCCATCTTGTCCGGGTTCATTCTGATTCGGCATGCCGAGCACGACCGCGAGCGCGCCCGCCGGGATCAACGCCGCGTAAGCGTGCCAGGCCACATATGCCGCTGAGGTGAGCAGCGCGGCCAGCACGTACGTGGTCACGACGGTGAGCTGCGCATACTGCTCCGTTGGTTCATTCGGGTCTTTTCTGCGCAGGCGCAGCCGACGGCCCAGTGCGTTCGCCAGCGCGGTCCAGGTGCCGGTGATGTACGTCGTTGTGACGCCCGGGAGGTTGAGCTTGCGCGCGACCGAGCTCTGAAGACCCATCGAGGCGCCGGCGAGCACGATGAGCCCATAGACGGCTCCAGCCCGCGGAGGGCCGTTCAGGGTCAGCCACCAAATCGCCGCCGAGAGCAGGAAACAGAATTCCACGGCGACGCCGAGCCGCAGCCGCCACGCAGACGAGCCTGTGGCCGTCAAGACCCCGAAGCAGAGCGCGGCGATAACGTACGCGCCAAGCGCGGTACTCGACCGATAGGCACCCGCGTAGTCGCCAGTCGCGACACCAAGACCGAGCAGAACCGTGTTGCCGGTCATGTTCGCCGGAAAGACATGGCCGAGGCCCAGGTAGCTCAGTGCGTCCGTCGCGGCGGCGCCGATCGTGAGCGCGACCATGCGCACCGGCTGCAACGTAAGCCTCCAGTCATGCCGGTCCGTAACTCCTATGAGGCATCTTCGTCGTGATGCTCGGCATCAGCACTATCGCGCAGCTTGCCGACGACGCCGGAGATCGCCTCGCCGAGCTTGCCGGGGATGAAGTGGCCGGGACTGGCGTCGAAGGAGGATTCGTCGAGCATGTCCTTGACCATTTGCAGCGCGATCCGGTTGCGGTTCGGCGTTCCGTTGCGCAGCGCCGTCGCCAGCTTCTTGACCTGGTCCTTCTTGACCTTGGCCGGAATCGGTGGCTCATGCGGGTCGACGACGCACTCCACAATGACCGGGCCGTCCATCGCCAGGGCCTGCTTCATCTGATCGGCGCAGCGCGCCGGATCCTCGATGCGCACCCCCTTCGCGCCGCAGGCCTCGGCGAACTTCACGAAGTCCAGCGGCGCGAACTGCACGCCGAACTCGGGATTGCCGAGGAAGACCATCTGCTCCCACTTGATCAGCCCGAGCGTGTCGTTGCGCACCACGATGATCTTGATCGGCAGTTTGTGCTGCACCGCGGTGAGGAAATCGCCGAGCTGCATAGTCAGCGAACCGTCGCCGGTGAAGACCACCACCTGCCGCTCGGGGAACGCGGTCTGCGCGCCGATCGCGTACGGCAGGCCGGCGGCCATGGAGCAATTGGTCCCGGAGAAGCTGAACTGCTGACCGCGCCGCAGCTTGATCTGCCGGGCCGCCCAAGTGGTGACCGTGCCGGAGTCGCCGCACACAATGGCGTCGTCGGCGAGCGCGGCGTTCAGCGCCCAAGCGGGTACCTGCGGCTTCATCGGCTTGTCCGGGCTGGTGCCGCGTTCCTCGACCAGTTTCCACCACTCGCGCATGCCGTCCTGAGCCTTGGCCAGGAACTCGCGGTTCTCGTTGCGCGCCAGCAGCGGCAGCAGTTCCGCGAGCGTGGCGCGGGCGTCACCGGCCAGGCCGACGTCGACCGGGTATCGCAGCCCGAGGCGGTCTGGCTTGTCGTCGATCTGCACGCAGACCGCCTGGCCAGGGCTCGGATAGTACTCGATATAAGGCATCGTCGATCCGACGATCAGCAGCGCGTCGCACTCCTCCAGGGCTTCTTCGGAGGGGCGCGAACCGACCAGCGCGATCGGGCCGGTGGTGTGCGGGCTGTCATCGGGTACGCAGTCCTTGCCGAGCTGCGCCTTGATGATCGGGGCGCCCAGTTTCTCGGCGACCGCCTCAAGTTCGGCCCCGGCACCGCGCGCCCCGGCTCCGGCGAGAATCGCCACCTTCTGCCGTCCGGCGAGCACCTGCGCCGCGGCCTCAAGGTCCTGACGCTGTGGCACCCGCACCGGCGGACGCCAGTTGGTCGTGGTGTGGCCGGGGACGTTGCGCATGTAGCGGCTGTCGCTCTCGGCGGGCATGGCCTGGTAATCGATGGGGAAGGCCAGGTGCGCCGGGCCGCGCTCGCACAGCGCGGTGCGTACGGCGTAGTCCAAGGCGTTGGTGACGTGCGAGGGCCCCATGATGCGCTGGTTGTAGACCGTGACGTCGTTGAACATGTAGTCGGTGTTGACGTCCTGGAGGTAGCTCGTGCCGATCAGATCGTGGTACGACATGCCGGTGATCGCGAGCAGCGGGGCCTGCTCGGTGCGCGAGTCGAGCAGCCCGTTGAGCAGGTGTGCGGCGCCGGGTCCCGAGGTGGAGAAGCAGACGCCGAGGCAGCCGGTGAACTTGGCGTAGCCGACCGCGGCCATCGCGGCCACCTCTTCGTGCCGGACGTGGATGTAGCGGATCTTGTCAGCCTGCTTACGCAGCGCCTCCATGAAGCCGTTGATACCGTCTCCGGGCAGGCCGAAGACTACCTCGACGCCCCAGCCCACAAGCCGCTGGACGAGGACGTCGGATGCGGTCAGCTGGTCGGCCATGGCGGCCAACCTCCCTTCTCAGGTTGCGGCTGGGACGCTGTGTTCGGGCGCGCCGGAAGGCGGGCCGGCCTGGCCTTCGCGGATCGCCATGGCCAGCAACTCGGCGAGGTGCAGGCCTTCGCGCGGGCTGCCGGCGCGAATCTGGCTGCGGCAGCTGAATCCGTCCGCGACGATGAGGGTGCGCTCAGCCGCCTCGCGCACCGCTGGAAGCAGCACGCGCTCGCCGGCCGCCATCGACACCTCGTACTTCTCGCCGGCTTCGTATCCGAAACTGCCGGCCATGCCGCAGCAGCCAGGATCGGCCATCTGGACCCGCAGGCCCATCGCCGCCATGAGTTTCTTGTCGGCCTCGAACCCCATGACCGCGTGCTGGTGGCAGTGCGTCTGTACGAGCGCGTCGCGTTCCAGTCGCGGCGGCGTCCAGTTCGCGGTCCGGGTGTTGAGGAATTCGGCGAGGGTGAGGCTCTGCGCGGCGAGCCGCTGTGCGCGGGCATCGGACGGATAGAGGTTGGTCAGCTCGTCGCGGAACACGGCCAGGCAGCTGGGTTCAATGCCTACCAGCGGAACGCCGGCGTCGATGTCCGGGCCGAGCGCGTCGAGGATCCGGCGCAGATACTTGCGGGCGAGGGTGAGCATTCCGTAGTCGTAGAGCGGGCGGCCGCAGCAGAGCGGCTGATCGGGAATGCGGACCCTGAATCCCGTGGATTCGAGGACTTCGACCGCTGCGATGCCGGCGCGCGGTTCGAGGTAGTTGGTGAAAGTGTCCGGCCACAGCAGCACTTGCGGGCCGTCCGGGTACCTGGGCTTGTGCTCGGCGAACCAGGAGGCGAAGGTGCGTTTCGCGAAACGTGGCGCGTCACGGTTCACGGCGATTCCGGCGGACTTCTTAAGCAGGGTGCTGATGACAGGCGCGTGCGTAGCGGCGTTGGCGAGGCCCGGTGCGTGCGCCGCGGCCCGTGCCCAGACGTTGATCAGCCCCAGCGCGTATGCCTGGCGCGGGCGCAGCTTTCCGGCGTAGTGATGGTGCAAGAACTCTGCCTTGTATGTGGCCACGTCCACCTTCACCGGGCAATCGCCCTTGCAGCCCTTGCACGCCAGGCACAGGTCCAGCGCTTCCTTGACTTCCTCGCTGCGCCATTTGCCGTCTACGGACCCTGACGCGTCGGCCATCTCTTGCAGCAGCCGGGATCGGCCGCGGGTCGAGTGCTTCTCCTCGCGGGTGACCATGAAGCTCGGACACATCACGCCGCCCTCGATGTGCCGGCAGGTGCCGACTCCGAAGCAGCGGCCGACCGCGTTGGTGAAGTCGCCGCCGTCCTCGGGATAGTTGAAGACGGTGCGCAGCTTGCGCGGCGAGTACTCGGTTCCCTCGCGCAGATGGGTGTCCAGCGGGTACGGGTCGATCAGCTTGTGCGGGTTCATCCGGTTGTCGGGGTCCCAGACCCGCTTGAACGCCTCGAAGGCCTCCATCAGCCGCGGCGGGAACATCTTCGGCCACAGCTCGGCGCGGCCGTGTCCGTCGCCGTGTTCCCCGGAGAGCGAGCCGCCGAAGGAGACCACGATGTCCGCGGCGTCCTCCATGAAGCGGCGGAAGTTGCGGATGCCGCCCTTGGTGCGCAGGTCGAAGTCGACTCGGCAGTGCACGCAGCCCTGGCCCCAGTGGCCGAAGAGCACACCCTCGTAGCCGCGCTTGTCCAGCAGTTTGAGGTAGGCGCGCAGGTAGTCGCCGAGCCGTTCCGGCGGCACCGCGGCGTCCTCCCAGTTCGGCCAGCCCGGATTGCCGCCGAGGCCGACCGGCATGCGGGTGGTGCCTGCCGAGTGCTTGCGGATGTTCCACACCGCGCTCTGCTCGTCCGGGTCTTCGTAGAGGCGGTGGTTCGGCGCGGTGGGCCGCCGGTCCAGCTGCCGCTTCAGCTTCTCAGCCTGCTCATTCGCCTCTTCTTGGGTCTGCCCGCCGAATTCGACGAGGACCCAGGCCTCGCCATCGGGCAGCAGCTTGGTCTCGCCGTGCAGGATGTGCTTGGCGCCCATGTTCTCGACGACCTTGCGGCTGGTGAACTCGACGCCGATGGCGCCGGTCTCGACCAGCCAAGCGGCGTCGTCCCCCGAGCTGGGAATGTCCGGGTAGCCGAGCACGACGAGTGCGCGCTTAGGCGGCGAGGGAACAAGTCGGCAGTCGGCCAAAAGCGTGAGCGCGCAGGTGGATTCGGTGCCGACGAGTGCGCGGGCCACGTTGAAGCCGTTCTCCGGCAGCAGCTGGTCGAGGTTGTAGCCGGAGACGCGGCGCGGAATGTCGGGCAGGCCGCTGCGGATGATGTCCGCGTAGGTGTCGCGGATGTGCCGTAAGCCCTCGTAGATAGCGCCGCGGCGGCCGCCGAGCGCGATGATGCGTTCGAGATCTTCGTCGCTGGTCGCGCCGACGCGCATGCGGGTGCCGTCGTAGGTGAGGATGTCGAGCGCGTCGATGTTGTCGACGGTCTTGCCTGCCATCACCGAGTGCGTGCCGCAGGAGTTGTTGCCGACCATTCCGCCGAGCGTGGCGTGGTCCATGGTGGCCGGGTCGGGGCCGAAGGTCAGGCCGTGCTGCTCGGCCCGGTTGCGCAGGGTGGTGCAGATGACGCCGGGTTGTACGCGGGCGAGCCGGCGGTGCGGGTCCAGTTCGACGATCTCGTCCATGTATTTCGAGAAGTCGAAGCACACTGCGGCGTTCACGGTCTGCCCGGCCAGGCCGGTGCCGCAGCCTCGGCCGAAAATCGGCGCGCGGTAGCGGCGGCAGACCTCCAGCGCCGCCGCGACGTCGTCGGCGTCTTTTGGCACGACGACGCCCACGGGCAGTTGCCGGTAGATGGAGGCGTCGAAGCCGTAGAGCGCGCGGTCGCCGGGCGTGAAGCGGACCTCGCCGCGGATCGCGCGGCGCAGCTCGTGCGCCAGATCCGCGGCGTACTGCGGTGGCTTCGGAGTGCGCGGATACTGGGTGCGGGATTTCAGGAGCACGTCGCTACCTCCGTTCTGAGCTGGTGCGGTTCAGCCGCGAGCGGGACGATGCGGCCCGGCGCCGGTGTGGTCGCGGCGCCTGGGATGGCCGATCGCGACGAGCCCGTAGACCGCCGCGAGCACGATGGCGATGTGCCAGGCACCGATGGCCACGAGCACGATCAGGCAGCCGAGGAAGGTCACCACGCTGGTCGCCGCCCACGGCGCGATCGAGCCGATCAGCCGGCCGATGCGGCGGCCCAGCCGGAAGTCCTCGTTCAGGCCTTGTTCGATCTCGGCGAGCTGACGCCGCTCCCAGTCGGTCAGCATCTGGACCTCCACCGCGGGCGAGCCGTTGGAAGTAGCTGGTTTCGGCAGGTTGTTGGCGTGCGGACGGCTTAGGGCGAAGCAGCGCGGCACTGTCGAGATCCGTGCACCGTCCGCACCCCACGCCAGTGCCCGGATTTGCACTGTGCAAACGTTGCTCTACGCATGATCCTCTGACCGGGACCGGAAGGAGTTCAGCCGAATCGCGCGGCGAGGGCGCGGTACAGCTTCGGCGCGACGCCGCGCACCCGGCCTGGCACGCCCATCCAACGCGGGACGTACACCTCGGCGCGGCCGCGTCGGATCGCGTCGATCGTCGCGTCCGCGACGCGCATTGCCGGGATAGGTCGGGGATAAGTGCGCAGGTAGGGCACTCCGCGGCGCTCGAAGAACGGCGTATCGACGACGCCGGGCACGACGAGCGTCACCCTGACTCCCGTGCCCGCCAGCTCGAACCGCAGGCTCTCCGCGAAGGCGCTGAGCCCCGCCTTGGCCGCCGAGTACACCGCCTCCTGAGCCACCGCGGCGCAGCCCGCGACCGAACCGACCAGCACGACGTGGCCTCGGCCGCGCGCGATCATGTGCGGGAGCAGCAGCCGGACCAGGTGCATGACGGCGACCAGGTCCACGGTGACGATCTCGTCGATGCTGGCCAGCGGCATGGTCTCGAACGGCCCGCACCAGCCGACGCCGGCCGACGCCACCAGCAGATCCACCCGGCCGGCCATGCCGAGGGCGCTCTGTGCGAGGTTTTCGCCACCGCCCGGGGCGGACAGGTCGGCTCGCAGCGCCAGCGCGCCGGTGCGTTTGGCGATGTGGCTGAGCTGCGCCTGGTCCCGGCCGCTGATCAGCAGTCGCCAGCGCCGCTGCTCGGCGAGGCGTTGCGCGAGCGCCGCGCCGATACCGGAGGACGCGCCGGTGACCAGGGCCACGCGATGCGTGAGCGCGGTCTGGGTGGTCGGGGTGCGGTCCGCCCGCGAGCGGATCACGGTCCGCCGCAGTTCGCCGCGCACGGCCGGCGGGCTGGCCGCAGTCTGGCCCGACCACAGGAAATGAGCCATGCCTTCTCTCCGATCGCTCGGCCGAGCCCGTGAAGCCGGCTCGGCTATGCCCCGGGAAGTGAGAGGTGCGCGCATCCGTTTCGTACGCGGCAGATTCGTGCGCTGTTGATTAATTTCATCCCGCGGGCGCGTGCGTTTAGCCAGCTACGGTGGGCGCAAACATGCGCAGCGCTCAGCCCGGATCGAGTTCATTTCCTATGCACCGCCGTTTCGGCGGCCGGCCCCTCGGCCGAGGCCTTTCCGGCAAGCCGATGGATCTCCTCGGCGGCATTCCCGGCGAACAGGGCGCGGCCTGCGCGCACCTGCCGGTCGCGCTTTTCGCCTGGCCGGGTCAACCACGCGAGAGAGTCGAGTAGCTCGGCATGGCTCCCGGCATATGCACTGACGCCTAGGTGCGCCATACGCAGTACACCTTCACGTCCGTGTCCTGCGATAGGCCGATAGCCGACCACAGGCAGTCCGGCGGCGAGCGCCTGGACGGCGGTTTGGCCTGCCGCGTTGTCGATGAGCACTGCGGCGGCGACCATCAGAGCCTCGATATCCTCGACCCAGCCGCACGAGAGCACCCCCGGAAGATGCTCCATCTGCGCCTGGATACGTTGGTCGCGGCCGCAGAGCACGACGGGCAGATATCCGTTGCGGTACAAGGCATCGGTGGTCTCCGGCAGGCCGCGCGCGACGCCCCACGATCCGGTCGAAATGAGGACGGGGATCCTTTCCTCACCGACGTGACGCAGCACCCTGACCCACCGATTTTCCTCGGTCACGGCCGCCTGGCGGAATTTCTCCGGCACGATCGGGCCTGGCGCGTACGCCGGCCGTCCGATTCGGGCACGTACTTGTTCGGCCGCATCGGCGCTGATGCATAGGTACACGTCGTTGCCGGGATGCAGCCACTGCCGGTGTACCGCGAAGTCGGTGACCATGACCGCTGTCGCCACGGAAAGTTCACCCAGAGCTCGCATACGGCCAGTGACCTGCGCGGCCAAGTGGAATACGGGCACGATGACGTTCGGCCGATATTCGTCCACTGTTTCGGAGAGCCTACGTGCGGCCAGCGCGGCCAGCGCCGTGCTCTCCGGGCCGTGCTCGGAGCGGAAGAACGCCGCGTAGATGCCGTCATAAAGCCATGGCGCGCGGCGTACCGCGGCGCGATAGAAGCCGCGCAGCGCCGAGCCCACGCCCGAAGGCAGCAGGTCGAGCACATCCACGCGACGCGCCTCGTGCCCTCGCTCGCGCAGTCGTGCGGCCAGTTCGGCCGCTACAGCCGCGTGCCCGGCCCCCATATCGGCGTCGATGATCAGCACCCGGTCCATCGCAGTGCGCTCCTTTCGGCCCAACCGTTGCGTGACCTGCGCGGTGGCCGGGTAATGCGTTGCGTGTCGCAGTCTTTCGCAGCCGACGGGAGTTCGATGGTTGACCACAAGCTGGCCACGCGGTTGCGCGCGGCCGGAGTGCTCGCCCTCACCGGTCACGTGCTGCCCGCCGGAACCTGGCTGCCCCCGGTGCGCCGCACGCTGCTGCCCGCGCTGGCCGGACTCGGTGCGGACGGCCATGTGGCGCTGACTTTCGACGACGGACCGGACCCGGCCAGCACTCCCGCCTTCCTCGACGAGCTTGACCGGCTCGGCGCGCGCGCCACGTTCTTCCTGCTCGGCGAGCACGCGGCGCGGCACCAGGCGTTGACCCGCGAGATCGCCGACCGAGGCCACGAACTCGGTGTGCACGGCTGGACGCATCGCCGCCCCTGGCTGCCATGCGATCCCCGCGAGCTGTCGGAGATCCGGCGCACGCTGGAAACCGTCGAGGTCGCGGCCGGCTGCCAGCCGCGTTGGTATCGGCCGCCCTACGGGATCCTGACCGGCGGGCGCTGGGCGGCCGCCGCGCGCTGCGGCCTGCGCACCGTGCTCTGGTCTGCCTGGGGAAAAGACTGGACGCCGCAAGCCACGCCGCGGTCCGTGTACGAGACGCTGCTGCCCGACCTGCGCGGCGGCGCGACGCTGCTGCTGCACGATAGCGATCGCACCAGCGCGCCGGGCTCGTGGCGCGCGACGCTCGGGGCGCTGCCGCTGGTGGTGGACGCCTGCCGGGCCGCCGGGCTCAAGGTCGGCCCGCTCGCGGCGCATGGAATCCCGCGCTTCGGCCGAGCGCCCGGGGTCGCGCACGCAGACGGCACCGAATCGTGACATATCCCCACCGTCCCATCCCAAGGCGGTAAGCGCGCGCGGCGGCTCTACCCGCAACCGGCCGATTCATCCACAGAATGGGGCCGTGCAGGCGATGTGCCCGCTCTGACCGAGGCTGGCACGAAAATGCCGCCGCCCGGAGCTTTGAGCGCCGAGCGGCGGCCTCCTTCGTCACCTCACGCGGAAACACTCGCCATGACGTCGCGGTATTCGGTAGGCGTCACGCCGACTACGAACTCCGGACGGCCTGGTGCCTGCACGTCTCCCGGCACCGCGAAGATGCGGTAGTACCGGTTGCGGTCGAGCCACGCCCGCGCCAGCCCCGTCTCGAGGCTGGGCAGGCGCAGTTCGGCCAGCGGTACGCCGCCCTTGACCTCATCGTCGCAGTCGACGGCGATCAGGGAGACGGCGTAGCCGAGCGGACGCATCGCGGCCGGCTCAGCGCAGCGTCGTGCGGGACATCACGCGGGACGAGCCGCGCATCGTGCCCTGGGCGATGGTCGCCAGCGCCATCAGGACCACCACGGCTCCGGCGATCACGTTGCTCACCTCCGAGCCCGAAGTAGCGGGCCGGCCGGAGATGACCCACGGCGCGATGATGGTCCACACGCCGACGAGGGCAGCGGCCCAGGCCATGCCGTGCGTCCGCTCGTAGGCGGCGCCGTAGCCGAGCGCGAACACCGCCAGGGCGACGCCGAGGATCAGGTCGTTGATCGCGAGGTTGCGGAACGTCGCGTTGAAACCGACGATCCAGGGCGAGGCCGCCAGGTACAGCGCCGCCAGCAGGCTCAGGCACTCGACCGCCTGCGCCGCCGGGCGGACCGCGGCGCGCTCGGAATCGGCGCGCAGCGCCATCAGATCCGGATGTTCCTCGATCCGCGGATTCTGTGCCACCATCACAGCCACCTCCTGTGGTTGCTTGATCTTGCCGTGATCTCGAGTGCCGTGCGCCCCTTGCTTTCTCCACCGCGCGGCCCCGGCAAACCTTGCTCTAGGCAACTTTTCACGCTCAGTCGCGCGCCGGTCACGGCGGCATCGCCCGTTCGAACGATCTGCGCGGCCTCGTGGCGGCGGATAGTGGGCCTGAAAAGCGCTGTTAGCAGCGGTTGCGCTTTATTGCCCTGCACTACATTTGCATAGTGCAGCTATCGGCTCTAGCTCACTAGCGTGAGCACCATGACCGAATCCGAGCGTGCCGAGCAGCGGGCAACGACGATGCGTCGGTTCCGCCTGCTCAGGTCCCTGCGCGGCGACGATCCGCAGCATGCCGCATTGCGCGCCGCGCTGATCGAGGACCACCTGACGTACGCGCGGCACATCGCGCTGCGCTATGGCGGCCGCGGCGAACTGACCGAGGACTTCGTGCAGGTGGCGTACCTCGCGCTGGTCAAGGCGGTGGACAACTTCGACCCGGAGCGCGGGACCGCCTTTCTCGGGTACGCGACGCCGGTCATCCTCGGTGAGATCAAGAAGTATTTCCGCGACGCCACCTGGGACGTCCATGTACCGCGCTCGATGCAGGAACTGACCCGAACCGTGCGCGCCTGCGCCGAGCGGATGACCCGAGAGCTGGCCAGGTCGCCGAAGGTCGAGGAGATCGCCGCGCGGATCGCGGTGCCCGCGGAATTGATCACCGAGGCGCTGGTGGCGATGGACAGTTACACGGTCGCGTCGCTGGACCGGCCGTTGCGCGCGGAGCCCGGCAGCCCGAGCCTGGTCGACCTGCTCGGCGGCGAGGACGAGCGACTGGAGGCGGTTGTCGACCGTACTGCGCTCAAACCGCTGATCGCGGCGCTGAACGAGCGGGACCGGAGCATCTTGATGATGCATTTCTTCCAGGGCATGACGCAGCGGGAAATCGGGGCGCGGCTCGGTTATTCACAGATGCACATCTCGCGGTTGCTCGCGTCGGTCCTCGGGCGCCTGCGTGCGGCGCTGTGTTAGCGGGTGCGGGACTGACGGGTGCGGGGCTGAGCGCCGCGGTGTCAACCGGCGGATTCCGGAGAGTAGGGGCGTCGTGCCGAGGACGAAAAGCGCGCTGTGACATCGGAACTCATCGCCATCCCCGCGGCGTTGCTCGCCGCGGCCGCCAATGCGATGGCCTCCGTGCTGCAGCGGCGCGCAGCCAGGCGTACCCCCTCCGAGCCGCGGCAGCGCCGCGCACTCATCAGCGAGCTGATTCGTCGTCGGGTGTGGCTGGCCGGGATCGGCTGCCTGGTCGCCGCATTCATCCTGCAGGCGACCGGGCTGTACCTCGGCGGACTCTCGCTCGTGCAGCCGTTGCTGTCCGCGGAGCTGCCGTTCACCCTGCTCATCGCCTCGCGGCTGTCACACAACCCGCTCGGCCGGCAGGCGTGGCTGGCGATCGCGGCGCTGACCGGCGGGCTGGCGCTGCTGCTGATCGGCGCGGCGCCGACGCCGGGCAACACCTCGCCGAGCGCGGTGGCCTGGATGGTGGCTGTGGCGGCGGTAGGCGTGCTGATCGGCAGCTTGATCGCGGCCGCGCGCTGGAGGCGCGGACCGGCCCGCGGCGCGCTGCTCGGCATCGCCTCGGGCGTCGGCTTCGCGCTGACCGCCGCGCTGATGAAGGCGGCGACCGAGAAGGCCGCGAACGGGTTCGCAGGGGTCTTCGCCTCCTGGCAGCTATACGCGATGGCGGCCGCCGGCGTCGGCAGCCTGCTGCTACTGCAATACGCGTTGCAGAGCGCGACACTCGCCGTCACCCAGCCGGCCCTGACCATCAGCGATCCGGTCGCCAGCACAGCGCTCGGCGTGGCGATGTTCGGCGAGCGGATCAGACTCGACGGTTGGATCGTGCTAGAGGTGGCTGGGATCGCTCTGATGCTGTGGGGCGCGATCCTGCTGGCGGCGAACCCGGTCTCATCCCCGCAGGCGGGCCGCGACCGTCTGTAGCCGCAGCCTCCACGAGCGAACGGCCGGCGCGCATCGCCTGACCGTTGCTGTTGTGAATGAATCCACCGGACCCGGGCAATACGGGTCGGTCGCAGATCGTCGGAGGGAGTGTTTGATCCAGATGGCCGAGAAGGTTTCCGACTACATCCTCAGCCGCTTGCGCGAGTGGGGCGTCGACCATGTCTTCGCCTACGCGGGTGACGGCATCAACGGGATGCTTGCCGCGTGGGGCAGAGCCGACAACGACCCGATGTTCGTGCAGGCCCGCCACGAGGAGATGGCGGCCTTTGAGGCGGTCGGGTACGCGAAGTTCTCCGGAAAGGTGGGCGTGTGCGCGGCGACCTCGGGTCCCGGCGCGATCCACCTGCTCAACGGCCTGTACGACGCGAAGCTCGACCACGTGCCGGTCGTCGCGATCGTGGGCCAGACCAACCGCAGCGCAATGGGCGGGTCGTACCAGCAGGAAGTCGACCTGCTGAGCCTGTACAAGGACGTGGCCTCAGAGTACTGCGAGATGGTCACCGTCCCGCAGCAGCTGCCCAACGTGCTCGACCGGGCCATGCGCATCGCCTACGCCAGGCACACGGTGACCGCGCTGATCATCCCGGCCGATGTGCAAGAGCTCGAATACGAGCCGCCGGAGCACGCGTTCAAGATGGTGCCCTCGAGCAAGGGCATGAGCCGCTTCGCGCCGATCCCGGATGACGAGGATCTGCAGCGCGCGGCCGACATCCTCAATGCCGGCGAGAAGGTCGCGATTCTGGCCGGGCAGGGTGCGCGTGGGGCCAGGGCGCAGGTGGAGCAGGTTGCCGACCTACTCGGCGCGGGCGTGGCTAAGGCGCTGCTTGGCAAGGACTCGCTGTCCGACGAACTGCCGTACGTCACCGGCTCGATCGGCCTGCTCGGCACCCGACCGTCGTATGAGCTGATGCGCGACTGCGACACGCTGCTGGTGGTCGGCTCGAGCTTCCCGTACTCACAGTTCCTGCCGAAGTTCGATCAGGCGCGGGCGGTACAGATCGACATCGATCCGTCGATGATCGGCCTGCGTTACCCCTTCGAAGTGAACCTGGTCGGGGACGCGGAGCGCACGCTCACCCGACTGCTGCCGCTGCTGCGCGCCAAGGAAAATCGCGGCTGGCGGGAGACGGTGGAGCAGAACGTCGCACGGTGGTGGGAGGTAATGCAGCGGCGCGCCGCCGTGGACGCCGAGCCGATTAACCCCGAGTACGTCGTGCACGCGGTCGACCGGCTGCTGCCTCAGGACGCGATCCTGACCAGCGACTCGGGTTCCGCGGCGAACTGGTACGCGCGGCACATCCGCATGCGCGGCCAGATGCGCGGTTCGCTCTCCGGAACCCTGGCGACGATGGGCCCCGGCGTGCCGTACGCGATCGGCGCGAAGTTCGCGCACCCCGACCGGCCGGTGATCGCGCTGGTCGGCGACGGCGCGATGCAGATGAACGGCATGGCGGAGCTGATCACGGCTGCTAAGTACTGGGAGCAGTGGAGCGACCCGCGGCTGATCGTGGCGGTGCTCAACAACCAGGACCTGAACCAGGTGACCTGGGAGATGCGGGCCATGGAGGGCGCGCCGCAGTTCGTGCCTTCGCAGTCGATCCCTGACGTGCACTACGCCGACTTCGCCAGGATGGTCGGGCTCGGCGGGGTGCGGGTGGAGAAGCCGGACCAGGTGGAGGCCGCCTGGCAGCAGGCGCTGGCCTCGGACCGGCCGTTCGTCATCGACTTCTGCACTGATCCGGCCGTGCCGCCGATCCCGCCGCACGCGACGCTGGACCAGATCGAGGCGGCCGCGACCGCGATGATCCACGGCGACCCGGACCGCGCGGGCATGGTGCGGCAGGGCGTGAAGGCGAAGATCCAGGAATTCCTGCCGGGTGGCCGGGATCGGGACGACCGGCCGGGCGCCGAGGAAGGCCAGTGACGCAGGACGCGACGACGAAGGTCGCGACAAGGAAAAGCAGGACGACGAAGAAATCCGTGGGCGGAAGGGCGGAGGGAAGATGAGCCTGTTGGTTCATCCGAGGATTCGGCCGGGCAAGGTTGCCGGGTCGAAGAAGCCTGCTGATCTGGCGACTGACGCCGCCGAGGCGGTGACCGCGGTGAAGGCCGCGGCCGCCGCGATCAAGACCGCGGCCAAGACGGCCGCGGTTGCGCCGGGTCGTGACGGGGCGCTGCGCAGTGAAGCGGCCGGTCTCGCCGGGCGGTTGCTGTGGAATGTGCGGCACGGCCGGTTCGAGCGCACGCTTTCGCTGCTGACCGCGGCCGGCTCGCTGATCACCGCGGCGGAGATCTATCTGGAGCACGACCGGGCCAGCTTCGGCAACAAGATGATGTGGTGGCCGGTGGCGCTCGGTCCGATCGGCGTGGCGGCTGGCGTGGCCGGTTTCTACGACGCCAAGGCGGCGCGCACCGTGCTGCCGATCGCCTCGGGGATGATCGTGGCGAACGGGTTGCAGGGCACGTATTTGCACGTGCGCGGCATCGCGCAGAAGCCGGGCGGTTGGTCGATGGCCCGCTACAACATCGAGCTCGGGCCGCCGCTGTTCGCCCCGCTGTTGGTCACGATGGTCGGCGGGATGGGCCTGGTGGCCTCGGTGCTGCGGCGGGAGCGATGAGCCGGGTAACAAGACGCGAGTTGCGGGCCGCCGAGCGGGCGCGAGTGCCCGGCGGCGGCCGCAACGAGCGTTTCCCCGGCTTTGACGTCATCCAGGAAGCGCACACCTGGGACGCGACGACTTCCGGCGTCGTGCTGGAACGGCTCGGCCTGCAACCGGATCTACGGTTCTTCGACCCGGCCGAGGAGGCTGCCGCGGCGGCTCTCTTCGACCACCTGCTGGCGCAGTGGGAAGAACCGAGGGTGCCGGTGCTGCAGATGGTCGACGCGCGCCTGGCTGAGGCGCAGACCGACGGCTGGCGTTACGAGGACATGCCCGAAGACGGCGAGGCATGGCGCAGGTCGCTGGCCGGGCTCGACCAGGACGCGCGCGAAGCGGCCGGTGATGAAGGGGTCTGCTTCGCCAATCTGAGCCGCGAGGAGCAGGCCGACATCATCCGCACCGTGCAGGGCCTGGACAGCAAACCGTGGCACGGCATGCCGGCCGGCCACGTCTGGAGCCTGTGGACCCGGTATGCGTGTACTGCGTTCTACTCGCATCCGTGGGCCTGGAACGAGATCGGTTTCGGCGGTCCGGCGTATCCGCGCGGCTACATGCGGATGGGTGTCGACATGCGCGAGCCCTGGGAGGTCCCCGACCGGCATCCCGAGGAAGACCCCGAGGCCGGTATCCAACGATGAACAGTAGGGCGTCACGATGAGCGCGGGATCCACGGGCACTGGACTCAGCACTGCCGCGCAGGCGGTCAAGAGTGCTGTGCTGCGCGGCGGGGTGCGGTCGCGTAACCAGTCGGCGTGGCTGCTGCCGAACGACGGCACCCGATTCAACAAGCAGCTGATCGAGAACATGCGGCGGCACGAGGACGGCGACGAGGTCGACCTGGTGATCGTCGGCTGCGGCGCGGGTGGGGCGACGCTGGCGCAGCGGATGGCCCGCGCGGGCTGGTCGGTGGTCGTGCTCGAGGCCGGGCCGTTCTGGGATCCGGACGCGCACTGGGTCAGCGACGAGGCGGGCTCGCACCACCTGTACTGGACCGAGCCGCGGGTGATTTCGGGTTCTGATCCGGTGCCGCTGGGCTCGAACAACTCCGGGCGCGGCGTCGGCGGCTCGATGGTGCACTTCGCCGGGTACGCCCCGCGCTTGCACCCTTCCGACTTCCACACCCATTCGCTGGATGGGGTCGGATTCGACTGGCCGCTGAGCTATGACGAGGTGCGACCTTACTACGAGCGGATCGAGCGCGAACTGCCGGTGGCCGGCCAGCGTTGGCCGTGGGGCGATCCGCATTCGTACCCTCATTCACCGCATCCGGTCGGCGGCAACGGCGAGATCTTCCTGCGCGGCGCGGCGGCGCTCGGCATTCAGGCCCGGGTCGGCCCGGTGGCGATCTCCAACGGCCGCTTCGGCAATCGGCCGCACTGCATCTACCGCGGGTTCTGCTTGCAGGGCTGCAAGGTGAACGCCAAGGCATCGCCGCTGATCACGCACGTGCCAGACGCGCTCGCGCACGGCGCCGAGATCCGTTCCGACGCGATGGTCAGCAGGATCGCGACGGACCAGGACGGCCGGTACGCGACCGGCGTGCACTACTTCTTGCGCGGACGTGAGCACTTCCAGGCCGCGCGCATGGTCGCGGTGGCCGGATATTCGCTGGAAACCCCGCGGCTGCTGCTCAATTCGGCGACCGCGCGGCACCCGAACGGGTTGTGCAACGAGTATGACCTCGTCGGCCGGTACTTGATGGTGCAGGGCGCGCCGCAGACCGCGGGCCGCTTCGCCGAAGAGGTGCGCATGTACAAGGCGCCACCACCGGAAGTGAGCAGCGAGGAGTTCTACGAGACGGATCCGTTGAAGGAGTACAAGCGCGGTTTCTCGATCCAGAACGTCTCACCGCTGCCGATCACCTGGGCCGAGCACGTCTCGGCGCAGGGGCACTGGGGTGAGGATCTGCGTACGTACATGAGCGATTACGTGCACTGGGCCACGCTCGGCGCGCTGTGCGAATTCCTGCCCCTGCCGCAGAACCGGGTGACGTTGGCGGAGCAGAAGGATCGTTACGGCCTGCCGGTGGTGAACATGTCGTACAGCATGTGCGACAACGACCATGCGTTGATGCAGGCCGCTCAGGCGAAGATGGAGGAGATCCTGCACGCGGCCGGGGCCGCCGAGGTGATGACCATCCAGCGGTTCGCGCACCTGGTCGGCGGCGCGCGGATGGGCCGCACCGCGCAGGAGGGCGTGGTCGATGCGAGCCTGCGCAGCTTCTCGATCCCGAATCTGTTGATCACGGACGGGAGTGTGTTCCCGACTCAGGGATCTGCGAACCCGGCGCTGACCATCATGGCGGTGGTCGACCGCGCGGCTCATCTGCTGGCCGAGGGCGCCCGCGGCGGCGTGCGCGCGCCGCAGCGTGCGGCGACGTGACGGCCGGCGGGACAGAAGCGATTCGACGAACGCGTTCCGACGAACGGAGGATGAGACAGTGAGTCAGACCGTTGTCATCACCGGCGCTAGTGGCGGGATCGGCCGGGCGACGGCGCGCGAGTTCGCCAAGCGCGGCGCGCGCATCGGCCTGGTCGCCCGCGGGCGCACCGGTCTTGAGGCGGCGGCGCGCGAGGTCGAGCAGCTGGGCGGCAAGGCGCTGGTGCTGCCGACCGACGTGGCCGACCACGAGCAGGTGCGAGCCGCGGCGGACCAGGTCGAGGCGGAGTACGGCCCGATCGACGTGTGGGTCAACGTCGCGTTCACGTCTGTGTTCGCGCCCTTCACCGAGATCAAACCGGAGGAGTTCCGCCGGGTGACCGAGGTGACGTATCTGGGCTCTGTCAACGGGCTGCGAGCCGCGCTGAGCAAGATGGAGCCGCGCGATCACGGCGTCATCGTGCAGGTCGGCTCGGCGCTCGGGTCGCGTTCGATCCCGTTGCAGTCGGCGTATTGCGGCGCGAAGCACGCGGTCAACGGTGTCGCGTCGTCCATTCGCACGGAGCTGATGCACAAGCGCAGCAACGTGAAGCTGACGGTAGTGCAGATGCCGGCGGTGAACACCCCGCAGTTCTCCTGGGTGCTCTCCCGGATGCCGAACCACCCGCAGCCGGTGCCGCCGATCTACCAGCCGGAGGTCGCCGCCCGTGCAGTGGCCTTCGCGGCGGATCATCCGCAGCGCAAGCAGTACTACGTGGGCTTCTCGACGGCGCTGACCATCACCGCGGAGAAGTTCTTCTCCGGGCTGCTGGACCGCTATCTCGCCAAGACCGGGTTCGACTCGCAGCAGACGGAGCAGAAGGCCGCCGCGAATCGGCCGGAGAACCTGTGGGAGCCCGCTGACGGTGACAGCGGCCACGACTTCGGTGCACACGGCGAGTTCGACCAGCGCTCGCACAACCGCGATCCGCAGGTTTGGGTCTCCCGGCACGCGCGCCTGGCGGGCGTCGGCGCGGCGGCGGCGGGGCTGGGCGTGCTCGGGGTATTGACCCGGACCACGAAGCACTGATGCAGAAGACGGAGAGTCGCGGGGTCTCGTTGACCGCGTTGCCGTTGACCCGGTTCGCCTACGGGGCAACGCTGCTGGTGGCGCCGGGCGCGCTGATCAAATTGACCTGCGCGCATCCGGCGGACCCCCGGGCCAGGCTGGTCGCCCGGGTTCTGGGCGCGCGCCACTGCCTTCAGGCGGTGGTGGTCGGCAGCGCCCGCGCGCCGATCGTGCACAAGCTTGCCGTGGCGGTCGACTTGCTGCACGCGCTCTCGATGGAGGGCATGGCGGTGTTCGATCACAAGAACCGCAGAGCGGAGATGGTAGACGGCTGCGTCGCTACCGCGTTCGCGGGCGCCCAGCTGGTGTCGCTCACATCTTCAAGCGGGCCCAGCGGCGTTCCGCGTCCTCCCAGGAAAGGTTGTGGAACCACTCGGCTCGCTTGACTGCCTCTTCCCACGTGAAGGTCTTCGCCGAACGCAGGAAGTTCTGTCCGTCCCAGGTGGACATCTCCAGGAAGAACTTCGTGAACTTGTCGCTCTGTGATGTCGGTGGATCACTGATGGCCGCGATC
>NZ_DATNGK010000212.1:0-2027 GCF_035605935.1 Actinocrinis sp. | reverse complement strand
TGAGCAATATCCGGGCCGCCGCCGAGCCCTTGGTGCCGAGCCGCGCGTAGAGCTCGGCCACGGTGACGCGACGGGCGGCGAGGGCGCTGTCGACGATGACCAGAGCGGCCATCGGAGGCAGACAGCGCAGCGCCTGCGCGGCGCAGTCCAGCGTGCCTGCTACCGGTAGCGGCCCGTCGTAGCGGCACGAGCGGCCACGGTGCAGGACCACGGGCGCGGTCAGCCCGACCGGGTTGTTCCGGGTCGCGATATGGACGCGGCGCGTGGGCGCGAGGACCGACAGTCCGAGCGCGCCTGCCCCCGAGGCGCACGTCAACAGGCCACCACAACGGACGGCGGCCAGGATGGCCGCGTCTGCTCCGGGCAGGGCATACACACCGCGACCGAAGCGCCGGACGTGTCCCGCGGCTGCCGCTCGGGCCAGCCCGCGTTCGCTCACGCCTTCGTCGAGCAGCACGGCCCGCCGGCTGCATCCGCCGAGTCGCCGCAGAATCGGCACCGGATCCGCCGAGAACACGCCGACACGATGGCGCATTTCGGCGATCGACGCGCTGCGTCGTCCACAGACCGTCGGCTCGCGCGCAGCCATGTGACGTGAGTGCACTCCTGACCACCTCAGCCGTCACCGCTGTCCCACCGATGCGCAGGAAGCTGCGGTGGGAGGCGCGGGGAGCGCGGGGATGCGCAGGAAGCTGCGGTAGGAGGCGCGGGGAGCGCGGGGATGCGCAGGAAGCTGCGGTGGGGGAGGTGCCCGCGCTGAAAGCCGGGATGGGCTCGGCGGCCGGCCGGGTTAGACCAGCGAGTCTCGCCAGGAGGTGTGCAGCTGGGCGAACTGACCCTCCGTATCGGCGATCAGCGACTCGGGCGGTCCGTCCTCGATGATTCGCCCGTCGTCGAGGACGAGCACCCGGTCGGCGATCTCCACCGTGGACAGTCGGTGGGCGATGATCAGTGCGGTGCGGTCCCGCAGCACGGTGCGCAGCGCCCGCTGAACGGCTCGCTCCGTTGGCACATCGAGCGATGAGGTCGCTTCGTCCAGGATGAGCACGGCCGGATCGGCAAGGAACGCGCGTGCGAATGCGACCAGTTGGCGCTGCCCGGCCGACAGCCGCCCGCCGCGCTTGCGCACGTCGGTGGCGTAGCCGTCGGGGAGCCGCTCGATGAACTCATGTGCCCCGACGGCGCGGGCGGCCGCTTCGACGTCCGCCAAGGTCGAATCGGGACGCCCGAACGCGATGTTGTCCGCGACCGATCCGGAGAACAGGAAGCCGTCCTGGGTGACCATGACGATTGCCTCGCGCAGATCGGTTTCGGCAATCTGCCGGAGGTCGACGCCGTCCAAGCGCACGCTCCCGGTGACCGGGTCGTAGAAGCGCGAGATCAGTTTGGCGATGGTCGACTTGCCGGCACCGGTCGCACCGACCAGCGCCACGGTTTGCCCGGCGGGCACATGCAGGTCGAGTTCCGGCAGCACCCGACGATCGGATCGGTAGCTGAACGCGACCCGGTCGAAGTCGATGGCTCCGCCCAACGGGCGCGAAAGCGGGGTCGGCTTCGCCGGCTCCGGTACCGCCGGATCCTCGGCCAGCACCGCGGCGATCTTCTCCAACGCGGCGGTCGCGGACTGCAAGGAGTTGTAGAAGACCGCCACGTCCTCCATCGGGTCGTAGAACTGCCGCACATACAGTAGGAACGCCGTCAACACACCGAGTTCGAGGCTGCCACTCGCGACGCGATAGCCGCCGACGATCAGCACGCTGACCATGGCGATGTTTCCGATCAACGCGCTACCCGGAATGAACACTGCGTGCAGCCGGAAGGCGGCGGCGTTGGCATCCTGGTAGCGGCCATTGAGTCCGGCGAACAACCTGTCATTGCGCCGCTCGCGGCGGAACGCCTGCACCGCGCGTATGCCGTTGAACGTCTCCACGAAGTTGACGATCAGCGTGGCCACGGTCTCCCGAGTGCGCCGGAAGGCAACCGGCGCCCGCGAGGAGAACCAGCGGTAGAGCACCGTCAACGGGATC
>NZ_DATNGK010000211.1:0-27065 GCF_035605935.1 Actinocrinis sp. | reverse complement strand
GCGGGGTTCGACCGCGGGGTGCGGCCGATCGGCGACTGGTCGACGTGCACCACCTTGTCGAGGTGATCGACCCCTGCGACTCGGGTGTGCCGCCCGGGGACCGCGCGCGCTCCGTTCAGCTCGCGGGCGAGGTGCGTATAGAGGATGTCGTTGACTAGCGTGGACTTTCCGGATCCGGACACACCGGTGACGGCGACGAAGCAGCCGAGCGGGAAGCTGACGTCGATGTCCTTGAGGTTGTGCTCCTGCGCGCCGTGCACGGTCAGCACCCGCTTGGGGTCCACGGGGCGTCGCTGGGCGGGCAACTCGATGCGCATCCGGCCTGACAGGTACGCACCAGTGAGCGAGTCTTCGGAGTCGAGCAGATCGGAGACCGGTCCTGAGACGACCACGTGCCCGCCGTGCTCGCCCGCGCCGGGGCCGATGTCCACCACCCAGTCGGCGACCTTGATGGTGTCCTCGTCGTGCTCGACGACGATCAGGGTGTTGCCTAGGTTGCGCAGCCGCAACAGGGTTTCGATCAGCCGGTGGTTGTCGCGTTGGTGCAGACCGATGGACGGCTCGTCGAGCACGTACAAAACCCCGACGAGGCCGGAGCCGATCTGGGTGGCCAGCCGGATGCGCTGGGCCTCGCCGCCGGCCAGGGTGGCTGAAGCGCGGTCCAGAGACAGGTAGTCCAGGCCCACGTCGACCAGGAACTGCAGCCGCTCGTTGACCTCCTTGAGCACCCGCTCGGCGATCTGCGCCTCGCGCGAACTGAGCTTGAGCTGCTTGAGGAAGCGCGCGCACTCGCCGACCGGCATCGAGGCGACCTCGGCGATCGACTTGCCGCCGCCCTCGCCGTCGCTCTTCTCCCCCAGGGTCACGGCGAGCACGAGCGGCTTGAGGCGAGTGCCCTTACACGCAGGGCACGGAGCCTCGCGCATGTATCCGGCGTGCCGCTCCCGCGCGCTGTCGGACTCGGCCTCGCTGTGCCGGCGCTCGATCCACGGGATGACGCCCTCGAAGCCGGTGGAGTAGCTGCGGGTGCGGCCGAACCGGTTGGTGTAGCTGACCGTCACCTTGTGGTTGTGGCCCTGCAGGATCGCCTTGCGCGCCTTGAGCGGCAGCTTGCGCCACGGGGCGTCCAGATCGAAGCCGAGTTCGTCGGCCAGGCCCTCCAGCAACCTGCCGAAATACTCAGAGCCCTGACCGGCCGCGGTCCACGGGGCGATCGCGCCCTCCGCGACCGAAAGGTCCGGGTCCGGGATGATCAGTTCCTCGTCGACCTCCATCCGGATGCCGAGGCCGGTGCATTCCGGGCAGGCGCCGAACGGGGAGTTGAACGAGAAGGAGCGCGGCTCGAGCTCTTCGAAGGACAGGTCGTCGTAGGGGCAGTACAGGTGCTCGGAGTACATCCGCTCGCGCTGCGGGTCGTCCTCGGGCAGGTCCACGAAGTCCAGCGTGATCATCCCGCCAGCCAGGCCGAGCGCGGTCTCAATCGAGTCGGTCAGGCGCCGCTTGGCAGGATTTTCTCCATTGACACTGCCCTTGACCGCGAGCCGGTCCACGATCACCTCGATCGTGTGCTTCTCCTGCTTCTTGAGCACCGGCGGTTCGGCGAGCTGGATCACCGTGCCGTCTACGCGCGCCCTGCTGTAACCCTTGCTTTGCAGATCCTTGAACAGCTCCCCGTACTCGCCCTTGCGTTCACGAATCACCGGCGCGAGGACCTGAAAGCGGGTGCCCTCTTCCAGTTCGAGCACCCGCTCGACGATCTGCTGCGGGGCCTGCCGGGCGATCGGCCGCCCGCATTCGGGACAGTGCGGCCGTCCGGCGCGCGCGTAAAGCAGGCGCAGGTAGTCGTAGACCTCGGTGATGGTGCCCACGGTCGAGCGCGGGTTCTTCGAGGTGGACTTCTGGTCGATGGAGACCGCGGGAGACAGGCCCTCGATGAAGTCGACGTCCGGCTTGTCCATCTGGCCGAGGAACTGGCGGGCGTACGCGGACAGCGATTCGACGTACCGCCGCTGGCCCTCGGCGAAGATCGTGTCGAAGGCGAGGGAGGACTTGCCGGAGCCGGAAAGGCCGGTGAACACGATAAGGGCGTCACGCGGCAGATCAAGCGAGACGTCTTTCAGATTGTGCTCGCGCGCCCCACGCACGACCAGCTTGTCCGTCACCGATGGCTCCCATGCTTCCGACTGTCTTGGCCCGCCGAACACTCCCCCAAACATGCTAGGCGGCCGCACCGACAGACTTGTTCCGTTCCGGATAAGGTCCCGTGGCGCGCTGGTGTTCCCACGCCGACTTCCGCGGTGACGCGCAACGCTTCCCTGCGTGGCGCGCGATGCGTGCTTGCGTGGCGCGGCCGGGGCACGCTGCGGGAGAGTAGGAACCATGACGATTGATCCGCGCTCCCCGGACTTCGACCCGACCGCGCTGCTGGCCGAGATCACCGAAGCGACCGCCCAGTTGCTCGGCTCGGTCGAGCGGCTCGATGACCAGGCGGTCCGCGAGCCGTGCGCGCTGCCTGACTGGACCCGCGGGCATCTGCTGACCCACCTGGCCCGTAACGCGGACGCGCTGTGCAACCTGCTGACCTGGGCCGCGACCGGGGAACGGCACGAGGCGTACCCGAAGCCAGGGCAGCGAACCGAGGACATCGAGGCCGGTGCCGGGCGCACCGCCGAGCAGCTCGCCACCGATCTGCGTGATGCCGGACAGCGCTTCGCCGAGGCGGCGGCGCGCCTCACGCCCGAGCAGTGGCGGTCCACAGTCGAGCGGCCCACCGGCGGCCCGCAGCCGGCCACGCGCATTCCCTGGTGGCGTCTGGAGGAGGTCTACATCCACCACGTGGACCTCGACCTCGGCTTCTCCCCCGCGCACTGGCCTACCGAATTCACCGGCCCCGCGCTGGAGATGACTGCCGAGCGCTTCACCAACCCGGCGTATGCCAAGAAGGTCGAGACGCCGTTCCGCCTCTACGCGGAGGACACGGCGCGCACGGTGGGCGTCGGCTGCGACCCGGCGGAGAAGGAGCACCTGCTGGTACGCGGCCCCGAACCAGCGCTGCTGGCCTGGCTGATCGGCCGCAGTAACGGCGACGGCCTGGTCGTCGAGCCCTTCGACGCCCTGCCCGCCGTGCCAGCCTGGAACTGAGAGCGACCCGACGCAGCGAAAGGACGGCGCATGAGCTACCACGGCAATGTGACGGTCGGTGGCCCAGCGGACGTGCGCGAGCTCGCCCCGCTGATGATCACCAAGGTCGCGGTCGGCCCCTACGACAACAACGCGTACCTGCTGCGCTGCCGCCAAACGGACGAGCAGATGCTCATCGACGCGGCAGCTGAGCCCGACCGCCTCCTCAGCACGATCAACGGTTCGCTCGCCGCGGTGGTGACGACGCATCAGCACTCGGACCACTGGCAAGCCCTGCAAGCGGTCGTCGCCGCGACCGGCGCGCGTACCGCAGCAGGCGAATACGACGCGGATGACATCCCGGTGCACACGGACCTACGTCTGCGCGACGGCGAGACGATCAACGTCGGCAACATCCCGCTGCGCGTTATCCACTTGGTCGGTCACACCCCGGGTTCCATCGCCCTGCTCTACGACGACCCCAAAGGTCACCCGCACCTGTTCACCGGGGACTGCCTCTTCCCCGGCGGTGTCGGCAATACGCAGAAGGACCCAGAACGGTTCGCCTCGCTTTACAACGGCGTCGTGGAGAAGATCTTCGACGTGCTACCTGATGAAACCTGGGTCTATCCGGGGCATGGGCGGGACACGACGCTGGGCGCCGAGCGACCGCACCTCGCGGAGTGGAGAGCCCGAGGCTGGTGATCTGAGCACAGAAGCGCCGCACATTCGCCATCCGTCGGCGAGTGGACGGCGAGCTGAGAACTGCGAGCGCCGATTGTCCTCACGCTTCGTTCGGCGCTTCGCAGGGTGCTGTACCGACGCTGCAGGGTAGGTTACGCGGGTGGCGACTGAGCGTGGGGCGGGCGGCGGAAGCGGCGGGACGGGACCGAGCCGGAAGCAGCAGGTTCTGACGGCGGGCGCGCTGGGTGCGGTGGCTGGCGCGGCACTGGCCGGGCACCGTGGCGCTCGGGCGGGCTTGTTGGGCGCTGCGGCCGGCGCGTTGGGCTTGGGCGCCGCGGAGGCGGTGTCGCGCGGTCGGCAACGGCCTGGCGAGATTCCCGAGCTGTGGTCGCGCATCCTGGCCAGCGGCGCGATGACGGCGCCGGTGGCTTGGGCAGCCGGCCGGGCGACCGGTGCGGGGCCCGTGGCCGTCGGCGCGGTGAGTGGCGCGGCGGCCGGAGCGCTCGGGCTGCGGCCGCAGAAGGTGGCCTTGGGGCCGGTCCTCGGTATGGCCGTAGGCGGTGGGTTCGCGCTGCGGCGGCGGGCCGCGGCGCCCGCTGTGGTGGCTACCACGACCGTGGTTTCGTTTCGGGTGCTTTCGGCCCTGCTGTTCCGCGATCCGCAGATCAGCATGCTGGCCGAGCGCGTACACGCCGAGGATCTGCCGTTCGTCGTACCGCTCGAGTCGCGCAACCGGTACGTCGGCACCGGCTACGTACGAGAGCTAGCCGACGTGCTCGGCGGTACGTACACCGCGGACGCCCCTGATGTCGGCATCGTCGCGTCACTCGATGCGTTGGCTGGTCCGGAGTTCGATCCCGCACTCGTCGACCCGCGCGTCCGCGAGTTCTACGAGCACACGACACGGTTCACCCTCGACATCGTGCCCGAGTGGCGGCTGTGGGTGCGCCCGGGTTATCTGCTGTACCGCAACCTGCTCGCGCGTCCGCTGGGCCAGGCGAGCGTGCCGATGAACCAGCGCGAGACTCAGCGCGGCATTCGCAGCCGGATCGACACGATCTCCGCGCCCGAGGAGGACGTGATCGCGGTGCGCGGCTGGATCCGCTCCTTCGCCGACACGGACGAGCCGATCTATATCGGTATCTATACGACGTACCGCCACGAGGATCGTGGCTACGTCAGCGTCGGCTTCCCGCTCCCCCAGGCCAGTTTTACCGCGACACTCGCCCCGCGCTCGCGGCCGGGAGGCGGGCTGGTGTTAAGCAGCCGCAGCGAACTCAAGCACCCAGGGCACTACCTCACGTACATCGACGCCGAGAGCCGAGAGCTCACGACCGCGGCCGTGCAGGGCTTCGCCGAGGAACTTGACGTGTACGTCGAGGACGGCGAGCTACGCGCCGAGCACGCGTTCTGGGTCTTCGGCCTGCCGTTCATGGTTCTGCACTATCGGATGCACCGGAAGGGCGGGCAGAGCGCGACCGAGACCCCCGGGGAACCACCAACCGGCTGAAGCGCCGTCAGGCACTGGATCGCGCCGCCCGCAGGCGTTCTGACGCTTGCTCCGTTCTGACACCCATTCGGGTCACCCCACGCGCCACCCGATATGCACCGTGTTACCACGGTTGGTGTAGGTGTCCGCGCGGCGGGCGCGGCCCGGAGAGCAGGCGGTGACAGCGGTGCAGCAGATTCCCATGGCCTCCATCAACTTCAGCCAGGGCGTGACCGACGCGTGGAGCGCGGTGGCCCGATTCATCCCCAAGTTCGTCGGTTTCCTGGTCATCCTCTTCATCGGTTGGTTCATCGCGCGGCTGCTTGCCCGCGCGCTGGACGTGGTATTGCGCAAGGCCGGTTTCGAGCGGATGGCCGAGCGCGGCGGGATCAGCCGCGCGCTGGCGAACAGCAAATACGACACCACCGGCTTGATCTGCAAGGTGGTCTATTACGCGCTGCTGCTGGTCACGTTGCAGCTGGCGATCGGCGTATTCGGCAACAACCCGGTCAGCACCATGATCAACGGAGTGGTGGCGTGGCTGCCGCGCGGCCTGGTCGCGCTCGCGATCGTGGTGGTCGCGGCCTTCATCGCCCGCGTGGTGCGCGACCTGGTCGGCGCCGCGCTCTCCAGCCTGTCTTACGGCCGCACGCTGGCGACCATCGCATCCGTGTTCGTGCTCGGCATCGGCATCATCGCCGCGCTCGGGCAGGCCGGGATCGCGACCACGATCACTGGCCCGATCCTGGTGGCGGTGCTCGCCGCGATCGTCGGCGTCGTGGTGGTGGGCGTGGGTGGCGGCCTGATCATGCCGATGCGTCAACGGTGGGAGCGGGTGCTGGATGGCGCAGAACGTGATGCCCGAGGCGTGAGCGCTTACCAGCAGGGCCGGTCCGACGCGCTGCGCGGCCAGGGCACGATGGCGCCTCCCGCGACCGCACGACCGATGTCGGGCGGGACCGGAACGATGGGCACGAGCACCGAGAGTGGGACCGGCGGGATGGGACAGAGCGGGCCCGGTACGCCGCCGCCTGGACCGTCCGGCAACCCGCCGATGAGTGGCTGATACGGGTTCGCGTGCGTAAGGCGTAAGGCAGATAGCGTGAGCGCCGCCTATCCGGCGGCGCTCACGCTGCTTCTGACTAACACGCGCCTGACTCACGCGCCTCTAAATGACACCGTATTCACGCATGAAGTGGCATACGGCTATTAGGCGCACCGTGGCGAAGTCGTACCCTTCGTGCGCCAACCAGCCCATCTCATGCAGCGCGTCGGTGAACCCGAGTACATAGTCGGACAGTGCTTCACGCAGCGATCGGTGCCCGTGAACTACGTCGCGCACCGCGGCGGCGTGCTGATCGACCGCAGCTACCAGCCCCGGCTCGAAGGCAAGCTCCGGCAGCCGCCAACCGTATTGCTCGGCGATCGCGGCAAGTGGAGACATACCGGGGAAGGTACTGTCGGTCACGGCGCGCTCACTCCTCCTCCATCGATCGGGCGACAGGTAGCGAGCAACAATACCTATACTCCGAAAGAGTGAGGTTAACCGGGGTTGACTAGGGAAGTTTCCAGACCTCGTCGGCAGCTCCGGGCGTGCATGTGTTGATCTGAAGTTGGTCCGTGTCATTCGTGGTGCTTGCGTAGAGGCACAGGCCCGAGCCAACGTTCACAAGCTGGCCGGCCGCGGTCGCGACCCACTGCTGCGCAGTCGTGCCGTTGCAGGTGTAGAGCTGGATCTTGGTGCCCGCTGTCGTCGCGCCACCGATCACATCCATGCACTTGTTGAAGACCTGGAGCGTGTGGTCCGGGACCACGGTCCAGTTCTGCGCTCCGGTTCCGTTGCAGGTATAGAGCTGGATGTGAGTGCCGTTGCCGGTGCCCGAGCGGGCGTCGTCAACGCACTTGCCCGCGATACCCGACGTGATCGGGCCGACCGGTTCGGTGATGAACGAGGTCGCGGTCCCGTCGTACGAGGGAGGCGCGGAGGTCGACGCCGTAGCCCACGAGGTGTTCGCGGACGATCCGAGCGTGTAGTTCAGCGTCGCACCAGCGGCCACTGCGCTCTTAGGCAGGTAGGCGTTGTTCCATGCGGCGCCGTTGTACGTCAGGCTTTGTACGTACGGCGATCCGTCGGCTGCGGCAGGCGCGTTGATGGTCATCTGGTTAGCCGCGCCCGGATTCACGATCGCCTGGCTGAACAGCGGGCTGCCCAGTGCGAGGTCCGCGGTGCCGGGCGTCTCCGGGTACATGCCGAGCGCCGACCATACGTACCACGAGCTCATCTCGCCGAGGTCGTCGTTCCCGGCCAGTCCTCCCGGCGTGTTCGGCCAGAGCTGATCCTGGATCTGCCGCACGTCCCGCTGCGTCTTGTAGGGCTGCGCGACGTAGTCGTATTCCCAGGGCAGTTCGAAGCTCGGCTCGTTGCCCATGTTCGCCTGGAAACCGGCCAGGCTGAGCAGTCCCGAGTAGCCGGACAGCACGTGGTCGAGGTAGCCGGAGAGCCCCGAGTTCCCGCCTTCGGCCGAGGCGAGCCCGGCCACGTTGAACGGGATCATCCCGGTGTAGATGAGCGAGTCGCCCTCGGCGAAGTCGTTGCTGTTGGTGCCGCCGCTGATCGGATAGGCCAGGAAGCCGTCCATCCAGCGTCCGTTGGAGTGCCGGGGCTGGATATAGCCGCTGGAGGGGTTGTAGATGTTGCGCCAGTTCTGCGCGCGGTTCTGGAACTTGGTCTGATCGGCGGAATCGCCGAGCGCTCCGGCGAACGCGGACAGCGCGAAGTCAGCCGAGTCGTACTCCAGTTGCGTGGAGACGGTGGCGTATTCGTGGCAGCAGCCGTAGCCGCTGTCGGTCGGCAGGTAGCCGAAGGTGTCGAGATAGCCGACGCCCGGACGGTCGTTGTTCGTCGTCGTGGCCTGATTCACCATCGCGGACAGCGCCGCCGATGTGTCGAAGTTCCTGGCGCCGAAGGCGTAGTAGTCGGCGAGCACGATCGCGCCGGGGTCGCCGACCATGATGTAGGTCTCGCCATTGTTCATGGCCCACTTGGGCAGGGTGCCGCCCTGCTTGTAGTCGTTGACCATGGACTGGGCCATGTCGCTTGCGGCGGCCGGGTTGATCAGGGCTGTGAGTTGGGCTTGGCTGCGGTAGATGTCCCAGCCCGAGTAGTTCGCGTATTGCGCGTGGCCGGCCGGGACCGCGTGCACGGCTTGATCAAAGCCCAGATACGAACCGTCGGCGTCGCTGAAGATGTTCGGGTGCAGCGATGCGTGGTAGAGCGAACTGTAGAAGACAGTTTGCTGGTCGGAGGTTCCCCCGGCGATCTGGATTTTGCCGAGCTGCGCGTCCCAGGCGGCGTGTGCGGCGGCCTGGACCGTGGCGAAGCTCGTGGTGGCGGGGATTTCGGCATCCCGGTTGGCCCGCGCCTCGGTGGCCGAGGTGTAGGAGATGCCGACGCGAGCGAGCACGCTCTGGTTCGCCGTCGTATCGAAGGTCACGTATTCACCGGCGGGACCGGAAGACGTAGAGCCGTACGCACCGTTGGCGGTGAATGCGTGGTCGAAGCTGATCGCGAAGTACAGCGTGAACGGGTTCGCCGCCTCGCAGAAACCGTTGCTGGTCACGGATCCGACGAGCTCGGTGTTGCTTAGGACGCTGACGCTGGTCGCGCTTGACGGGGACTGGCTGTTGGCGACCTTGAGGATCAGGTTCGCCTGCGTCGTGGCCGGGAAGGTGAAGCGGCCAAGGCCGGCCCGCGCCGTGGTGGTCAGTTCGGTCTTCACGCCGTTGCCGAGCGTCACCCCGTAGTAGCCGGGGTTCGCGCTCTCGTTCGAGTGCGAGAAGGATTGCGAATCAGAGCCCGGAGAGCTGTCGATCGCGCCGACCGTGGGCAGGATCGGGACGTCTCCGGCCGCGTCGCATCCCGGTCCTGATATGTGCGTCAGGCTGAAGCCGGTGATGCTGGAATCGCCGTAGTCGTATCCGCCTCCCTTCGGCCGCGAGTTGGTGTCCGGGCTCCACTGGATCATGCCGTAGGGCAGATCCGCACCGGGGAAGTCGTGGCCGTCGCCGGTGGTGCCGATGAACGGGTTCACCACCGAGGCCGGGTCGGTGACGAGGGTTGCTGACTTTGGGGCCGCCGTGGTCGCCGCACGCGCGGTCGCGCCCGCCACGCTCACCGAAGTGAGCGCAGTGGCGAGCGCGGTTGCGAGAGCCGTGACGGCGACCCTGCGCGGCCGCGTGAGTGCGCGGCTGGCAGAGGTCGTCATCGTGGATCAGCCTCGCGGGAGAACGTCGGGCAGCACGCCGTTGGCGGGCGCCGTGGTCCAGTCGGTGGAGACGAAGGAGACGCTGTCCGAAGCGAGCAGGGCCACGCGGGCCTGCGCGTCGGTGAGCGCGGGGTCGGAGCTGGAGAGCGCCGGAGTGACGTCGTAGGCGTCGGTCGCGACGACGAGGTAGTGGTTCGCGTTGTACCACTCGGTGTTTCCGTCGCTGACGTATGTGTTCGCGTCACCATCGAAGACCACGAACCAGGGACGCAATGTGGCGTCCGAGTAGCGGGTGCGCGGGTCGCCGCTCTGCGCGCCGAGGACGCTCGGGAAGATCTCCGCGTTGGAGATGGTGCCAGACGCTGCCAGACCCTTGAGATAGGTCGAGTACTCGACGTCGGTCCACAGGTGGTCGAAGGGGTTGCCCTGCTCGAAGGTGCCGGGGATCGCCTCGACGATCGCCTTGCCCTGCAACGCGGAGCGGCTCGGCCAGTTGCCTGCCTTCGCGGCGGTGTCCAGGTCGGGGTACAGGCTGCCGTCCGGCTTGGTCAGCAGGTCCACCGGCCGGTAGACGAGGTTGCCGAGGTTCGCCTTGATGTACCCGTCGAGTTCGGCCGGGCCCATGCCGATCGTCTGGTCGAAGCCGGACTTCAGTTCCAGCTTGATCATGATCGGGTTGGCCGTCGGGTGCGCCTGGAGCCAGACCCGGATGTCGTCGAGGCAGCTGTCCAGGTTCTGGCTGCGGTTGCCGGTGTAGGCACCGGCCAGCGTGCTGGTCTGGACGCAGTTGTTGCTGCTGCCGATCGGGTTGCTGTGGCTGACGTTCCACTTGTGCGTGAACGGATTCACCCACGCGTCGAGCTCGATCAGGGTAGATCCGGCGTCTAGCGCCTGGTCGAGGTAGGTGTAAGCGCTCTGATCGTACGTGTTGTGCACGCCGACCGAGGTGCCTGCGGCAAGGGAGAGGGAGCCGTCGTCGAGGGCCGAAGCGCTGCCTGGCTGCAAGGCAAGCGCGGCGGTCAACGCGGTGACGGCGCTCAAGGCGGCGGCAGCGCGGCGGGAGTGGGTGGGCATGCCAAACTCCTGATGGGTGCGGAAAGTGCCTAGTGCAGAACGGAGCTTCGGCGGAGCAGGTGAATGCGCGCGGTATCGGGCGTGGCGGGAGGGAGGCCACCGAATGTGAACTTTGGTTCAGCTCTGTGCGCCGCGCAAGAGTGGAACCGTGCTCTTAGGTAAGAAGTCTGCAAAGTCGCGCTTGAGGTTACGGAATCGAGCCGCCGGCGTTGATCGGGATGTAGCACGCATACCACCCGGCACCGACCGCGAGCGCGGCCAGGACGAGGTAGACGGCCGGGCGACGCTGGATCTTGGCCAGCGCGGAGGCGATCGGCAGCAGCAGCGGGAAGAGAGCGAGGAACTCGCGCGGCACGACCGTGTACACGTGGATCGACGCGTAGACGATCACCGCGACGATGACCGTGTAGCAAATAAGCGGCCACGGCACACGCTGGAGAATCAGCAGCACGATAAGCACCGGAACGGCGAGTAGCGCGGCAGTGGTGATGAGCGTCGGGTAGTTCTGGTAACCGGGTGCGGTACCGAGCATGCCCTCGTGGATGCGGTGCAACACGAACTGCACGTTGCTGAAGCCGGTACCCCACTGCTTCTGTGCCTTGAGATAGCCGGTGAGGCTGCCCATGCGATGCGCCACGTAAGCGAGGTAGCCGATCATGCCGAGCGGCGGGATCACCAGCGCGAACCAGGGGCGCCAGGCCGCGCCGCCCGTCGTGTCGTCGCGCAGGTGACCACGGCGCTTGATCAGTTCGATGAGCGCTGCCAGACAGACGGTGGCGACGAGGGCGTTCGCGGTCGGCCTGGTCAGCCCGGCGAAGAAGGCCAGGATCCCGGCGGCGACCCACCAGCGACGCAGCAGCGCGTAAATCGCCCATGCGGACAAGCAGATCGCGAGGGTGTCGGCGTATGAAGCACCCTCGATGACGGCGGAGGGCAGCAGCGCCCAGAGCGCGGCGAAGATCACGCCGGTGCGCGCGTCGCGGACCCGCCGGCCGATCTCGAAGAGCGCCCAGGCGCAGGCCGCGGCGGCGAGCCAGGTGATGATGACGCCCACGACGTCGACACTCAGGCCGGTGACGTCGTGGCCGAGTCGCATCAGTCCCGGATAGAGCGGGAAGAACGGGAACGGCGAGCCGAACTTGGCGATGTGCGTGTCGTAGCCGTGCTCGGCGATGAGCCGGTACCAGCCGGAGTCCACGAACACGAACAGGCCGCGCTGGGCATATCCGTGCCCTGCGGAAAGGATCGCGAAGACCGCGGTGCTGACCAGCCTGATCGCGAGGTAGATGCAGACCGCGGGCCACGCGCGCACTGCGGAACTGCGGGCTAGCCGCGCGGCTGTGCGCGGCCAGGAGGCGTTGGCCGGAGCAGAGCCGCCGGGCGAAGCCTGGTCGTCCGCCGCCACCACGGTGCCGCTCACGCTCAGCCGTCCCTTCGCCCTGCCACCTGGCGCTTCCGCCTCGTCAACCGGCGGATCATAGCAGCGTACTCCGCGCGGCCTGCGACCCGGCCCGCGAGCCGGTCAGCGCTCCTGGCCGGTCGCGGAGGCGGCCTCGAGCGCGCGGCGGCGGCCGACGGTCAGGCTCAGCACCGTCGTCACGGCGAGGGTGACGACGATGACGCCGAGCGAGAACGGAATGGAGACGCTCGGCAGCGCGATCGGGCCCAGGTGCTCGATTCCGGACCCGTGCAGCGCCTCGACGATCATCTTCAGGCCGATGAAGCCGAGCACGACAGACAGGCCGGTGGACAGGTAGACCAGCCGATCGAGCAGGCCGCCGATGAGGAAGTACAGCTGGCGCAGGCCGAGCAGCGCGAAGGCGTTGGCGGTGAATACGATGTACGGCTGCTGAGTCAGCCCGAAGACCGCGGGGATGGAGTCGAGCGCGAACAGCAGGTCGGTCGCGCCGATCGCGAGGATCACCAAGGCCATCGGCGTGAGCGCGCGACGCGTACGAGCAGCACCGGAGGGCGCCGGTTCGCTGGTGATCTGCGTCGTCAACGCGGTGCCGTCGTACTCGTCCACCGTCGGGTACACGCGGCGCACCAGGCGAACCAGGCCGCTTTCACGGGCCGGGGCGGGCTTCGGCGAACCTTCGGCGGCATCGCTGTGCGCCGGGCCGCTCTCGTGTCCGGCGGCCAGCTTGACCGCGGTGTAGATGAGGAACGCGCCGAAGACGTAGAACACCCAGTCGAACGTCGAGACGATCGCCGAGCCGAGGCCGATAAAGATCCCGCGCAGTACCAGGGCGATAAGGACGCCGACCAGCAGGACCCGGTGCTGGAAATCTCGCGGCACCTTGAATCGCGCCATGATGATCACGAAGACGAAGAGGTTGTCGACCGACAGGCTGTACTCGGTGATCCAGCCGGCGAAGAACTGGCCGCCGTAGGTCGGTCCGGCGATATGGCTCAGGCCGATACCGAAGGTGATCGCGAGCGCGGCCATAGCGGCAACCCAGGTACCAGCCTCGCGTAGCGATACGGCGTGGGGCTTGCGGCCGACGACGAACAGATCAAGGGCGAGCACGGCCAGCAGGCCGATCAGGGTGGCTCCCCAGACCCAAAGGGAAACGGACATCGCGAACCTCCGGCGGACTTAGGCGTCAGTCATCACCGGAGGTCTCCTCCACCACGCTGAACGCGGGGCCGATGACACCGGATCGAGGCCGCGGCCGCCTTGGGACGTCCGCGACGCCGGTCGTGTTGACGGACGTCACCGCTGGGGTCAGGGAGTACTCCCCTCCTTGCAGATCCATTCTCGCACAGGCGGGCGAGAGGCTGTGATTCATCCGCCAGAGTGAAGAAATCGGCCATTCGGCGTACGCGGAGCAACCGGCCGCCTACTCTTGGCTGCGGACACGCGGCGGCGGACCCGAAGCGGACGCTGGACCGGACCGCTGGACTGGAGCACGTCGGCGAATCCCATCCGGCGGCGCGACGAAGACCGGGCGAGGGCAGGTGGGCGTGAACGGTACGGAGAGCACGGTCGGGGCGGTGTTGGCGACTGGACGGCTGGACCGCGCAGCGCCGCCGGATGCCGGCGCGACCAGGGCCGGACCGAGCGGCCGAGCAGGAGCGAAGAGCGGGAAGAAGCAGCGTCACGAGACGAGCGTGCCTGCGCTGGACGATGTTGCGGCAGAGGGAAACGTTGTCGTAGGGAATGTAGTCGGCGGCGATACGCATGCCGCGCCGGATGATCGAGGCACCGCAGCCGCATTTCACCGGGACAGATTCGCCTACCCGGCTCCCGACCTGGACGCCGAACCAGGCGCCTCACCAGACCCGGACGCTGAATACGCCCTCACCCCCGAGCGGTCCAGCCGCGGCCGCGGCTGGGATCCCTTGGATGAGCTCGCGGTGCGCGTCGGCTCGACTCTTGATCCGGCGATCACCGCGCAAGAGGTCGTGGACCTGGTCGTGCCAGGGTTCGCCGATCACGCCTCGATCCTGCTGCGCGAGAGCGTGCTGAACGGCGCCGGGGCCGCCGAGCCGAACGAGGGGCCGGTGCGGCTGGTCAGGATGGCGTTCAGCTCCTGGGATAGCACGCTGGCCGAGCAACTGCGGTCCGCGTGGCCGGTCGGGCGGGTCACCGTCGTTCAGGATCATTCGCCGTGCGTGAAGGCGATGCGGTCGCATGAAGTGATCATCGACACGATGCACTCCCTTCCGTCGAGCGCGGACGGCTCAGATGTCGAGAAGCTGCTCGGCGGGCGCCCGGCGGTCTATGCCCCGTTGCTGGTCGGTGGCCGGGTGCTCGGGGTCATGGTGTTCTCCCGCAATCCGGCCCGCGGCGGATTTCGCCCGGCGCAGATCGCCTCGATCGAACGGGTCGCGGCGCGCGCCTCGATCTGGATGGACAACGCTCGGCTGCATGACCAGCTGCGTCATACCGCGATCAGCATGCAGAAGGCGATGCTGCCGACCAAGCTGTCCGCGCCGGCAGGCTTGGAGATCGCGCACCGGTATCTGCCGGGCAGCGACATGGCGGTGGTCGGTGGCGACTGGTTCGACGTGATCGCCCTGTCGGGCGGCCGGGTCGCGCTCGTGGTCGGCGATGTGATGGGCCACGGCATCCAAGCGGCCAGCGTGATGGGGCAGTTGCGCACCGCGGTCCGCACGCTCGCGGCGGTGGATCTGCCGCCCGCCGAGGTGTTGGCGCACCTTGACGACCTGATGCCGGACATCGACGACACGCTGTTCGCGACTTGTGTCTACGCGGTCTACGATCCGTCGACGCAGCAGTGCTCGATGTCCCGGGCCGGCCATGTGCCGCCGCTGGTGGTGCGCCCGGACGGCAAGACCGAGGTACTGCACCAGATCGCTCCCGGCCTTCCGCTCGGGCTGGGCGGCGCGATGGGCACGTTCGGCACCTTCGATATCGAGCTGCCGGATGATTCGCTGTTCGTGCTCTGCACCGACGGGCTGTTGGAGAACAAGGCCCGCGATATCGACTCTGGGCTGAACCTGCTGCGGGCCAACCTGGCCGACCCGGGCCGGCCGCTGCAGGAGATCTGCGACCAGGTGGTCAAGGAACTGGACCTGACCAAGGATCGGGACGATATCGCGCTGCTGATCGCCCGGGTGCATCCGCTGCCGCCTGACCGGTCGGCCGCGTGGCGGCTGCCCGGCGAACCCAGGCAGGTCGCGCACTGCCGCCGGTTGGTGCGCGACACCCTGGCCGCCTGGGGGTTGACGGCGCTTACCGAGACGGTCGAGTTGCTGGTCAGCGAGCTGGTGACGAACGCGATCCAGCACGCGGGCGGCGAGATCCGGCTGCGCCTGCAGCGAGATGAGGGCGCGCTGCTGTGCGAGGTCTGTGACCAGACCCGTAACCCGCCCGAGCTGCAGGAGCTGTCCGCGACCGCCGAGCGCGGCCGGGGCATCCTGCTGGTCAACGAGCTGTCCGGCAAGTGGGGTCACCGGCGTACTGCGTCAGGCAAGATCGTCTGGTGCACCCTTCCGATCGAGTAGCCGAGCCGCCTGCCCGATTATCTGGATAGATAGTCGGACAGGAGTGCGCGAGCTCGGCTCGGCTCGGGCGGCGAAGGGTCGCCGCCAGTTGGCGTCCACGGGCACTGACTTCGAGTCGCGACGACTTCGGCGTGCGCTGATGGCCCCGTCCAATTAGCTGGATAGGTACGCGGCGTGCATGCCGCACAGCACGCCAATCTGGTCAGACGCCGGCGGCGCGCATGCCGCGTAGTTCCTTCTTCAGTTCGCCGATCTCGTCGCGGAACCGGGCCGCGAGTTCGAAGCGTAGCTCGGCCGCCGCGGTGTGCATCTGGGCGCTAAGGTCCTCGATCAGCGCCTCGAGCTCCTCGGCCGGTTTGCCGACACTGCTTTCCCCCGTTGCACGGAGCCCGGCCAGCGTGGAGACGCCGCCCGTCGAGCCGAAGCCGGGGACCGGTGCCCTGCCGGAGCCCCCTCTTCCCATACCGCGCTGCCGCCCCGCGCCGCCGAGCAGTTCCTTGGTGTCGGCGTCCTCGCGAGCCAGTGAGTCGGTGATGTCCGCGATGCGCTTTCGCAGCGGGGTCGGGTCGATGCCGCGTTCCTCGTTGTACGCGATCTGCTTTGCGCGCCGCCGATTCGTCTCGTCGATGGCTTTTGCCATGCCGGGGGTGATCTTGTCGGCGTACATGTGCACCTGGCCGGACACGTTTCGCGCCGCGCGGCCGATGGTCTGGATCAGCGAGGTGCCGCTGCGCAGGAAGCCTTCCTTGTCCGCGTCCAGGATCGCGACCAGGGAGACCTCCGGCAGGTCCAGGCCCTCGCGCAGCAGGTTGATGCCGATCAGCACGTCGAACACGCCGAGGCGCAGTTCGCGCAGCAGCTCGACCCGGCGCAGCGTGTCGATGTCCGAGTGCAGGTAACGGACCTTGACGCCCAGCTCCAGCAGATAGTCGGTCAGGTCCTCGGACATCTTCTTGGTCAGCGTGGTGACCAGGACGCGCTCGTCCCGCTCTGCCCGGGTGCGGATCTCGTGCACCAGGTCGTCGATCTGACCCTGCGTCGGCTTGACGATGACCTCGGGGTCGATCAGTCCGGTGGGCCGGATGACCTGCTCGACCACGCCGCTTGCCTGGGACAGTTCGTACGGTCCCGGCGTCGCGGACAGGTAGACGGTCTGCCCGATCCGCTCGACGAACTCCTCCCAGCGCAGCGGCCGGTTGTCCACCGCCGAAGGCAGCCGGAAACCGTGGTCCACCAGCACCCGCTTGCGCGAGGCGTCGCCCTCGTACATCGCGCCGATCTGCGGGACCGTCTGGTGCGATTCGTCGATGACCAGCAGGAAATCCTCGGGGAAGAAGTCGAGCAAGGTGTTTGGGGCGCTGCCGGGCTCGCGGCCGTCGATGTGCCGGGAGTAGTTCTCGATGCCGTTGCAGAACCCGACCTCGCGCATCATCTCCAGGTCGTAGGTGGTGCGCATACGCAGCCGCTGCGCTTCGAGCAGCTTGCCCTGCCGTTCCAGCTCTGACAGACGGTCGGCTAGCTCCGCCTCGATGCCCTCGACCGCGCGAGCCATCCGCTCTGGACCGGCCACATAGTGCGTGGCCGGGAAGATGTAGAGCTCCGAGTCGTCGGTAAGCACCTCACCGGTGACCGGATGCAGCGTCATCAGCCGCTCGACCTCGTCACCGAACAGCTCGATGCGCACCGGGTGCTGCTCATAGACCGGGAACACCTCGACCGTGTCCCCGCGCACCCGGAAGGTGCCGCGAGTGAAGGCCAGGTCGTTGCGGCTGTACTGGATGGAGACCAGCTTGCGCAGCAGCCGGTCGAGCCCGAACTCCTCGCCGACGTTGAGCCGGATCATCCGGTCGACGTACTCCTGCGGCGTGCCCAGGCCGTAGATGCAGGACACTGAGGCGACCACGACCACGTCGCGCCGGGTCAGCAGCGAGCTGGTGGCCGAGTGTCGCAGCCGCTCGACCTCCTCGTTGACCGAGGAGTCCTTCTCGATATACGTGTCCGTCTGCGCGATGTACGCCTCGGGCTGGTAGTAGTCGTAGTAGGAGACGAAGTACTCGACGGCGTTGTTCGGCAGCAGTTCGCGGAACTCGTTGGCCAGCTGCGCGGCCAGCGTCTTGTTCGGGGCCATCACCAGCGTCGGGCGCTGCAGCTTCTCGATCAGCCACGCCGTCGTCGCGGATTTGCCGGTGCCGGTCGCGCCGAGCAGCACGACGTCCTTCTCGCCGGCGCGCACCCGCCGCTCCAGGTCGGCGATCGCTTGGGGCTGGTCTCCGGACGGCTTGTATTCGCTGACGACCTCGAAGGGCGCCACTTTTCGCTCAAGGTCGGTCAACGGTCGAGTCATGGATACAACGGTAGACGGACGCGCCGACAACGGGCGACGCTGCCGATCTGGCCGCCGCGCGGGACTGTGGAAAATCCGCGAACGCCCTGGTCAGTCCGACGCCAAAGCGGTCAGCGCTCGGCGGCCTTCCGGAAGAGGGGGCGCGGCAGGTGGCGCAGTCCGGACATGACGTAGCGCAGCGCGCCCGGAACCCAGACGATCTCCGAGCCGCGGCGCAGGCCGGAGATGATCGCCTCGGCGACCGCGTCCGGGGTGGTCGACAGCGGCGCCTTCTCCATGCCCGCGGTCATCTTGCTCTCGACGAAGCCAGGTCGCACGACCATGACATGCACGCCGCTGCCGTGCAGCGAGTCGCCAAGGCCCTGGGCGAACGCGTCGAGTCCGGCCTTGGTAGAGCCGTAGATGAAGTTGGCCTTGCGAGCGCGCTCGCCGGCGACCGAGGAAAGCACGACCAGCGAGCCGTGGCCCTGCTTCTTCAGGGCGTTGGCGCACACCAGGCCGGAGGACACGGCGCCGACGTAGTTCGTCTGCGCGACCTTGGCCGCGGCCACCGGGTCCTGCTCGTCACTGGCCTGGTCGCCGAGCACACCGAAGGCGACCAGCACGACGTCGACGTCTCCGGCCGCGAAGACCGCGCCGAGCGTCTTCTCGTGCTCCTCGACCTGTCCCGCGTCGAAGGCGACGGTCTCCACCTCGGCGCCGTACGCGCGCAGGTCCGCGGCCGCCGCGTCGAGGCGCTCCGAGGGCCGGGCGGCCAGCACGATCCGCTTGGTCTTGGCCGCGGCCATCCGGCGGGCGGTCGCCAACGCGATGTCCGAGGTGCCGCCGAGAATCAGCAGCGACTGGGCGGAACCGAGCGCGTCCTTCATGGTCTGTCAGCTTCCTTAGAGAGCCAGTCGGCGGGACTGGTCCGAGACGAACACCCCGTGCGGGTCCACCTTCGCGCGCACCTCGCGGAAGTCGTCAAGGCGCGGGTACATGGCCGACAGGTGCGCGGGGGCCAAACGGGCGTCCTTGGCGAGATACACCCGTCCGCCCTCGGACAGTACCTGCTCGTCGAGCCAGTTGAGCAGCCGGTCGAGCCCGGGCGTGCCGGTCGGGAAGTCGAGCGCCAGCGTCCAGCCCTCGGCCGGGAAGGAGAGGTAGCCGGGCGAGCCCTCACCGAAGCGCTTGAGCACGGACACGAACGACGGCGCCTGCACCCGGCTGATCCGCTCGACCATCCGACGGAACGTCACATCCGCGCTGAACGGGACCACGAATTGGTACTGGAGGAAGCCCGCCTTGCCGTAGACCCGGTTCCAGTCACGGATGCCGTCGAGCGGGTGGAAGAACCCGCCGATCGTAGCCAGGTGGTGGTGCGTGGACGGGGTCTTGCGGTACCAGACCTCGTTGGCGATCGCGATGGTGCGGCGATTGAGCAGGCCGGAGGGGAAGAGGTCCGGGGTGGAGGCCATCGGCTTGGCGGAGAAGGCGAGCGGTTCGCCACGGTGCTTGGCCGGGAGCTGGTCGAGGGTGGCGAAGTTGCCGCAATCCAGCAGCGCGCGGCCGAGCTTCGGGCCCTTGGCCAGGCAGTCCATCCAGGCCACGGTGTAGCGGTAGTCGGCGTCGGTGCCGGCCAGCTTCTCCATCAGCGCGTCGAGGTTCGGCAGCTTGAAGGTGTCGACCGCCAGGCGCGAGGTCTCGATCGGGACCATGCGGATCGTCGCGGCCAGCACGACGCCGGTCAGGCCCATGCCGCCAGCTGTGGCCCAGAACAGTTCGGGGTCGGACTCGGGAGTCACCGTGCGGACGGATCCGTCGGCGAGCAGCAGGTCCAACGAGGTGACGTGCTGCGCGAACGAGCCGTCGGCGTGGTGGTTCTTGCCGTGGATGTCGCTGCCGATCGCGCCGCCGACGGTGACGTACCGCGTTCCGGGCGTGACAGGCACGAAGTAGCCGAAGGGCACAAGCGCGCGCATCAGCGAGTGCAGCGAAACGCCGCTCTCTGCGGTAACAAGCCCGGTCTCCAGGTCAACCGACAGGATGCGGTTGAGGCCGGTGAGGTCGAGCACGCGACCGCCCGCGTTCTGCGCCGGGTCGCCGTAGGAGCGGCCGAGCCCGCGGGAGATGACGCCGCGTGGTCCGGCGGTGGCGACGGCGTCGGCGGCTTCCTCGCGGGTGCGCGGCCGGACGACCTCGGCGACCGTCGGCGAGGTGCGGCCCCAGCCGGTGAGCAGCTGTGGTCCTTCCTCGGTCTCGGCGGCGGGGCCTGCCGCGCCGGGCCGGGCGAGCAGCGCTCCCCGCCCCGCGCCGGTGGACCACTGCTCAGCTGGCATAGAAGACTCCCAATGCGAAGCAGGCGAGCCAGATCGCCGCGATGGCCATGATCACCCGGTCGCCGAGCAGGACGTCCTCGGGTTCTCCGGCGTTGCCCGCGTCGACGAACATGGCGTAGCGCAGGAAGAGGAAGGACCAGGGCACGATCGAGATCTCGTGCCAGTTCACCCCGGCCGTGTTCTGGCTGAGGTTGAAGGCCCACAGGGCGTAGGTGAGGATCGTGAGGCCCGCGGCCATCTGCCAGACGAAGCGCAGGTACGACTCGGAGTACGCGGCCAGGGACTTGCGGGTGGTCGCGGCGGCCTCGCCCATCAGGATCATCTCGGAGTGCCGCTTGCCGGCTACCATGAACAGCGAGCCGAAGGCCGTGGTCAGCAGGAACCACTGGGAGAGCGGGATACCGGCCGCGACGCCGCCGATCATCGCGCGCAGCAGAAAGCCGCCGGCGACGAGCGCGAGGTCGAGCACCAGGATGTGCTTGAACCAGGCGCTGTAGGACAAGTGCATGGCCAGATAAACCGCGATGACGGCGGCGGTCGCCGGGTTCGCGGCCAGCGAGACGCCGAGCGCGGCGATGGAGAGCACCACGACCATGCCCCAGGCCAGCGGGATGGGGATGAGACCCGCGGCGATCGGCCGGTGCCGCTTCTTGGGGTGCATGCGGTCGGCTTCGACGTCGAGGGCGTCGTTGGCGTAATACACGGCGGCGGCGGCGAGGCAGAACGCGGCGAATGCGATGGCGCTGGCGCTGAGCACGGCGGATTCGTTGATGCGGCCGGCCGCCAGCGGGGCGGTGAGCACCAGGAAGTTCTTGACCCACTGCTTCGGCCTGGCCTCACGCACCAGCGCGCGCACGAGCTTCATGCCGCTGACCGGAGTCGCGCCCGGATGCTGGGCGGCGGCGAGCGGCACCGGAACGAGCGCGGAGGGGGTCGCGCCGTGGTCCGCCGCGGGCTCGGATTCGGCGCCCGAATCGGTTACCTGGACCGTGCCGGTCTGGTCGCCGCTCACTCCGGCCTCGTCATCCGAGGAGGCGGTCGCGGACCGGCTGCGCTGCCGCGCGGGGATCGTCACCACGTCACCCTCCCAACGTTGATCGGTCCTGTCCGACGGCGGGAGCACCGCTGGGGACCTCGGGGGCGCAAAACAGCAGTCTCGTCGGGGTCTGACGCCGCGCCCCGATCCGTCCGCGCACGTTGTCCTGCCTGGACGGACGGCTAAGGGAGATTATCAGGATCGGGGCCGTCGGCCCTACTCACCCGGGTTATCGCGCGCCTGCGCCGCGCGGACCTTTGCGCACGTCATCGGTGCTCTGCGCAGCCGTGCGGCGGATTGTCACGATCCTGTCCCAGAGCGCTGCCACTTGGTCGGTGAGCTCCTCGGGCGTTCCGTCGTTGCTGATCACGACGTCGGCCGCCTCGAGGCGCTGCTCGCGTGGAGCCTGTGCGGCGATACGCGCGGACGCTTCCGCTTCAGTCATGCCGCGGTCGCTGACCAGCCGGGCGATACGGACAGCGTCCGCTGCGTCCACGACGACGACGAGTTCGAACAGGCTAGCCAGTCCGGACTCGACGAGCAGCGGGATGTCCTGAACGACGACGGAGCCTTCGGGAGCGGTCATGACCCGTTCGGCCATCCAGGCGCGTACGCGCGGGTGCACGATGCCATTGAGTACCGCACGCCGATCTTGGTCGGCAAACACGACGGAGGCGAGAGCGGCACGGTCTAAGGCACCGTCCGAGGCAAGTACCGCATCACCGAATGCCTTGACCACGGCCGCCAAGCCTTCGGTGCCGGGCGCGACGACCTCGCGCGCGGCCACGTCCGCGTCGAGGATCAGCGCGCCGCGATCGGCTAGCAACCGGGCGACGGTGGACTTGCCCGCGCCGATGCCGCCGGTCAGACCGACCAGGACAGTTCGTGCCTCACCCATGGTGCTTCACCTTACTGAATGCGTCCGTCCTGACTGCGCCGGAGCCGCGGCGCTGGGCGTCGTCTGACGGCCCATCAGAGCGAGAGCGGTAAGGCGGCGACGAGCGGGACGCCCGCGAAATGACGACGGGCGCTTGAAGGAATCGTGGTGATTCCTTCAAGCGCCCGGTTCGACGCTTAGTCAGCTAGCGCCACAGTGCAGTTACCGTGCGGTGAGCTGGTCAGCTCTGTCCGCCGGCCAGCTTCTCGCGCAGCGCGGCCAGGGCCTCGTCGGAGGCAAGCGCGCCGGTGTTCTCGGCCGGAGCCGAGGACGAGTAGGTGGACGGGGCGGCCTCGCCCGGAGCGGCAGCGCTGCCGCCGGCGGCAGCGGCCTCCGCGTCGGCCTTGCGGGCCTCGGAGATCTGCTTCTGGTGCTGCTCGAAGCGGGTCTGCGCCTCGGCGTACTGGCGCTCCCACTCCTCGCGCTGGGTGTCGTAGCCCTCGAGCCACTCGCCGGTCTCCGGGTCGAAGCCGTCGGGGTAGACGTAGTTACCCTCGGCGTCGTAAGAGGCGGTCATGCCGTAGAGGGTCGGGTCGAACTGGTCGACCGTCGCGTCGCCGGTCAGCCCCTCGTTGGCCTGCTTGAGCGAGAGGGAGATGCGGCGGCGGTCCAGGTCGATGTCGATGACCTTGACGAAGATCTCGTCGCCGACCTGCACGACCTGCTCGGGGATCTCCACGTGCCGCTCGGCCAGCTCGGAGATGTGCACCAGGCCCTCGATGCCCTCGTCCACCCGGACGAACGCGCCGAACGGCACCAGCTTGGTGACCTTGCCGGGCACGACCTGCCCGATCTGGTGGGTGCGGGCGAACTGCTGCCACGGGTCTTCCTGCGTCGCCTTGAGCGACAGCGAGACCCGCTCGCGGTCCATGTCCACGTCCAGGACCTCGACCGTGACCTCCTGGCCGACCTCGACGACCTCGGAGGGGTGGTCGATGTGCTTCCAGGACAGCTCGGAGACGTGCACGAGGCCGTCCACGCCGCCCAGGTCCACGAAGGCGCCGAAGTTGACGATCGAGGACACCACACCGTTGCGCACCTGGCCCTTGAGCAGGGTGGTGAGGAAGGTCTGGCGCACCTCGGACTGGGTCTGCTCGAGCCAGGCGCGGCGGGAAAGGACCACGTTGTTGCGGTTCTTGTCCAGCTCGATGATCTTGGCCTCGAGCTCCTTGCCGACGTACGGCTGCAGGTCGCGCACGCGGCGCATCTCCACCAGCGAGGCCGGCAGGAAGCCGCGCAGGCCGATGTCGATGATCAGGCCGCCCTTGACCACCTCGATGACGGTGCCGGTGACGATCCCGTCCTCGTCCTTGATCTTCTCGATCGTGCCCCAGGCCCGCTCGTACTGAGCGCGCTTCTTGGACAGGATCAGCCGGCCCTCCTTGTCCTCCTTCTGGAGGACTAGGGCCTCGACGTGGTCGCCCACGGAGACGACCTCGTGCGGGTCCACGTCGTGCTTGATCGACAGCTCACGGGACGGGATGACGCCCTCGGTCTTGTAGCCGATGTCGAGCAGGACCTCGTCCCGATCGACCTTCACGATGGTGCCGTCGACGATGTCGCCGTCGTTGAAGTACTTGATGGTCTCGTCGATCGCGGCGAGGAAGGCCTCCTCCGAACCGATGTCGTTGATAGCGACCTGCGGGGTTCGGACGGTCTCGGTGCTGCTCGTCATGGGGGAAAGGGCTCCGGATACGGATATGTGGTCGGATGACACACGCGGCGGAGCCTGACTCGGGAACTGAGCGGTTCGAAAGTCGGTGCGGCCCCCTCGGTCCGAAGCCACACGGGTCCGCAGCGCAACAGCCAGGATACGGGCCGCACGCTTCCATGGTCAATCGAGCTTGGTGGGATCACACCGAACCGAGACGTGGTCGGGTGATGCGATATGAGCGTGCTGTGCGGACAACCGCAAGATAGCGTGTCGGGCTGTGCTTTTGGAAGGGCGGCGGCATGGGTGAGGCGAGCACCGACTGGCGTGAGTTCGTGACTCGGCGTCAGGCGAGTGATGAGGAGACCGTTCGGGCTAATCGGCGGTGGTGGGACGGCGCTTCGGACTGGTATCAGGAGGAGCACGGCGCGTTTCTCGGCGACGCGCGGTTCCTGTGGGGACCGGAGGGCTTGTACGAGGACGAGGCACACCTACTCGGTGCGGTAACCGGCAAGCGGGTGCTTGAGGTCGGCTGTGGCGCGGCGCAGTGTTCTCGGTGGCTGGCGAAGCAGGGTGCGGATGTGGTGGCGTTCGATCTGTCGTGGCGCCAACTACAACACGCGCGACGCATTGACGAGGCGTCCGATGAGCCTCCGCTGCAACTCGTGCAGGCTGACGCGACGGTTCTGCCATTCGCGGACGAATCGTTCGATATCGCATGCTCAGCCTTCGGCGCGGTTCCGTTCGTCGCGGACTCGGCAGCCGTGATGCGGGAGGTCGCTCGAGTGCTGCGACCTGGCGGACGGTGGGTGTTTGCGGTACCGCATCCCTTCCGTTGGTGTCTGCCAGACGATGGCGGTGAGGGCGGGCTGCGTATCCGGGACTCGTACTTCGATCGGCGCCCTTATGTCGAGCAAGATGAGAACGGCGTCGCGACGTATGTAGAGCATCATCGGACGCTCGGCGACCGGGTGCGTGAACTGACCGCGGCTGGCCTAGTGCTGCTGGATCTCGTCGAGCCGGAGTACCCGGAGGACATGGACGAGCAATGGGGCGGCGGATGGTCGAAACTGCGCGGTCGCCTGGTCCCCGGCACCGCGATCTTCGTGACTGAGAAGCGCTAGGCCGGCGGCTTGCGACGGGTGGCGGGCAGCGGCCGAGCGGCGCCGATCGGCTGGTACCCGCGCAGCGGTACGGCTACAGTCCTGACCCGACACTCCGCGGGACCGGGGCGGTACGAACCTTCCCGCGACCGCTTTCCGGAAGGGGCGCCGCCCATGGCCCGCCGCCACCTCGCCGACAGCGCCCTGGTGGCCGTCGGCACGCTCGTCGGGAGCGTGCTCTCCTACGGCTTCAGCTTCGCTCTGGCGCACGTGCTCGATCAGACGAGCTACGGGCAGATCGGCTCGCTGCTGATGATCTCGCTCGTGGCGTCGATCCCGGGCACGGCGATCCAGGCGGTCACCGCGCGCCGCATCGCCAGCGCGGGCGCCCTCGACGCGCCGGCTCTGCGCGCGCTGACCGGACCGCTGATGCGCTGGTCGCTGCTGGTCGGGATGGGCACGACGGTGCTGCTCGCGGCGCTGGCTCCGGCGGTGTCGGCATTGCTGCCCGCGGTGTCGACTGGAGGGGTCGCGTGGACCGCGCTCAGTCTCGTCCCGAACGCGTTGATCTTCGGCTATCTGGGTGTGACGCAGGGCAGCTCGCGGTTCCGGGCGTTCTCGATCCTTTTCGTGGGCTTCAACGGGGCGAAGCTGGTGGCCGGCGTGATCGCCGGCGCGGCGGGGGCGCGACCGGGAATGATCATGGGGGCGATGGCGGTCTCATGGTTCGTGACAGCGGCCGTCGCCCACTACGGACTGCGCGAAATCGTCGGTAAACCACACCTCGTGCGCGGCCTGGGATACGTACACGAATTGGGCACGGCATCGTGGAGCCTCGGCGCGGTGCTCGTCCTCTCGCTGCTGGACGGACTGCTGGCAGCGCACTACTTCAACGGGGACGTGCTCGGCCGGTACCAGGCTGGGGCGCTGTTCACCCGCGCGGGTTATTTCGGCCCGCAGTTCGTCGGCGTGCTGGCCTATCCGAAGCTCGCCGTGCCAGAGACGCGACGTAAGGCGTTGATGACCGCGGTAGTGCTTTCGATTGGAATCGGGCTGCTCATCGTCGCGTGTACGTTGTTCGCCGCCGATCCGATAATCCGCATCGCGTTCGGCGCCAAGTATCTCGACGGCGCGGCCATGCACTTCGACCTCGCGTCGTCGGCCTGGCTGTTCGCGCTGGCCGGCGCGACACAGGCGCTGGTGCAGTTGGCACTGCTCGACGCGGTCGCGCGCCGGTCGCACGTGATCGGCTGGCTGGTCTTCGGCGGGATCCTCATCGAGGTCGCGATCATCCTCGCATTCGCGCACCACACCGCGACGCAACTCATCGGGACGGCGGCGTGCTGCGGCACAGCCACGGCGGCGCTGAGTCTCACGGTGTCCGCGCTCGCTAGGCACCACGCCGCTGCGCAGCATCCGGCGCAGCCTAATTCCGAGTACGTCGCCGCAACTCCCTGACGGTCCGAAGTCGAACTCTGCGTTACCGCGAGCCGCGACGCCCTACAGGTTTCGGCCGCAGTATGTGGGCCGGCCACATGCGCGTGAGCGCGGCGTGACCCTACGGTCGGGACCATGACGACGGTGGATCTGGCGCCCGAGACCGACGAGGTGGACCTGAGCGGCCGCACCGCGCTAGTCACCGGCGCCGCGAGCGGGATCGGGCGTGCGTGCGCGCTGGCGTTCGCCGCGGCCGGAGCGCGAGTGCGCGCGGTGGACTTGGACGAGGCCGGAGCCGGTGAGGTGGCGGCGGCGATCGGCGGCGAGGCACTGGCGGTGGACCTGGCCGATCTCGAGGCGCTGCCGATGCTGGCCGCCGACGCGGACATCATCGTGAATAACGCGGGCTTCCAGGTGGTGCGGCCGGTTGAGCAGTTTCCGCCCGAGGTTTTCCGCCGGATGCTGACGGTGATGGTCGAGGCCCCGTTTCGGCTGGTGCGCGGTGCGCTGCCGGGGATGTACGAACGCGGCTGGGGCCGGGTCGTGAACATCTCCTCCGTGCATGGGCTGCGCGCCTCGGCGTACAAGGCGGGCTATGTCACGGCTAAGCACGCGCTCGAAGGCTTGTCCAAG
>NZ_DATNGK010000210.1:0-17343 GCF_035605935.1 Actinocrinis sp. | reverse complement strand
GGCACGCTGCGATCTGGACCACATCGCACCGTTCAACCACCGTGATCCGAAAGCAGGCGGCGCGACGGTCCCGCAGAACCTGCACGCGCTGTGCCGCAGGCACCACCGGCTCAAGACCGCCGGAACCTGGAAAGTGCAGCGTGGCAGTGAGGGAGAGGTGGTGTGGAGCGCACCGACCGGACACCGCTACCTCACGCGAGCGGAACCCTATGCGGCGTAACACGGGAGAACCGGCGGGTCCGCTGGTACCCGCTTTTCTGAAAAATCCGTGCACGCGTGTCCCGCGTTACCCGCAACCGCCGTCGGCGAAGCTATCGCGAGACCCCCAGCGCGCAAGGACGTCTGTGGCCAAGAGCCGCTGTAAACGAGACTCGCCGCTGCACTCCAGCCGCGTAGCGGAGATGTCATCGCGGGGGTTTATTGGGGAAAAGCAGGACGGCGGCCGGCGGCTCGAGGGTGGGGAATGAAAAATTCAGGCGACCTATGGCTTTTCTGAGCACGCTCGAAATGTGCGGGTCACTCGGCGAGCGCCAGCCATTGTTCTTCGAGGCGTTCGCGCTCGGCGGCGAGGTCGCGTAGTTCGGCGTCGAGCTTGCCGATGGCCTCGTAATCCGTCGCGGACTGCGCCATCTGCTCGTGCAACTGCGCCTCGCGCGCCGAGATCTTGTCGAGCTGCCGCTCGATGCGGGCCATCTCCTTCTGCGAGGCGCGCTGGTCGCGAGCACTTGGAGGGCCCGATTCCGCGGTTCCTGCTTTGGCCCGTTGCTGGGTTACCTCGGCCGCAGCGACCACCTCGGCGCGCCGCTGGAGGTACTGATCGACGCCACCTGGCAACATCCTGATCTTGCCGTCGCCGAGCAGCGCGGCGATCCGGTCGGTGGTGCGCTCGAGGAAGTAACGGTCGTGTGAGACCACGATCAGCGAGCCCGGCCAGCCGTCGAGCAGGTCTTCGAGCGCGGTGAGCGTGTCGATGTCCAGATCGTTGGTCGGTTCGTCGAGCAGCAGCACGTTCGGCTCGTCCATGAGCAGCCGCAGCAGTTGCAGCCGTCGCCGCTCGCCGCCGGACAGGTCGCCGACCGGGGTCCACTGCTTTTCGCCCGGGAAGCCGAAGCGCTCAAGCAGTTGAGAGGCCGTCAGGGTACGGCCCTTGCCCAGATCGATGGCGGCGCGCACGTCCTCGACCGCCTTGAGGACGCGCGTGTCCGGAGGAATTTCGGTGATCTCCTGGGAGAGCAACGCGGGCTTGACGGTGACGCCGGACACCACCTTGCCCGAATCGGGCGTGACGGTGCCGGTCAGCAGGCGAAGCAAGCTGGTCTTGCCCGAGCCGTTGACGCCGACGAGGCCGATGCGCTCGCCTGGTGCGAGCTGCCAGGTGACGTGGTCGAAGAGGGTTCGGGCTGCGCCGACTGAATAGGTGACGTCTTCGAGTTCGTAGACGGTGCGGCCAAGGCGGGCAGTGGCGAAGCCCATCAGCTCGGCCGAATCGCGCGGCGGCGGCTCGGTGGCGATGAGCGCGTTCGCGGCCTCGATGCGGAATTTCGGCTTCGAGGTGCGCGCGGGGGCGCCGCGGCGCAGCCAGGCCAACTCCTTGCGCAGTAGATTCTGCTTGCGATCCCAATCGGCTGAGGCGACGCGGGCGCGCTCGGCCCGAGCTAATACGAAGGCCGAGTAACCGCCCTCGTAGGAGTGCACCTGGCCGTTGGTCACTTCCCAGGTCTGCGTACAGACCTCGTCGAGGAACCAGCGGTCGTGCGTGACGACCAGGAGCGCGGAGCGGCGAGCCTTGAGGTGGGCGGCCAGCCAGGCGATTGCCTCGACGTCGAGATGGTTGGTCGGCTCATCGAGCAGGAGAATCCGGTCGCCGCGGTCCGCTTCGAGCAGCGCCTTGGCGAGGGCGATGCGGCGGCGCTCGCCGCCGGAGAGCGGGCCGACGACGGTGTCGAGTCCGTCGCGGAAAATCGGGGCGCCGATGCCGCCGAGCAGGCCGGTGAGCACGTCGCGTACGTGGGCTTGTCCAGCCCATTCGTGGTCTGCAAGGCCTGCCAGTAACAGTTGTCTGATCGTGGCGGCCTGGTCGAGTTCGTCGTGCTGACCGACCACATTGATCTGCACCAAGCCGCTGTGGATCACCCGGCCGGCATCCGGCGATTCGAACTTGGCGAGCAGGCGCAGCAGCGTGGACTTGCCGCCGCCGTTGCGCCCGACCACACCGATGCGGTCGCCCTCCGCGATGCCGAGCGACACGCCGTCGAGCAGCGTCCGGGTGCCGTACGCCTTGCTTACGGCCTCGATGTTGACCAGGTTTGCCACGACAGCAACGGTACCCGGACGCGAAGTGTGCTCTGACCGGTTACTCAGCGATGGGAAGTACCGCGCCGTCGCGCAGGAAGAGCGGGATGCGTTCCAGCGGAGCATCGACGATGACTGACTGACCGCCGTCGTAGTCCTGACCGGTCCAGGCGTCTCGCCACGATGCGCCTGCCGGCAGGTACACCGTCCACGCACGCGCGTTCGCCTCAAGCACTGGCGCGACAAGCAGGTCCGGACCGAACAGGTACGCCGTGTCGACCTCCCACGCCTTCGGGTCGTCCGGGAACTCGACGAAATACGGCCGCATCGGCGTGAGACCGCTCTCGTGCGCCTCGCGCATCACCTTGAGGACATATGGCTTGATCCGCTCACGCAGCGCGATGTACGAGGCCATGATCTCGGCCGCTTCCTCGCCGTACGACCAGATCTCGTTGGGCGCGCCGGTCATGCCCGGTCCGAACGGGGTCGCGGGCGAGCGCACGCCGTGCAGCCGGAAGATCGGGCTGAACGCGCCGAACTGGAACCAGCGGACCATCACCTCGCGGTACTCCGGCGAGGTCGGGTCGCCGCCGTGGAAGCCGCCGATGTCGGTGTTCCACCACGGAATTCCGCTCAGCGCCGTGTTCAGGCCGGCCGGGATCTGCTTACGCAGCGTCTCGAAGTCGGTGAATATGTCGCCGGACCAGAGGATCGCGCCATACCGCTGCGAACCGGCCCACGCCGAACGATTGAGGGTGACCACCTCGCCGCGGCCCTCGGTGTGCATGCCCTCGTGGAACATCCGGGAGTTCTCACGCGGGTACATGTTGCCGACTTCCAGGCCCGGACCGGCGTGGTAGCGCAGGTTGGCTGAGTAGCCCGGCTTGAGTTCAGGTTCGCAGGCGTCAGCCCAGAAGACCTCGATGCCCAGGGAGAGGTAATTCTCACGGATCTTTGACCACACGAACTCGCGTGCCACCGGGTTGGTCGCGTCGTAGAAGGCGACCTGAACCGTCTTGTCGATGCCCTTATCCGGCCAGTCAGCGTGCGCGATCGGACCGAATTCGGTGCCGATGAACAGGCCGCGCCGCTCCATCTCCGCGTGGAACTCGGACAGCGGGCTGACGGAGGGCCAGACGGACACCATCAGCCGGGTTCCGTACTGCTCCAGTTCCTTGACCGCGGCCTGCGGGTCGGGCCACTCCGCAGGATCGAAGCGCCACTCGCCCAGATGCGTCCAGTGGAAGAAGTCGGCAACGATCACCGCGAGCGGCAAGCCGCGCCGGTGGTATTCGCGGGCGACCTCGAGCAGTTCCTCCTGCGACTTGTAGCGCAGCTTGCACTGCCAGAAGCCGGCCGCCCACTCCGGAAGGACCGGGGCGTGGCCGGTGGCGTCGGCATAGTTGCGCTGGATCTGCGCGGGAGTGCCGGCGGTGATCCAGTAGTCGAGCTGGCGGGCACTGTCGGCGACCCAGCGGGTGCCGTTGATCGCCAGTTCGACCCGGCCGATCGCCGGGTTGTTCCACAGGAAGCCATAGCCGCGCGAGGAGACCAGAAAAGGGATGCTGACCTCTGAGTTGCGCTGTACAAGCTCGACGACCGCGCCCTTCTGGTCGTAGAGGCCGTGCTGGTGCTGACCGAGGCCGTACAGCCGTTCGCCGGGGTACGCTGCGAAACGCTGCTCGAGCCGCGCGTAGCCGTTGCCGTGTGCGGTACGCAGTCGCGGCCCGGGCCACCAGAAATGCGCATCCTCCTCGGCGAGCAGTTCGGTGCCGTCCTCGGTACGGCTGAACGAGATTCGGCCGATGAGCGAAATCGTGGCGGTCACGGCGCCGTTGACGACGGTCGCCTCGTGCGCACCGATGCGGATGGTGGGTTCGGCATCGAGCGGCGGAGCGGTCTCGGCGGCAAGCGCGCCGGGCAGGTCGGCGAGGATCGGTCCGCCCACCCGGGAACGCACTCGCAGCGCGTCGGCGCCCCAGGCCTCGATCCGTAGGGTCTCCTGGCGGCCGGTCCACTCCAGGCCGCCTGGGGCTGCGCGGAACTCGCCCTCCTCATGGGCGAGCGAGGCGAGCGGCGCTTCGTCAGACATTCATGAGCCTTTCGGACGTGAAGAGGTGGGGCCGGGAAACGGCCCCGCGGTCGCCTCGGTCCGTTGGCGCGGGCGGACTTGGGCGGGGTCTGCGATCGGAAGTCAGGAGGCGGCGAACCCGGCGGCGGCCAGGGCGGCGGTCGAGTCCCGCACGGTGAGGGTCGGCGGAATCAGGTTGATCGACTCGGCGCGATCGCCTTCCAGCTGCGCCATGGCGAGCCGCACCGCGCGCCGCCCCATCTCCTGGGCCGGGATGGAGACGCTGGTCAGCCGGGGCGAGGACTGGAGCGCGACCTGATCGGGGCAGATCGCGACGACGCTGGTCTCCTCAGGCACCGCGCGGCCGGACAGTCGCAGCAGGCTGAGCAGGGGCGGGATGGCTGACTCGTTCTGCACGACGAAGCCGGTGGTCGAGGGGCGTTCCTCGAGAATGCGAGCCAGTATCCCGGCGGTGGACTCGTACGTGCCCTCGCACGCCCGGTGCATCGCGCGCAGGCCGCGTTCGGCGGCGCGGCGCTGGAAGCCGGTGAGCGTGCGAGCGGCGAAGCCGGTGTGCCGCTGGTAGACGCCCTCGCCTTCGCCGATCAACGCCACGTCACGGTGGCCGAGGTCGGCCAGATGGTCGGCGCAGGCGGCTCCGGTGGCCTCGAAGTCCAGATCCACACAGGCCAAACCGGCTGGGTCGGCGGGTAGTCCGATCAGCACGGCCGGCGTGTCGGTCTCACGCAGCACCGGGATGCGGTCGTCGTCCAGCTCGATGTCCATGAGAATCATCGCGTCGGCTAGGCCGCTACCGGCGATCCGGCGCACGCCGCGGGTGCCCTCGTCCTTCGTCAGCAGCAGCACGTCCTGGCCGTACTCGCGGGCCTCGGTGGTGACCGCCATCGCGATCTCCATGATCACCGGTACGTACATATCGCTGCGCAGGGGCACCATGAGCGCCAGAATGTTCGAGCGGTTCGAGGCCAGCGCCCGCGCGCCCGCGTGCGGGTGGTAGCCGAGCGACTCGATCGCCGCCTCCACCTTGCGCCGGGTGTCATCGGAAATGGAGCGTTTCCGGGAGAGCACGTAGGAGACTGTGGAGGGCGAGACGCCCGCCTGGCGAGCGACTTCGGCCAGGGTCACCATGGAGTCCTCCATGCCGTCCCGGCGGGTGCGATCCGGGCTCGGACAGTATGAGCGGTTGACAGGGCGAGCAGCCGGGGCGGACATGGCGGCAGTCGGCTGGCCGAAGCGGTGGGGCTTTACTTGGTGAAGCGCTTCGACTCGACTCCGACAGGGCCGCACCCGGTCTTGCCCATGAAGGGTAGACCGGGCAGGTAGGGAATGTCCATGGGGATCGTCGAAGCGCTTCGATAATCCTGCTGAGCGAGCGGTCCCAACGGATAGGCACCGGTCGACTACGGGGACATTCGCCGAGCCGGGAACGCGGCGGCGGCCGGCCTGAAGCAGAGTTCGATGGTCATCGTTGGTTAGAACTTTGCGAGGCTACGGCGAATTCTTGGCGAACCACGTCTTGTTCGCGACACCTGCGGTCTCTTGTATGTCTGCGAGGCGAACGCCTCAACTCGCGAGTCTTTCGACAAGGAGAGACAATGCGCCACCGCATACCCACAGGTGTCCTTGCAGCGGCCACAGCCACGGCCGCGCTGGTCGCCATCTCGGCGCCGGCCCAAGCAGCGTCCGGCACCACCTCGCACAAGGCCACGTCCGTCGCGCCGGCCCACCGCCACGCCGCATCCCCCGCGTTCAGCGGCAGCGGGCTGCTGTCCTACGGCGGCGGCCCCATCGTGACCTCCCCGACCGTCTACATCGTCTACTGGGGCAGCCAGTGGGGCACCGGCTCCACGGTCAGCAACGATCCCTCGGGCGAAGCCGCGCTCCAGCTGTCCTTCTTCCAGCACGCGTACGGCAGCGGCGACACGTACTTCACCTCGCAGACCCAGTACTGCCAGGGCGTCTCCACGGGCACCAAGCAGTGCGGAAGCTCCGGCACACACGTCGGTCACCCCTCCTCTAACCCGGTTCGGGGCACCTGGCTGGACAGCGCTTCTGCCGCGCCGAGCCGGCCGTCCGACTCGCAGTTGGCGGCTGAGGCCAAGCGCGCGGCCTCGCACTTCGGCGTCTCCGGCGACAACATCCAGATCATCGTCGACTCGCCGCACGGCGTCGTGCCCTCCGGCTTCAAGACGCAGTACTGCGCCTGGCACGACGTGACCAGCAGCTCGAGCGGCGCCGACGTGCCGTACACGAACTTTCCGTACATCACCGACGCGGGTAGCGGCTGCGGCGCGAACTTCGTCGCTACGTCCAACGGCGTGACCGGATCGAAGGAAGGCATCACGATCGTCGGCGGCCACGAATACGCCGAGACGCTGACCGACCCGCAGGCGGGCAACGGCTGGCTCGACGCGTCCGGCGAAGAGACCGGCGACAAGTGCGCCTGGATCTCCAGCGGCCAGGGCGCCTCGACGATCATCGGCATGAACGGCGCCTACTTCGCGGTCCAGTCTGAGTTCAGCAACAACTACAAGAGCGGCGCGGGCAACTGCGTCAGCTACTACACCAGCGCGACCAACCAGCACTGACAGACCACCGATTGACCATCCGGCAACGCTGTGGTGCCGTCCGCTCAAAGGCGGGCGGCACCCGGCTGGAACTCAGGAGCCTTCCATCCGCGCGCGCATCCTGACCGCTACGGCCGCCGTGGCTTCCGCAATGCTCGTAGTCGCACTCACCGCGGGCTGCACCTCAAGCTCAGCACACGCGGCGCCCGCGGCACCGAAAAGCTTGCCGACCTGCCGCGCCCCCGAACCGGCGACCCTCCCGCATGCGGCGGGCAGCCTCACCGAAGCCGACACTGGAGCGTTCTGTCTGGCTGCCGGTCAGCTGCTCGACGTGTTCCTCACCGCGCCCGCCGGCACCCCGGCCGGATCGCGTTGGGGCCAGATCCGCGTGGCCGACACGTCGGTGATCGGATACGGCAACAACGGTGTCCTCACGCCGCCGGTCAACGTCACCGCGGGCGTCTTCGTGGGCGCACATCACGGGAGCACGACGCTGAGCAGCCAGCTCCCTAACGGCACCACCTGGCACGTCACCTTGGTCGTGCAATAACGGCAGAGAGACGGATAGCTCAGATCCAGGACGGCAGCCACATGTGGTTGGACCAGTCCGTGTAGGGAATCGTCTGCCCGGTGTAGATCGGATAGAAGTACGCGAACAGCGCCACGACGCCGATCACAAGCGTTCCCGACACCGCCGCGCCCCAGACCCGTCTGGTCGGCGAGGCGTCCGCGCGGCCGAGGATCGCGCCGATGGCCATCGTCGCCCCGAGCACCATGAAAGGCAGGAAGGCGACCGCGTAGAAGGAGAAGATGGTGCGCTGCGCGTACCACAACCACGGCCCGACCCCGGCCGCGATCCCGGCCAGGATGGCCGCCGCGCGCCAGTCCCGCCGGCCGATCCAGCGCCAGAACAGGAACAGGATCGCCCCGGTCGCGAACCACCACAGCAGCGGGTTGCCGAGCGCCAGCACCTCGGCGGAGCAGGTGCCCATCGACGGGGTGCAGCCCTGCTGACCGGTCTTCGGCGCCTCGTAGTAGAAGGCGACCGGGCGGCCCATGACGAACCAGGACCACGGGTTCGACTGGTACGGGTGCGGGGTCTGTAGGTTGGAGTTGAAGCCGTACTGCTGGTCGACGTAGTTCCACAGCGAGCGGAAGGGGTTCGTCCAGGTCGGCCAGAAGTTCGAGGGGTGCGAGCTCGCCCAGAACCGGTTGTAGCCGCCGCCGTTGCCCGTGTTGAAGAACCAGCCGGCGTATGAGGCCACGAACACGAACGCGGCCGTGACCGGCAGCGCGAGGAAAGCCCAGGGGACGTCGCGGATCAGCGTGGACATCGAGGGCTTGCGGACGCCGATCGCGCGGCGCGCCCCGCGGTCCCACAGCACCGTCAGTATCGCGAACACGGCGACGAAGAAGATCCCGTTCCACTTGGTCGCGGTGGCCAGGCCGAGCGAGAGGCCGGCGATCCAGCGCCAGGGCCGGAAACCGAGCTTGGGACCGCGTTCCTTCATCGCAAGCAGCGCGGTGACCGCGTGTTCCTCGCGCCAGTCGGCGAATTTCGCCCGGGTCTTGTCCCGATCGACCAGCAGCGCCGCGAAGCCGCCGAGGATGAAGAACATCTGGATGCCGTCGAGCAGCGCGGTGCGGGCCATCACGAACGCGAGGCCGTCAAAGGAGAACAGCAGCCCGGCGATGCAGCCCATCAGGGTCGAGCGGAACATCCGGCGCGCGACCCGGGCGATGATGAAGATCGCCAGCGTGCCGAGCACCGCCTCCATCAGCCGCCAGCCGACCGGGTTCAGGCCCCAGACCTGCTCACCGGCGCCGATCACCCACTTGCCGAACGGCGGGTGCGCGACGAATTCCTGGCAGCCGGACGAGCAGCTGAAGTCCGCCACGCCGCTGTGGCCGAAGGTTCCGGGACCGACCAGCTTGCCGTTGGCCACCGAGCCGTTGCTGGCCGGGTCCCAGCCGTGCTCCCAGCCGTAGATCCACATCGACCAGGCGTCCTTGGCGTAGTACGTCTCGTCGAAGATCACTGAGTTGGGCCACACCAGGTTCCAGAACCGCAGCACGCCGCCGATCACGGTGATCGCCAGCGGCAGGATCCAGCCGGCGCCGCGGAAGAACTCCGGATAGAACGGCGGCACCAGCCGGTCACGCAGCGGGGCGCGCGGATCGGGCTGCGGCGTGCCGCTTGTGCGGTACCACACCCGCCCGCGTTCCCAGCCGCGGCGCATTCGGCGTCGCCAGGGCGTTTCGAAGGGCGCTGCCTCCGGCCAGGCCTCCGCTTCGCCCTCGAACTGCGCCTCGCCGTCCGTGGTCGCGGTGCCTGGCGCGTCCTCGCCGCGCCGGGGCGCGCCGCCGAGCTCCTCGGCCGGGCTCCCGGGCTCCGGCCAGTCGGGCAGTTCGGCTGCGTTGTCGCTCTGCAGGTCGCTGGTCACGCGGGCCATCGTACGGATTGGCCCCCGCACCGCGCACCAGGGGACGATGGATTCGTGAAACCTGATCGTCCGTTTTTGTACTCGGACTCGTCCGCGCAGGACAGCCCCGGCATGCTCGTGCTGGCCGGCACCCCGATCGGCGATCCCGCCGACGCCCCGGCCCGGCTGGCCGCGGAACTCGCCGCCGCGGACGTCATCGCAGCTGAGGACACCAGGCGGCTGCGGCGGCTGACCCAGGAACTCGGGGTCGAGCCGGCCGGGCGTGTCGTGTCGTACTTTGAGGCGAACGAGAGCGCCCGCACGCCGGACTTGGTCGCGCGGCTGCTTGCGGGCGCTCGGGTGCTGCTGGTCACGGACGCCGGCATGCCGTCGGTATCAGACCCCGGCTTTCGCCTGGTCACGGCGGCGGTCGCGGCCGGTGTGCGGGTGACCGCGGTGCCCGGCCCCTCGGCGGTGCTCACGGCTTTGGCGCTTTCCGGACTTCCGGTGGACCGGTTCTGCTTCGAGGGATTTCTGCCGCGTAAGGGCGGGGAACGGGCCCGCACGTTGGCCGCCAATGCCGCCGAGCCGCGCACGATGGTCTACTTCGAGGCTCCGCACCGGCTCGGTGAAACTCTCACGGCGATGGCTGACGCGTTCGGCGCGGACCGGCCGGCCGCGGTATGCCGCGAGCTGACGAAGACATACGAAGAGGTACGGCGCGGGCCGCTCGGCGAACTGGCGGCGTGGGCGGCCGAGGGAGTGCGCGGGGAGATCACGGTCGTGGTCGCGGGCGCCGCTCCGAAGCGCGCCGAGGACACGACGCCCAGCGAGTTGGCGGCTCTGGTGGCCGCGCGGGAGGCGCGGGGCGAGCACCGTAAGGCGGCGATCGCGGCAGTGGCGGCGGAGACCGGCGTGCCGAAGCGGGCGGTGTTCGATGCGGTGGTTGCCGCGAAGGAGGAGTCGCAGGCGCAGTCTTCGACCGGATGAGCGCCTGCCTGTGGAAAACCGTGCCGGAAGGGGCGAATGGCCCCGTTAGGATTTGTGCATGGCTTCTGGCAGCGACGCCCCGGGCTCCGGGGACAAGACCTTCTACGTCACCACGCCGATCTACTACGTGAACGACGCGCCGCACATCGGGCACGCCTACACGACCACGGCCGGTGACGTCCTCACGCGTTGGCACCGCCAGCGCGGCGAGTCCGTGTGGTTCCTCACCGGGACCGACGAACACGGCCAGAAGGTCATGCGCACGGCCGAGGCCAACGGCACCACGCCGCAGGAGTGGACCGACCGGCTGGTCGAGTCGGCCTGGAAGCCCGCGCTGGTCACGATCGACGCGGCGAACGACGACTTCATCCGCACCACCGAGAAGCGGCACACCGAGCGGGTCCAGGAGTTCTGGCAGCGGCTTTACGACGCCGGCGAGGTGTACAAGGGCTCGTACGAGGGCCCGTACTGCGTCGGCTGCGAGGAGTTCAAGCTGCCGGGCGAGCTGATCGACGGCGAGGGCCAGTACGCGGGCCAGAAGGTCTGCGCCATCCACGGCACGCCGGTCGAGTACATCGCGGAGGAGAACTACTTCTTCCGGATGTCCGCGTACACCGAGCGGTTGCTGGAGCACTACGAGGCGCACCCGGACTTCATCCAGCCCGCCTCGGCCCGCAACGAGGTGGTCTCGTTCGTCAAGCAGGGCCTGCAGGACCTGTCGATCTCGCGTTCCTCGTTCGACTGGGGCATCCCGATCCCCTGGGACCCGAAGCACGTGCTTTACGTCTGGATCGACGCGCTGCTCAACTACGCGACCGCGGTCGGGCTTGACTCCCCGTCAGCCGCGGACAAGGAGAAGTTCGAGCGCACCTGGCCAGCCGATGTGCACCTGGTCGGCAAGGACATCCTGCGCTTCCACGCGGTCATCTGGCCGGCCATGCTGCTGGCCGCCGGGCTGCCGCTGCCGAAGCAGGTGTTCGGGCACGGCTGGCTGCTGGTCGGCGGCGAGAAGATGTCGAAGTCGAAACTGACCGGCATCGCGCCACACCAGATCACCGACCACTTCGGCTCGGACGCGTTCCGGTACTACTTCATGCGCGCCATCCCGTTCGGCCAGGACGGCTCGTTCTCCTGGGAGGACATGTCCGCGCGGTACACCTCTGAACTGGCCAACGACTACGGGAACCTGGCCTCGCGGGTGGCCGCGATGGTCGGCAAGTACTTCGGCGGGGTGCTGCCGGAGGCGACCGACCACGGCCCGGCCGAGCAGGCGATCGTGGACGCGCTGGCGGCGACGGTGGCGAGCGCGGACGAGAAGGTGGGCGCGCTGGACTTCCAGGGCGGCATCGCGGCGGTGTTCGACTTCATCAAGCTGGTCAACGGCTATTTGACCGAGCAGGAGCCGTGGAAGGTGGCCAAGGGCGAGGACCCGGCGGCGCAGGCGCGGCTGGCCACGATCCTCTACACGGCGGCCGAGTCGCTGCGAGCGGTGGCCGTGCTGCTGAATCCGGTGATGCCGAAGTCGTCGGCCGCGCTCTGGGACTCGCTCGGCGCGCAGGCCACGCTGGGCGCGCTGGCCGAGCAGCGGGTGCCGGACGCGGGCCGCTGGGGCCTGCTGCCGGCCGGTTCCACGGTCACCAAGGGCGCAGTGCTCTTCCCGCGGCTGGAGGAGCCGTCAGCGGCGTGAGTGCGAACAACGGCAACAGCGAGAAGCAGGGCCGCATTCGCGATAGGGCGCGGGGGCAGGACGTTGCTCCGCCCGCGCCCGAGGCGTTGCCGCTGCCGGTGGCCGACAGCCACACGCATCTCGACATGCAGGACCGCAGTGTCGAGGAGTCGCTGCGGCTGTCCGCCTCGGTCAACGTCACGACGCTGATTCAGGTGGGCTGTGATGTGCCCTCCTCCGAATGGGCGGTACAGACGGCCGAACAGCACCCGGAAATCCACCCGACCGTGGCGCTACACCCGAACGAGGGACCACGGTTGGTCCTCGGCGACGTCGACGGCTGGAGCCGGCAGCATCGGGCGCCTGGCGGCTCAGCCGCTCTGGAGGCGGCGCTGGCGCGCATTGACGAGCTGGCGGCGCTTGCGCAAGTGGTTGGGGTCGGCGAAACCGGTCTCGACTACTTCCGGACCGGGCCCGAGGGGGTGGCGGCGCAGCAGGAGTCGTTCCGGCGGCACATCGAGATCGCCAAGCGGCACGGCAAGGCGCTGGTGATCCATGACCGCGACGCGCACGAGGACGTGCTGCGGATCCTGGAGGAGGAGGGCGCGCCGGAACGGGTCGTCTTCCACTGTTACTCCGGCGACGCGGCGATGGCGAAGGTGTGCGCCGAGCGCGGCTACGTCATGTCGTTCGCCGGTCCGGTCACCTTCAAGGCGAACGAGACGCTGCGGGAAGCGTTGCGCGCCGCGCCGCTCGATCTGATTCTGGTCGAGACGGATGCCCCGTTCCTCACGCCGGTGCCGTACCGCGGGCGTCCGAACGCTCCGTACCTGATCCCGCACACAGTGCGATCGATGGCTGAGACGCGCGGGATGGACGTGGCGGAATTGTGCGCGGCGATCGACGCCAATACGCGACGCGTGTTCGGGCTTCGCTGACGGAGTTCGCCGACGGGGCGTCAGGCCTCGCTTCATCGAGTTTGTGACACTGCGCTGATCCATGCGGACTGTGCGTGTCCGCATCCGGGCCATTTTTCGCAGGACACTGCCACACTTCGGTAACCATTTGCCCTGGCCTCTTCGCACTACGCCAATCGGGGACTTCGGTGACGAAGACCACAATCCAGGCGCTGCATTCCTGGCTAAATCGCCGCAAATCATGGCGCATAAATAGGACTAACTGGACATCAGATTTTACCGAGGGGCCGAAACGGGCTATGGCGACCATGAACGGCAGTGGAATAGAGTCCCTTGCTCGGTAGCCGGATCGGTTCACTCCCCCGCCGCTTTCCAGGGCGTCGCGGAGTCCGTGACCGGAACCTGCGAGGTCTGGAGAGTAGTGAGCGGATCACGCTCGACCCGGGGCACGGGTAGCGGCGGCCCGATCCAAGGCGCCTCCGCCTGGCCGTCCTCTTTCACCGGTCCCGCGCGGTATTCGCCCCCGTTCAACACCGGCGCGGCCGACGACCAGCCGACCACGCACGGCGAGCCTTACGCGCCGTACGCGGACGGCGCCGCCGAGTATGCGGACCCGTATGCCGCGGACTACGAGGCGCAGTACCGCGCCGAGTCGTACGGTTCCGGCGCGCATGAGTCGGATGCGTACCCTGCCACCGCCTACGAGGGCGAGCCCTACAACTACGGCGGCGCCGACTATTCGGCCGACTATGCCGCGCCCGACTTTCCCGCCCCGGCATACGTGGGCGATGACTACCCGGCACACACCGGGTACCCGGGCTATGCCGCCGGATATGAGGGCACTGACGGCTACGGCGAACCGGAACCAGAGCGCGGACACACCCGCCTGCTCACCAAGCCGCGTCGGCCGGAACTCGACGGCCCGGAGTCGGACCGTGACGCAGAAGCCGGGATGGCGGCGTTCACGCCCGCGACCGACATCGACGTTCCGGGTCAGCGACAGCCGGAAGGCCTGCGCACCCGTGGCGGCGCGCAACGGCAACCGCAGTCGGGACGGCGGAAGATCGGCTGGGCCGGGCGCGCGGTACAGGGCCTGGTACTCGCGGCGCTGCTCGGCGGCGTGACCGCGTACGTGGCCTTCGAGAAAACCGTCACGATCTCGGTTGACGGCTCGACGCGGCAGATCCACTCCTTCGCCAGCACGGTCGGCGCCGCGCTCAGCTCGGACAACATCACCACCGGCAGCCACGACCTGGTCAGCCCGGGACCCGCCGCCGCGCTGTCGGACAACTCGACGATCACGGTCAAGTACGGTCGTCCGATAACCGTTTCGGTCAACGGCGCGCCCGAGCACGTATGGGTGCACGCGCCGACCGTCGGCGGGGCGATGCAGGAGCTGGGCATCCGAGTCCAGGGCGCCCGCTTCGTGTCGGTCAACCCAGGCACGCCGATCAGCCGCTCGGGCCGCACCTTCGCGGTGTACACGATGCGGCACGTGACCTTCCTAGTGGACGGCAAGACCGACCAGCTGGACACGACCGCGGCCACCGTGCAGGACGCGATGGGCCAAGCCGGGATAACGCTGGCCAACCAGGACACCGCCTCGGTGCCCATGGCCTCACTGCCGACCGAGGGCGAGACCATCTCGATCCTGCGGGTCACCGGCACTACCGAGGTCAAGGAAGTCGCGATCCCGTACACCACCAGCAAGCAGAACGACCCGAGCAGCTACGTCGGCACGACCACGGTCGTGACGGCCGGCCAGAACGGCGTCGCGAAGGTCACCTACGCGCTGCAGATCATCAACGGGGTCAAGCAGTCCCCGAAGGAGATCTCCCGGGTGGTGACCAAGCAGCCGGTCGCCGAGGTGGAGAAGGTCGGCACTAAGGCGCTGCCGAGTAGCGCCTCCGGCCTGAACTGGGCGGCGCTGGCCAACTGCGAGTCCGGGGGCAACCCGCACTCGGTGGACCCGAGCGGCAACTACTACGGGCTCTACCAGTTCTCGATCTCGACCTGGGATTCGCTGGGCGGCTCCGGACTGCCGTCGAACGCGTCGGCCTCGGAGCAGACCACCCGGGCCGAATTGCTCTACCAGCGGTCCGGTGCTGGACAATGGCCGGTGTGCGGCCACTTCCTGTTCAGCTGAACAACGACGGCGGGGACGAGCGCCCGGCTCCCAGCGAGCCCGGGTTGCTCGGCCCCGCCGATGTACGGGCGCTGGCCGAGCGGCTCGGCGTGCGGCCGACCAAGCAGCTCGGCCAGAACTTCGTCATCGACCCGAACACCATCCGGCGTATCGTGCGCGCCGCGGATGTGCAGCCTGACGACGTAGCGGTAGAGGTCGGCCCCGGACTCGGCTCGCTGACTCTCGGGCTGCTCGGCGCGGCCCGGCGCGTGGTCGCCGTGGAGATCGATCCGGTTCTCGCCGCGGCGCTTCCGCAGACCATCGCCGATCGCTACCCCTCTTCCCTCCCGCGCTTCGAGCTCGTGCGCGCCAACGCTCTGCGCGTGACTGAGCTGCCCGGACCGCCGCCGACCGCTCTGGTCGCGAACCTGCCGTACAACGTGGCCGTCCCGGTGCTGCTGCACATGCTGGAACAGTTCCCGTCACTCGAACGGGTGCTCGTCATGGTGCAGGCCGAGGTCGCCGATCGCCTGGCGTCCGAGCCGGGCAGCCGGGTATACGGGGTGCCGAGTGTCAAGGCCCGCTGGTACGCCTCGGTGCGCCGGGCCGGTTCCATCGGCAAGAACGTGTTCTGGCCGGCGCCGCACGTCGAATCCGGTCTGGTGGCGCTGGAGCGCAGGCAACCGCCGACGACGCGGGCGAGTCGCAAGGAGGTGTTCGCGGTGATCGACGCGGCCTTCGCGCAGCGCCGCAAGACCCTGCGCGCCGCGCTGGCCGGCTGGGCGGGCTCGGCCGCGCGGGCGGAGGAGATCCTGCGCCGCGCCGGAGTCGATCCGGCGGCGCGCGGCGAAGCGCTCACCGTGGACCAGTACGCTGCGATTGCCGAGGCCGCGAACGCCGAGGCGGCGGACCCCGGGCGCGAGCCGGGGCTGGATGGGAGCTGACTGGAGTGACCGCGCTGGAAGACTGGGATGACGGGCCGTTTCGTCCCGAAGCGGTCACCGTCCGGGTCCCCGCGAAGATCAACCTGTCGCTGTCGGTCGGTCCACTGCGCGCCGACGGCTACCACGAGCTGGTCACCGTGTTTCACGCGGTCTCGCTCTACGACGAGATCGTGGCGCGGGCCTCGCGCGGCCTGTCGCTGACCGTCGAGCCGCTGCGCCGCGACTCGGATGTGAGCGGAGTGCCTGACGACGAACGCAACCTCGCCTGGCAGGCGGCGCTGCGCCTCGCTGAGCACGCGCAGGTGGAGCCGGATGTACGGCTGACGATCCGTAAGGACATTCCGGTCGCCGGCGGCATGGCGGGCGGCTCAGCGGATGCCGCGGCCACCCTCGTGGCCTGCGACCGGCTCTGGGGTACCGGTCTACGTCGCGACGAGCTGCATGATCTGGCCGCGGGCCTGGGCAGCGATGTGCCCTTCGCGCTGCACGGCGGCACGGCCATCGGCACCGGACGCGGCGAGCACATCTCCCCGGTGCTTGCGGCGGCCGGACTGGAGTGGGTCATCGCGGTCTACGACGGCGGCCTGTCCACACCGAAGGTGTTCGAGACCTGCGATCTGCAACGCCGCCGGGATCGTCTCGAGACCCCGGAGCCCAACGTGCACCCAGACCTGATGGCCACGCTCAGATCCGGCGACGCCTACCGGATCGGCGCGGCGCTCTATAACGACCTGCAACCGGCCGCGATCGAGCTGCTGCCGGAGATCGGCGACCTGCTCGACGCCGGCCGCGCCGCGGGCGCCGCGGGTGCGCTGGTCTCGGGGTCCGGCCCGACCACGGTATTCCTGGTGGACGGCCCGCTCAGCGCCGCCGAGGTCGAGGAGCAGTTGCGCGCCAGCGGCCTGTGCCGCGCGGTGCGCCGGGCCCGCGGCCCGGTCTCCGGCGCGCTGGTCTCGAACGTGCGGTAGCCGCCCGAGTAAGGGATCTGCGTCAGAGTAAGGGATCTGCGTCAGGGATTCGTCTGTAGCGGACTCGTTACGGCAACTAACTTATTCGTTTAAGCGCGATCGCGTATTCTCGCCCTGCAGTACGTCTATCAGTACTTTCAGAGAAAGCCGGGGGGATGTACCTTCGTCGTTTCGCCGTGCCCGTCGCAGCCATAGCGGCCGGCGCGGCATTTCTGCCTGTCAACGCGTCCGCGGCCACCACGCCAGCCTCATCGCGGCACGCGCCCGCGGCGCACGGCACCAGCTTCGTAACCGGCGCCGGGGCGGCGTCGGAATTCAAGACCTTCAGCAGCCCGGCGAGCAAGTCTGTCCGTGTGCAG
>NZ_DATNGK010000209.1:0-2041 GCF_035605935.1 Actinocrinis sp. | reverse complement strand
CCGCCAGGGCACCGCAACGGGCGATGCTCCGCGCCGTCGGCCTCAGCGAGGAGGATCTCAAGCTGCCGCAAGTGGCCGTGGCCTCCTCGTGGAACGAGGTCACGCCGTGCAACCTGCATCTCAACGGGCTCGCCTCGGCCGCTAAGGAAGGCGTCAGGCAGGCGGGGGCGGTGCCGATTGAGTTCGGCACGATCGCGGTCTCCGATGGCATCGCGATGGGCCACGAAGGCATGAAGGCGTCCCTGGTCAGCCGGGAGGTCATCGCCGACTCGGTCGAGTTGATGGTGCACGCCGAACGGTTCGACGCGCTCGTCGCCATCGCCGGCTGCGACAAGTCGCTGCCCGGCATGCTGATGGCGTGCGCCCGGCTGAACGTTCCGGCCGCGTTCCTGTACGGCGGGACCATCCTGCCGGGGCATGCGCTGGGGCGGACGCTGACCATCCAGGATGTGTTCGAGGCCGTGGGGGCGCAGGCCACCGGCGAGATGTCCGACGCCGACCTGCTCGCGGTCGAGCGGGCCGCCTGTCCGGGCGCTGGATCGTGTGCTGGGATGTACACGGCCAACACGATGTCGGCCTGCTCGGAGGCGCTCGGGATGGCGCTGCCGGGAGCCGCGTCGCCGCCGGCGGTTTCGGCGGAGCGGACGGCGCTGGCAAGGGCGACCGGCGAGGTGACCGTGCAGGCGCTGGCGGCCGGTTTGCGGCCGCGCGACATCATGACGCGGACCGCGTTCTTGAACGCGGCTGCAGTCGTAATGGCCACGGCGGGTTCCACCAACGCGATCTTGCACCTGCTGGCGATCGCGCACGAGGCCCAGGTCGAGCTGACCATGGACGACTTCGACGCGGTCAGTCGACGTACGCCGCTGATCGCCTCGATGCGGCCGGCCGGGCGGTTCGTGATGAGCGAGCTCGACCAGGTCGGTGGGCTGCCTGTGGTGCTGAAGGAACTGCTTTCTGCCGGGCTGATCGACGGCTCCGCTGTTAGTGTCAACGGTCGCACGCTGGCCGAGAACGTGGCCGACGCGGTCGCGCCGGACGGCACCGTGGTGCACCCGATCAGCGACCCGATCCTGCCCGAGGGCGGCCTGGGCGTGCTGCGCGGCTCGCTCGCGCCGCGCGGCGCCGTCGTGAAGGTGCCGGGGCTCGAGAAGCTGCGATTCGAGGGCACGGCCCGGGTGTTCGAGCGCGAGGAGGACTGCTTCGCGGCGATCACCGGCGGCCAGGTCTCCAAGGGCGACGTGGTCGTGATCCGGTACGAAGGCCCGAAGGGCGGCCCCGGCATGCGCGAGATGCTGGCCGTCACCGCCGCGATCAAGGGGGCCGGGCTCGGCAAGGACGTCGTGCTGGTCACCGACGGACGGTTCTCCGGGGCCACGTTCGGCGCGTGCATCGCGCACACCGCGCCTGAGGCGTTCGACGGCGGCCCGATCGCGCTGGTCGAAGACGGCGACAAGATCCTGGTCGACATTCCTGAGCGGCGCCTTGACCTGCTCGTTTCTGAGGCTGAACTGGACCGGCGGAAGGCTGGCTGGAAGCGGCCGGCCCCGAACTACACCACCGGTGCGCTGGCGAAGTACGCGGCGCTGGTGTCTGGGGCCGACACCGGAGCGGTCTGCACGCCGCTCCAGAGCTGAAACCCGGAGCCGTGGGGGCCTGAGCAGCTAGCGGGCCCTCACGGCTCCACACGCTGCTCAGATGTGGGTATCCTCGGTCGAATCCGGCCACCGGGCCGTTGCCTCTGCCACCCAGGCGGCTAGCAGGCGGAGATGCCGGGGATGGACCAGCACGACCCGGCCGACTGTCGCCTCGGACGCTGGCCACCGAATCAACATTTCCCGCCTACCGGCACCTTGAGACCATCCGTGAATCGCCGCACATAGTGCGTGCCGTCGGCTTCGTAATACATGTCTATTGCTGTAGCCGTACCAAGCTTGGCGGTCGGCTTCACGACGATCTCAAGGTTGATCACTTCTTGTCCGTGATTATGGTGAATGATCGCCCCAGGGATTCGCTTCCACGCTTTCGTCGGATGCGGATA
>NZ_DATNGK010000208.1:0-30070 GCF_035605935.1 Actinocrinis sp. | reverse complement strand
GAAGACGGCGCCCGATGGCTCGGGGGCGTCTTGTGTGGACGCGCTGGGGAGAAGATCACTGATTCCGGCGGTCAGCTCGCTGATGCCCGCGCCGGTGATCGCGGATCCGAAGAAGACCGGATGCGCGGCGGCCTTCCCGGTCAGCTCCGCGAGCCCGAGGTGGAGTCGCTTGGGCGATGCGGTGTTCTCGTCAGCTAGATAATCGGCGAGGAAGGCGTCATCGTGCTCTGCGAGCACGTCGATCGCTGCTGTCGCGAACTCGGCGTCGTGGGCGGAAAAGGGCGTGAACGCTGCGTCGGCCGTGCCCGCCCTGACCACCGTGCCCATAGGCACGATCGCGTCGGTCAGCTTCTCCCGAAGGCCGCGCAGTACTCGCTCGCGATCTGCGCCGCTACGGTCGATCTTGTTGACGAAGATCAGCGTCGGAATGTCCAACCGCCGCAGCGCCCGCATCAGGACCCTGGTCTGCGCCTGCACACCCTCGACGGCTGAAACCACGAGTACCGCACCGTCGAGCACCCCGAGGACCCGCTCCACCTCGGCGATGAAATCGGGGTGGCCGGGGGTGTCGATCAGGTTGACCGCCACGCCGCCGAGGTCGAAAGACACGACGGCGGACTTGATGGTGATTCCGCGCCGCCGCTCCAGTTCGAGCGTGTCGGTGCGCGTGTTGCCGTCATCGACGCTGCCCGGCTGGTCGATGACTCCGGCGGCGTGCAGAAGCCGCTCGGTCAGGCTGGTCTTACCGGCGTCGACATGCGCCAGAATCCCGAGGTTCAACGTGCTCACGAAGCGTCATGTCCTTGACGTAGAAGGGGGAGATCTTCCGGGTGGACATGGACGCAGCGCGCATTCGCGTTTCTCCTGGTCTTTGGCACTAGGTCACAGCGATTAGAGCAAGGCGTCGTCGCGGCGGGCAAGCGATTTAACGGCTCCGGGCGCGGGGCGGTGCGATTGAAAACGCACTGAAACATCGGATCATTCATTGACCGGCTTTGCGTAGTGGTGTAGACCTCTGAGGCGAGTACCCACGCTATTCGGTACGCGATTCACCTCCCCCGCTTAGCCGCCGCCTCGGAGGCATCCTATGAATCTCCGGCCATCGCGAGTTCGGTTCCGCTGCACCGCCGCCATCGCGGCCACCCTGAGCGGTGTGCTGGCCGCGGGCCTGGCCGCCGGGACTAGCTCCGCCGCCACGGTCCGACCTGGACCGGCAGCCGCCGCGCCGGCCGACCTGTCCCGCGCCGTGATCGACTCGACGATGAAGCGCACCCCCGACCCGGCCAAGCTCGGCGGCTGGGGATACCAGGTCGGCCTCTTCCTCTACGGCACAGACCTCGTATATCAGCGCACGCACGACGCGAAGTACCTGAACTACGTCAAGGGCTGGGTCGACCACTTCGTCAGCTCGTCCGGGCATCTGTCCAACAGCTTCAACAATCTCGACAGCATGCAAGCCGGCAACCTGCTCATCCTGTTGAACCAGCAGACCGGCCAGGCCAAGTACGCCACCGCGGCCGCGCAGATCCGCAAGCGGCTCGACACCTATCCGCGCACGCCTGACGGCGGATTCTGGCACGCGACGTCTAAAACCAATCAGCTGTGGCTGGACGGGACGTACATGGTCGTGCCCTTCCTGCTGCGCTACGGCGCCGCGTACAACGACGCCACATATGCCGATGGCGAGGCCGCCAAGCAGATCACGGTCTACGGCAGCCACCTGGAGAGCCCGACCGGCCTGCTCTACCACGCCTACTCGCTCAATCCCATCAGCTGGGCCGACCCGACCACACACCACTCCTCGCAGTTCTGGTGCCGCTCGATCGGCTGGTACGGCATGGCCTCGCTAGCGACGCTCGACGCGCTGCCGAAAACGGACCCGCACCGGGCGAGCATCCTGAACACCGTGCAGCAACTCGTCTCGGCGATCGGCAGATATCAGGACCCGGCGACCGGTCGCTGGTTCCAGATCGTGGACAAGGGCAGCCTGTCCTCGAACTGGACCGAGACCTCGTGCTCCGCGATGTACACCTTCATCGTGGCCAAGTCGGTGGCGCTCGGCTACGTGCCCGCCGCGGATCAGTCCATTGCGACGAAGGGATACCAGGGCGTGCTGGCCGAGGTCGCGACGGATTCGTCCGGACAGACGCACGTGAAGAACATCTGCATCGGCACGAACGTCGGCGACCTGTCCTACTACCTCAGCCGCCCGCGGGCCACCGATGACTTCCACGGTCTCGGCGCCTTCCTGATCATGAATGAATGGATGCAAGGCAACCGGGCCGGCTGAGTCGGGAAGGGATCAGCCGGCGCTCCATGATCGGCGGGTGCGCCGCCGATCGCAACCGGGACCCGGGTTCCGCCGCCGTTGAGGGTCGGCTGCGGAACCCGGGCCCCGGCCTTGTAGCACGGTGTTGTTTTAGGGTTCTGCTACTTGGTGGTGATGAATGAGCCGGGGCTTTGCACGACGGGGGCCTCGAGGTACAGGCCCTTGTACTCGTCGTGGATGCCCTTGTTGTGCACCTGGATCGCGAGCGGGCCGATCCGTCCGGCCGTCGGGTCCTTGAAGTCGAGCACCTCGGTCGCCTTGCACGTCGCCGCGCCGGGAGCGAGCGGGCAGCAGGCCATCCGCGCGATACCGGTCTGCTGGTTGGCGATCAGCTCGCACTGTGCCCACTTGCTCACCGGGATCTTGGTGTGGGTCAGTTGGGTGAATTCGCCCTTGCCGCCGTTGTTGTGCCCGGGACGGTAATCCCAGTGGCCGCCGTTGGGCGGCTGGAACTGGATCGCGCTGAGCGCGTCGCGCAGCGGCGTCGTGGTGCCCCAGATCAGCACGGTCGGCGCGTGGTTGCCGCTGACCTGCCGTACGTCGAAGATCCAGCGGAACGTGCCGGCCTGCTTGACGTTGTAGTAGATCCAGCCGCGCGCCGTGCCGTTGCCGTGGATGGCGCCGTTCACCACGGACCATTCCCCGGCCGCGGCCTGCGTCCAGCCGGTGAGAGTCGCGCCGTCGAACATGGAGACCAGGTTCGGGTCGCCGTAGGGGTTGGCCGCCGCGGGCGGCTTCGCCGGGGTGGCGGCGTGGGCGGTCGCCGCGATAGCCGGCGCGGCGACGGCTGCGGCGAGCGCGAGCGCGGCGGCGGCCACGGTGCGCAGGGAAAAACGCATGGAGGTACTCCTGTCGGTGTTTTGAGTGAGGTGGTGGATGTTCTGTGCGGTGAGTCGAGCCGGGCCTGCGCCGACCGCACCCGGCGCTGCACGGATGCGGGTGACGCGGCGCACGCGGACACGCGCCGGGGCGCCCTCCGCCCTCGAAAGGTGGGCGGGGGCGCCCCGGAGACTTACTGCACTGGTGTGCTTGTGCGCCGCGAGATACCGGTCAGCGGGCCGGCTGCCAGTTCAAGATCGACTTGAAACTTGATTCGAGCCCTGCGTTGTTCGTGATGCTTGCCGGGATCTGGCTCGCGCTGGTGATGTTCGTGTTGTTCTTGATCAGCACGGACTTGGAGTTATACGCCGCCGGGCCGTTGGTCCAGTAGTTGCCCTCGATGTCCAGCGGGTCGTACGTGCCGTTGTTCAGCGTGTAGTTGGTGTGCTTGCTGCCCCAGACGGTCGCCGCGATGTTGTATTCGCCGTTGCCGGTGATCGTGATGTAGCTGGAGCCGTTGTCGGTGTAGAGGCCATGTCCGGCGGTGGCGATCTGGTCGTGCACCAGTGTGCCGGTGATGTGCTCGCCGTTTGTCAGCGAGCTGCCGGTGATGCCGTTGGTGTAGATCGCGCCGCCGTCGGCGAGCACTGACATGTGGTTGTAGATCAGGTTGTCGGAGAACAGGTTGTGGTTCGAGTAGTTCGGCTCGGCTGGCAGCTTCACCTTGTCCGGCCAGCCGCCCCAGCCCACCGAGATCCCGGTGTACGGCAGGTGGTCGATCTGGTTGTGCGCGACCGTGGTCGTCTCGGCGTATCCGATGTCGATCGCGACGCCGCCGTGGTACTCCACCGAAGTGTTGTAGAAGTGGTTGTCCGCGATGGTGTTGCCGCTGGTGTGCTGGGCCGCGTTGGCCGGCTCGGTGATGTCCACTCCGGCCAGGTCCAGTCCGTTGCCTGAGATGTCGGTGAATACGGACCCTTCGACCGTATCGTTCTGCGATCCGTCGCCGAGATCGAGCCCGGCCGCACCGAGGTGCACGAAGTAGTCGTGGTCGAAGGTGACGTCATGGTCGTAGGCCAGTGAGACATTGCCTGGCATCTTGGTCCAGTTGCCATACGGGCAGGTGCCGCCGGAGACGAACTTGCACAGGCCCTGCGTCGCGTAACCGTGCGTGCCGGTGATCGTGTACGTGGCCTGAATCTCCGAAAAGCCCTCGGGCGAACTGGTCTGGGTGTCGGTCGCGTACGAGAACTGAATCCCGCGGAAGACCAGGTTGTGCACCGGCGCGCTCGCCGTCCCGGCCGCGGAGATCAGCGTCGGGAGCGCGGCCGCCTCTACGTCCTCGCTGCCGATCGTCTCGCCGCTGCGCGGAATGTAGTAGATCCGGTGCGCCGAGGGGTCGAGGTACCAGTGCCCTGCGGTGAGCAGCTCGTAGGCGTTCTCCACCGCGGTCGGCGACTCGGTGATCGACTTGCGGCCGACCAGCTCGTAGGTGCGGCCGGAGCCGTCGGTCCGCATGACCCGCTGAGTCGAGTTGTTCCAGCAGGGCTCGGCCATCGTGATGGTCGTCGAGCTGATCGAGGAGACCGGGCAGCGCGGTTCGGTCCAGGCCCCCAGGCCGCCGCGGTACACGAATTCGATCGCTGACGGGTTGCGCCACTTCGCCATCGGATCGCCGGATGAGGTGGTGTAACCGGTCGAGGTCTGCTTTACCGACACCGGCAGGCTGCCGCTCGCTCTCGGAACGCGCGTGCCGTTGATATACAGCTGCCGGGTGCTGAGAGCGGAGGCGACTGGCGCGGACCAGATGTTCTTCGTCGAGTCCGTCTGCTGCCAGCCGGTGACTTGAACGCCGCCGCTGATGACCGGGGACGCCCCGGACTCGGCCTGCCATGTGACGTCCGCGCCGGAGCTGCCGGAGTCCGCTGACGTGAAGGTGAGTGAGCTGCTGAGCCGGTAGTCGCCGCCGGCGAGATTGACGGTCACCGGGCCGGATCCGGCCGCGAGCGCCGAGCGCACGGCCGACTGCGCGTGGGCGAGCGTGCCGAACGGGCTCGACGCGCTGGTACCGGAGTTGCCATCGCTGCCGGTGGGGGAGACGTAGAAGCTGACCGGGGCGGCGGCCGCGGCGCCGTGCGCGGCCAGCCCGGTGAGCGCGGTGGCGGCGGCGACCGCGGCGGCGGCCAGCCAGGTGCCCTTTCTGCTGAACATGATCGGCCCCTTACTTCGCGGTGGTCGGATGTATGCGGAGCAGGACTGTGCCGTGCGAGGGGACGCTCTCTGACCAGGTCGCTCCGGTCGTGTTCGTGGTCTTATGCGCCCACAGGTCGCGCAGCGCGTAGCCTGCCGCGCCGCCGAGACCGACCGCGCTCGCCGTGGTGGAGATCGACGCGCTCGAACCGGTCTCGTTGAAGAACGCCACCGCGACGTCCCCGTTCGCCAGCTTCTTGGCCAGCACCCGCAGGCCGCTGTTGTCACTGACCTGGACGCCCTGCTTACCGAGGGAGTCCTGGTCGACCGCGATGACTTCGGAGTTGCCGAGTATGTCAAGGGTCTGTGTCGTCGCGGAGGCGAGCTTGGTGCCGATCAGCAGCGGTGCGGCCATCTCGGACCACATGCTGAACTGGGTACGCTGCTCGGTCGCGGTCAGCCCGGAGTTACCGACCTCGAGCATGTCAGGGTCATTCCACGCGCCGGGGCCGGCGAACTGCGCCAGCGGGATGTTCTTGTCGATGATCGAGTCCAGCCGGGTCCAGTTCGTGTGCACGTCGCTGGTGGTGCGCCACAGGTTGCCCACCTGGGGCGACCAGTCCTCGGTGTTGATCCCGTTGTCGCCCTTCTGGCAGATGCTGAACACGATCGCCTGCCCGGTCTGCTTTCGCGCCGCGGCCAGGCCGTCACGCATCGCCGTGTACCGCTGGATCGTGGCCGCGCGGGTGGCCTGCCCGGACGCCTGGTTGCAGTTGTCGTCCTTGAGATAGTCCACGCCCCACTTGGCGAATTGGAGCGCGTCTTGCGCCTCGTGCTGGAACGAGCCGGGGAATCCGTGCGAGCTGCACGTCTTGATCCCGGAATCGTTGTAGAGCCCGAGTTTGAGGCCGAGGGAGTGCACGTACGCGGCGGTGCCGGAGATACCGTCAGGGAACTTCTTCGGGTCGGGTACGAGGTTGCCGTGCGAGTCGCGGCTCGGCAGCGCCCAGCAATCGTCGATGTTGACGTACTGATAGCCGAGCTGTTGCAACGTGCTGCCGCTGGACAGCTTGTGGCTGTGGAAGAAGTCAGCGGTCTGCTTGATGAAGGTCTCGCTGGTGCCGCAGCCGACCGCGTTCCAGTCGTTGAAGCCCATCGGCGGGGTCAGCGCGAGGCCGTTGGCCAGTGCGAAGGCAGGAGACTGTGTGACAACCGTGCCGGTGAGCGCGCCGGCGGCCAGGGCGAGGGCTGTCAGTGCTCTAATCGGCCGGTTCACTTGGTCACCGTCTTGCCGTTGATGGTGACGTTGCTGAAAGAGACGCCGGTGACATGGCTCATCACGTCTGTGCCGTGCGAGATGTTGGTGAAGGTGCAGTGCGACGCGGTCACGCCGTGCACGGAGTCGTTGCTCAGGCCGGTGAAGTCGAAGGCGTACGGCGCCTTGTTGCACGTGGAGTTGGTGACTGAGATGTCGCCGAAGTCCGGCTTGAACGAGCCGGACTGCCCGTTGTACGCCATGGTGAGGAAGGCGAAGGCGCCCTTCTGATTCGACGCGGTGATGCTGTCGAGGTTGATATTGTCCGCGAACCCGCCGCGCTGTGTGTTCGACTTGATGAACAGCGCGTACCGGGTCGGGTTGGCCACGATCTTGTACGCGTACACGTTGCGGATGCCGCCGGTCAGCTCGCTGCCGCAGGTCACCGCGCCCCACGGCCCGCTCATGTGGCAGCCGACGATGACAATGTTCTGCGACGGGATGTTGATCCTGCGCCCGTCGGCGTCCCGGCCGGACTTGATCGCGATGTTGTCGTCGCCGGCGCCGAGGGTGCAGTTCTGGATGACCACGTGGTCGCAGCACTCGGGGTCGCAGCCGTCGGTGTTCGAGTTGGTCGCCGAGGTGGTGACCGAGTCGACAGTCACGTTCGTGCACAGCGTCGGGTGCAGCTGCCAGAAACGCGAGTTGTGCAGCGTGACGCCCTGAATCAGCACCGTGTCGCAGGAGTGCGGCTCGACGAAAGTCGAGCGCATCTGGTGGCCTGAGCCCGGCACGACGCGCTGTGCGGCCGGAACTCCCTTCGCGACCAAGGTCTCCAGGTACGCGCGGTCAGAACCCTGATTCCAGGATGAGGTGCCGGAGGCGTCGAGCACACCCGATCCGGTCAGCGCGATGTTCGAGGCACCGTGTGCGTAGATCATCGGCGAGCGGTTCATGCACTCGATGCCCTCGTAGCGCGTAAGCACGAGCGGGTACTTGCTCGCGTCGCCGCTGAACTTGAGCGTCGCGCCGCTGGCCAGGTTCAGGTCCACGTTGCTGAGCAAGCGGATCGCGCCGGTCACGTAGGTGCCTGCCGGAACCGTGACGTGGCCGCCTCCGGCGGCGTTGCACGCGGCGATGGCCTTCGCGAACGCGTCGGTGTTGTCGGTCTTGCCGTCGGCGACCGCGCCGTACTTGGCGACCGGGAAGGTCGCGGCCGGGAACGCGGGCAGCTTCGTGTTCGCCACGATGGTGTTGGCGGCGGGCCAGGGCAGCGTCGGGATCGCCGAGGTGCGCACCCTTGTGACCGAGCCGGCCAGCAGCCGCCGGGGAGCCGGCGCCGCCTGCGCCCCGGCGGCCTCAAGCAGCGGGAGCGCGGCCGCCGCGCCGAGTGCGGCCGCTCCGGCGGCCAGCAGGCCGCGTCGACTGACGGCCGGCCGGGCGACCTCGTCGCGGCGGTCGGGGGTACTGCTCATGAAGTCCTCCGGGAGGGCTTGGGAAAGAAGAGTGGACCGACCGGGAGCGGCGGCGCCGGCCTGCTCCAGGGGCATGCGGTGAGCTGCGAAGCGGAGTCGAAACGCCCTGCTGTGGCGGTACGGGCGGATTTCGGCACTCGGATCAGAGGTCTACACCGCTGCCCGAAGGGGGTCAATGATTCATCGGATGTTTCAGGCCGTTACAACCGCTGACTGGTCAGAGACCTTTACTCCGCAGCTCAGCGCGCTGAACGAAGTTTGCGGCTCGGTTTGATGAATCAACACTCTTTGACGTCATTCGGCCGTGGGGATACACCAAGCCGCGATGACAGCAAACCTTTTCACTGCGTGTTTGCCCACTGAGGGGAATCGACAAAAACCGTGAAACGTACACTCATCGCGCTCTCGGCCACCGGCGGGCTGCTGGCCGCTTCGGCCACGACCGCGCTAGCAGTCGGCCATCCAGCCGCCGCGCAGGTCTTCAACGTCAAGTCCTATGGCGCCACCGGCAACGGCTCGACCGTCGACACCGCGGCCATCAACAAGGCGATCGCCGCGGCCAGCGCCGCCAGCGGCGGCGGGACCGTCGAGTTCCCGGCCGGAAAGTACAAGTCGGTCTCCATCCACCTGCGCAGCAACGTCGACATCCAACTGGATTCCGGCGCCACCATCACCGCGGCCTCCAGCGGCTTCGACGCCGCCGAGTCGAACTCGTTCTCGCAGTATCAGGACTTCGGCCACAGCCACTTCCACGACGCCCTCATCTGGGGCGAGAACCTGACCAACGTCGCGTTCACCGGATCCGGCACCATCGACGGCGCCGGCAACCTGAAAACCGGCAGCATCAGCTCAGGACAAGCCGACAAGGCCGTCTCGCTCGCGGTCGTCGACGGACTGACCATCTCCGGGATCACCATCAAGAACGGCGGCCATTTCGGCATCCTGCTCAACGGCGGCAACCACGTCACGGTCGACCACCTGACCATCTCCACCGCCTCGAACCGCGACGGTTTCAACGTCATCAACACCGCCAACTTCACGGTCACCAACAGCAACATCGCCTCCAGTGACGACGCGCTGGTGTTCAAGAGCGACTTCGCTCTCGGCCGCACCTTCCCGAGCACGAATATCAACGTCAGCAACACGACCGTGTCCTCGACCGGCAACAACGCGCTCCAGTTCGGCTCGGAGACCTGCGGCGACTTCAGCGACGCGCACTTCTCGCACATCACCATCAAGGGCGCGGGCAAAGCCGGCATCGGCATCGTGTCGATGGACGGCGCGCACATCTCCAACGTCAGCTACAGCGACATCACCATGACCCACGCCGCGACTCCGATCTTCTTCAAGATCGGCTCGCGTGGCCGCTGCCCCGGACACCCCGGCGTCGGCACCATCAGCGGGATCACCCTGAACAACGTGACCGGCACCGGCTTGAGCGACAACGGTTCGTTCACCAGCACCATCACCGGACTGCCCGGCCACCCGGTCACCGACGTGACGCTCACCAACGTCAACCTGACCGTCCCCGGCGGCGACCTCGCCGCCGACTCGAGCATCAACCCGCCGGAGAAGCCGACCACCTACCCGCCGCGCGACTATGGCACTCGGCCCTCCTACGGCTGGTGGCTGCGGCACGTCGGGAACATCACGTTCCAGAACGGTCGGCTCGGTTTCGACAAGAACGACGGGCGTCCGGCCTTCCAGACCACTGACGGATCGGCGGTCAAGGTCAATAATGTCGTCGTACAGCGCGGCAGCGGCAGCACCTACGACGTCGGGTTCTTCTCTTCGTCCGGGTCGAGCGCGACCGGTCAGACCACGACCGGCGCGGCCCTGCGCGTGAAGACCGGCTGACGGCGCACGGCCGATCCTACGGACGATCAGGGTTTCCTCATGCCCTGCGAACGAGGAGGTAGGCGCGCGATGGCGGTCACGATCCGGGATGTGGCACGACACGCAGACGTGTCCATAGCCACTGTCTCGCGCGCCCTGAGCGCCCCCGACCTGGTTGCCGAACGCACCAGGGCGCGGGTCATCGCGGTGGCCCGGCAACTCGGCTATGAGCCGAACCGGGCCGCCCGCAGCCTGATCACCGGGCGTACCGGGTTCATCGGTGCGGTGGTACCCGACGTGGCCAATCCGTTCTTTCTCGGCGTGCTGAAGGGGATACAGGCGGCTGCGCGCGAACGCGGGCACCACGTGCTGCTCGCGGACACCTCGGAGGACCCGGTGGCCGAGGCCGAGCTGCTCAGCTCGATCAGCCGCCAGGTGGACGGGCTGATCCTGCTCTCCTCGCGGCTGCCGGTGGCCCGGCTGCGCGAGTTCCCTGGGCCACGCACCCTTCGGTCTACCGGTCTGCAATCCGGCGCGCTGCAATTGAACGGGAGTCAGGCGAACGGGCTCCAGTCGAACACCGTGCTGTTCAACCGGGTGTTGCCCGGTTTCCCCGCGGTGCTGCTGGACAGCGGCGACGGAATCCGGCAGATCGTCGCCCACCTCGCGGCGCTCGGCCACCGCCGGTGCGCATACGCGGGCGGGCCGCGGGAGTCCTTCGCCGACGCCGAACGCCGCAGGGGGCTGGCCAAGGCCTGCCACGGCACGGACATGCGGATCATCGACCTGGGCTCCTTCGCGCCGCAGTTCGCCTCCGGCGCGCGCGTGGCGGACCTGGCGCTGGAATCAGGCGCCACGACCGTGATCGCGTACAACGATCTGGTGGCGCTCGGCGTGATCGCCCGGCTGCGCGACCGCCGGATCGATGTGCCGCTGGAGATGAGCGTGACCGGCTTCGATGACATCCCGATGGCCTCGATGAGCGCGCCGCGCCTGACCACGGTGTCACTGCCACTGGAGCGGGCTGGCCGGTCGGCGGTCGAGCTGCTGCTCGGCAAGGCCTGTGGCAACGCCGGAGCGGCGGGGAACGGCGCCGTGAATGCAAGCGGTTCGGCGGACACCGCGCCGCGCGGCCGATTGCTTCCGGTACGGCTCGTGGTCCGCTCGTCCACGGCCGCGGCCCGCCGATCCGTGGGCTGACCGTAGTAGGCCGCCTTGGAGCAGCAGCGCCTTTGGTGCGTTCGCTTTCGCTAACAGCGAACGCACCAAAAGGCGCTGTGCCACACCGCGCCGATTGGCCGCGTGCCATGCTCGAATCATGGCGAAGCCTCCGAATGACCTTCCCCGCTATCGCGTGCTGACCGGCCCGGACGATGAAGCGTTCTGCCGGCGCGTCAGTGAAGCCCTCGACCTGGGCTATGTCCTGCACGGCGGCCCGGCGCTCACCGTGAACGGCGAGCAGACGATCGTCGCGCAGGCCGTCGTGTGGCCCGAGCCCGCCAAACCGAGCGATCACGTCGTCGGATTCGTGTCCTCGGGAGCGAGTTCCATCGTCGGTCGCGGCTGATCGGCGCTCCGCTCGTCGGAACAGGCCGCCGCTTTTGGGAGCCTCGCAGCTCGGCGGCGTTCGGCGGCTGACGATGGTACATCCGTGCCAAGCTGCCGCGCCGCGCCTTGAGAGTGGCGCCCGGTGCGCTATGGTCGATTTCCGACTCGGTGCTCGGCCGGGCGGCCAGGACGTGGTGAAAATGGCGCAGGAGACCTCGCCGTGAGTGACGCACCCGTCCCCTGCGACCAATCCGCAGCCTCCGGCCTGCGCCACATGCTCTATCCGTATTCCGGCACGAGCACCTACCTCGACGGGCTGATGGCCTACGTCGGCGAGGCACGCGCCGCCGGCGCCAGCGTGGTGGTCTGCGCGCCCGAAGACCGCTGTGACCTGCTGCGCGGCTATTTGCACAACGGCGACTCGGTCGCCTTTATGGACCTGACGGCCCTCGGCAACAATCCAGGCCGCCTGATTCCGGCCTGGCAGGAATGGATCGAGCGGCGCAGCAATGCGGGTGCGGTACACGGCATCGGCGAGTCCGTCTGGAGCGGACGCAGCACCGCGCGTTTATCCGAGCTGCGGTACCACGAGTGGCTGCTCAACGTGGCGTTCGAGCAGGCCCCCGCGTGGTCGCTGCTCTGCCCGTATGACACGACTGGCCAGTCGGAAGAGACCATCCAAGCCCTCAGCCGCTCCCACCCGTACGTATGGGACGGGGTTGCCGGCACCACCGCGGAGCAGTACGCGGCCGCACCGTACGCGTTCGCGCCGCTCGCAGGACCGCATGCTCCGTTCGACGAGAAGACCTACACGATCGAAGACCTGACCGCGCTGCGGGAACTTGTCACCGAGTGGGCGACGACCCATAGCCTGTCGACGGATCGGACGCGCGACCTGTTGCTCGCGGTCACCGAGGTCGCCTCGAACAGCATCCGGCACGGCGGCGGCGGAGGCACGCTGCGCATCTGGGTCGAGGATGGCGCGCTGGTGTGCGAGTTCCGGGACGCCGGGGTGATCAGCAACCCGATGGTCGGCCGGGTACGGCCCGCGGCGAACCAGATCGGCGGCTGCGGACTGTGGTTCGTGCACCAGCTGTGCGATCTGGTCGAGATCCGCTCCGGCCCGAGCCACGGCACCCGTGTCCGCCTGCATATGGATCTGCCCTACACCCAGGGCGAGGAGAAGACTTAGCGGGTGTGTCAGGGTCGGCGGCCTTTTGCGACGCCCGGCCGGGCGCCATGCACCCGGCCGGGCTCCCATCCCTAGTTGCAGTTGTGGATGTCGCTGGTCGACGAAGCGATGACCACGTCAAGCAGCCCGAGGGCCTTGATGTGGACCGCGTTCACGGTCAGGCCCTGATCGGCGCCCGGCACCGCGCTCTGCTCGTTGAGGACGATCGTCACGCCGAGCACGCTCACCGTGGTGTTCGCGCCCGGATGCAGGTTCACGTTCACCGGGATCCCGCCGACGCTCAGCGAGGTGACCGTCGTGTCGCCGGAGGAGCCGGCGCAGGTCGTCGTCGAGGAGGACTGGACCAGGCCGACCTTGATCACCGGCACGCCGAGGACGCCGATCGTCGCGTCCTGCACCGAGGCCGAGCCGGTCGACGTGCCCGGGTTCAGCGCGGTGACAACCTTCGCGCACAGCGTGTGCGCCGAGATCAGGCCGCTGATCGCCACGACACACGGCGGGCCGAAGGTGCCTGCCGCCGCCGTCGCGATCTGGCCGGTGTCCGGCACCGGCGAGATGCCGACCAGGCCGCTGGAGGACAGGCCGAAGGCGCGACCGGTCAGGTACTGGAACTTGAGCGTCGCGTTGGCCGAGGAGGGCTGGTAGTAGGAGTCCCCGGCGAAGGCCGCCGTGACCGGCACGGAGGTCGTCGCTGCCGGCTGATTCACCGAGGCGATGGTGCACGAAGCCGATCCGGACGAATCCGTCGTACCGGAGCAGGACTGCGCCGAGCCGCCGGAGCCGATCGTGAACGTCAGCGTGCGGTTGGCGATCGGCGCCGTGCCGTCCTCCTTCAGCACTCCGGAGAGGGTGAGCGGCGCACCGTTCGCGGCCTTGGCCGGACCGGTGTACGTGGTCGTCGTCTCCTCGTGCGTGACGGTGAAATTGGCCGAGGCCGACGTTCCCAGGTCGGTCGCGTCGCCCGCGAAGGTGGCGGCCAGGGTGTAGCCGCCCGCGGCCTCCTGCGGCGTGATCGAGCAGGACGCGACGCCGCTGCTGTTGGTCGTCGCCGAGCAGGTCTCCGCACCGTTCAGCGAGAACGTCACGCTCTGCCCGGCGATCGGCCCGGCGTTGTCGGTCAGCGTCGCGGCGACGGTGGCCGGGTCGTGGTAGTCGGCGCTGGTCGCACCGCCGGTGATGGACAGCGAGGACTGCCGCTGCTGCCAGAGCACGTTGACCGTGTTCGACGTGATCGTTCCGGCCGGGTTCGTGGTGGACGCGACATCGGTATCAGTGCCCAGAGTCGAGCCGGTGTAGCTGAACGGCGCGTCTCCGTTCTGGTCGGTCGTCGCGCTGCCGCTCTTGCCCGCGTTCGGACCGCTCTGGACCGCGAAGTCGATCTTCGCGCCCTGTAGCGCGGTGCCGCAGCTGTTGGCCAGGTGCGCGGTGACGGTCGCCGACGAGCCGATCGCGTCGGTCTGTGTCGCCGGAGCGAGCGAGAGTTCGGCGCCGGGACAGGACTGGGTGCCGATCGACGACCACTGTTCCGACTCATTCGGACCGCCGGCGCACACCGCGCGGTCAACGCCGCCGGTGTTGAGCACCTGGCCTGAGTCAGGGTACGCATTGGCTACGCCGTCGATCGTGGTGTCCACTTCGGGGATCAGGCCGTCCGGAGTGCAGTTCGTCCCGCCGCCGTTCGGCCCGATATCGGAGGTGTCGAAGCCACCGCTGGTCCCGGCGCAGTCCGCGGCGAGGTCCGTCGTGGTCTGCGTCACGATCAGCTGCTCGCCGGCCTGAAGCACCTGATTGTGCTGCCACATGTCGAACGTGCAGGTGCCCAACTTCACGACTACCGAGTTCACGGTCACCGCGAGCGGCGCGTTGTTGACAATGCGCACCGCCCCGGCGTCGAAGGTGCAGTTCGGCGTGCAGCCGTTGAAGACGACCGACGGCGAACCGGCCCACGGCGTCGGGAAGTTGGCCGGGTTCGCCCGCAGGTTGTCGGCGTACCCGACGAAGACCTGCACGTTGGCGGCCGCGAAGGCTGGGGCGGCGGGCAGCGCCACCACCCCGATCAGCGCGAGTGCGGCGGCGAGCAACGCGGCTAGCCGCCCGCCGAGTCGTGACTTACTCCATGCCTGAATCACATGACACCCCCTGCTCGGCGGCGTACACCGCCGCTCCGACCCGATTTCGAACCCTGACTCAGGGCTCTGGTCCAGAGTTGACGATAAGGAAATCGGGGCGTCACAACCAGGCGGAAACGGGGGCGCGCGAGACGCACGCCATGGCCCGTGACGTGCGGCTAAGTGCGCTCGAAACGGTTATTCGAGAGAAACTCGGCTTCGTAGAAGTCTGATTCGAAGTGGGGGAGGATTCAGAGTTTCAGCCGATACGCCCGCGCGGCGGCGCCGCCGAAAACCTGCGCCAGCTCGTCCGCGGACAGCTGATCGGTCAGCTCCCGCGCCGCCTCGGCTACCCGGTCATACGAGGCCGCGAGCAGGCAGACCGGCCAATCCGAGCCGAACATCAGGCGGTCCGGGCCGAACGCGTCGAGCGCCGTCTGCGCGTATGGTCGCAGGTCTGATACAGTCCACGAACCCTGATTCGCCTCGGTGACCATACCCGACAGTTTGCAGAACACGTTCGGTTCGGCGGCCAGCTCGCGCAACGCGGTGGCCCACGGCTCCAATGCGCCCGCGGCGATCGGCGGTTTAGACAGGTGATCGAGCACGAAGGTCAGCTGCGGCAACGCGCGCGCTGTCTCGATCGCGGCCGGCAGCTGGTGCGGGAACGTCAGAATGTCATAGCAGAGACCTGCTTCGGCGACCGCGGTCAGGCCGCGGCGCACATCGTCCCGGCACAGCCATCGCGGATCAGCTTCACCCTGCACCAGATGCCGGATGCCGACCAGTCGATCGCCGCCCGGGCCTTCGCGCAACGCGGCCAACGCCGCCGACACGCCCGGCGCGGTCAGATCCGTCCAGCCGACGACTCCGGCCACCACGTCCGAACCCTCGGCCACGGCCAGGAACTCGCGCGTCTCCTCGGCGTCGTCGAGCACCTGAACCAGGATGCTGCGATCGATCCCGGCAGCGGCCGCGACCGCCGCGAACTCCTCCGGCGCAAAGGTCCGACGGATCGGCGCCAGTTCGGGACCGTCGAGCCACGGCTGCTCGCGCCGGGCCAGATCCCACAGATGGTGATGCGCATCGACTCTGCTCAAAGCCATGAGCAGGACTGTACCCGGTGGCTGTCCGTCCGGCCGCGTCCCATCAGGCTCGCGGCGCCGGGACGCTCCCGTTGCGCGGTACCGCGACGCCGTCGGCGCTGTAGCTGCCGTCGATCACAGCCACCTTCGGCTCCATCACCCGCTCGAAGCCGACCTCGCGCCGCGCTCCGATCATTTTAAGCCGCGCGGTGCTGCGGATATCAGCGCTCGACGCGCCGATCCGCAATTCGACCTCGCCCGGATCCACCTGCCGCTGACCCGCTCGGCCGGTGTACGCCGTCAGGTCGGCGTGCAACTCGATGGTCACCGTACGCTCGCCGCCGGGCGGCAAATCGATGCGTGGCGCGGCGATCAGCTTCTGCACCGGCCGCGCCACCTCCGCTACCGGGTCGTGCAAATAGACCTGTACGACCTCTGACGTCGGGACCGGTGTGCCGTTACGCAGCGCGACTGTCACCTGGTAGGTGCCATCCGTCGCCCAGGTCTGCGCCGCGGCCTCGACGCCGATCCAGGTCGCCGGGGCGTAGGAGAGGCCGTGGCCGAACGGGAACAGCACCGTCTGGTCGATATTGCTTACTCCACTCGCCTGGCCCAGCGGGGGGACCAAATAAGTCGAGGGCTGATTCACTCCGGCCGCCGGGAAGGTGACCGGCAGCCGTCCGGACGGATTGACTCGGCCGGACAGCACGTCCGCGAGAGCGTGCGCGCCCTCCTCGCCCGGGAAGAAGCCGCACACCACCGCCGCGAGCCGGTCCACCTGCCGGGACAGCTCATACGGCCGCCCCACCAGCAGCACCAGCACGACCGGCGTGCCGGTCTCCAGCAGCGCGTCGAGCAATTCCTCCTGCCGGCCGGGCAACCGCAGGTCGGTCGCGTCGCAGCCCTCGCCAGAGGTGCCGCCGCCGAACAGGCCAGCCTTATCGCCGAGCACTGCGACGCACACCTCCGCGGCCCGCGCCGCGCGCACCGCCTCCGCGATGCCTTCATCGCTCCCGCCGAGCACCGGAACACCCTGCGCATACGAGACCTGATACCCGGCCGTGTCCTCGCGCAGCGCCCCGAGTAGCGTCGCGACCTCGATACCCATCGGCACATCCGGGTGGTGCACCCCGACATGCATCGGGAACGAGTAGCAGCCCATGAGCGCGCCCGCCTCGTCGGCGCGCGGACCGACTACCGCGATCCGCTTCCCGGCCGCCAGCGGCAGCGCGCCGTCGTTGCGCAGCAAGACGATCGAGCGCTCAGCCAGTTCCCGCGCCAGGGCCCTCGACTCGTCATCATCGAGCCTTACCGACTCGGGATCAGCGGGCTCGGGTGACCAATCCGCGTCGAGCAGCCCGAGTTCGCACTTCTGCCGCAACACCCGCTCCAGTGCCCGGTCGATCAGCGCGATATCGACCTCGCCCGCGTCGATCGCGTCGAGCAGCGGCTGTCCGAAGCACTTGACCGTCGGCAGTTCGACGTCGATGCCGGCCCGCAGCGCCTGGCCTGCCGCGTCTCCTTCCGACTCGGCGACGTTGTGCTCCATCTTCAGGAACGTGACCGCGAAGTAGTCGGAGACGACGGTCCCGGTGAAGCCATAGGTACCGCGCAAAAGGTCGGTGAAGAGTTCCGGGTCGGTCGCGGCGGGCAGGCCGTCCATGTCTGTGTACGCATTCATCACCGATCGAGTGCCCGAGCGCAGCGCCATCTCGAACGGCGGCAGCAGCACGTCGGCTATCTCGCGCCGGCCGATCGACACCGGGGCGTGGTTGCGCCCGCCGCGTGAGGCCGAGTAACCCACGAAGTGCTTCAGAGTACTGATGATCCCGGCCGACTCGACGCCGCGCACGTACGCGCTGCCGATCACGCCGACCAGGTACGGATCCTCGCCGATGGTCTCCTCGGTCCGGCCCCACCGCGGATCGCGGCTCACGTCGAGGACCGGGGCGAGCCCCTGGTGCACGCCGAGCCCGCGCATCGTGCGGCCGATCTGCGCGCCCATCCGCTCCACCAGACGCGGATCGAAGCTCGCGCCCCAGCACAGCGGTGACGGGAAAACGGTTGCCTGCCACGCCGCAAGGCCGGTGAGGCACTCCTCGTGCACGAGCGCCGGGATGCCGAAGCGCCCCGCCGCCATGATCTGCCGCTGGCTGCGGGCCAGCGCGCTCGTTCCAGCCAGCGGTTCGATCGGCTTGGTGCCGAACGGCCGGGTCAGCTGGCCGATTCCGTCACGGATCAGCTCCTCCCAATCCGTCGAGACCACGGCCAGTTCGTGCTGATGCGGAGCCACATCGCCGCCGGCGCTGTCTATCCCCACCCAGACGCCGTAAAGCTGCGCCACCTTCTCCCGGATCGTCATCCGGGCCATCAGGTCGCCGACCCGCGCGCCGACATCGGCCGCCGGGTCGCGCCACACCTCAGCGGTCAGTTGATCGTCGATAGCCACGTACGGTCCGTCCGTCCTTCACGCGCGCAGAGCGATTATCCGAGCAAGAGCGTTAACTTTTGGATTGATCCGCCGGCCAGCGGCCGGTCACAGCGCCCGGGTCGACTGGCGCACGACCAGCCGGGTCGCGAGCGTGATGTGGGTCTGCTCAGGGCTCTCCCCCCGGATGAGCTTGACCAGGATCTCGATCGCGCGCTGTCCCATCGTGCGGATCGGCTGCTCGACCGTGGTCAGCGGGGGAGTGCTCAGCACCGACTCCGGGATGTTGTCGAAGCCGACGATGGACAGGTCCTGCGGCACGCGCAGCCCGAGTTCCTCGGCCACCTCGATGGTCGCGATGGCCGATAGGTCGTTCGCCGCGAACACGGCGGTAGGCCGATCGGGGGAACTGAGCAGCTCACGCGCGGGCTTCACCGACACCTCCGGGTCGTAGGCGCCGACCTGCACCAACCGCTCGTCCACTGGCACGCCCGCCGCGCGTAGCGCCTCGCGGTAACCCTGCTCGCGTAGCTGAGCGGACTGCAGATCCGGGCGGCCGCCGAGCAGTGCGATGCGCCGGTGCCCGAGTTCGAGCAGGTGTTCGGTGGCCAGGCGCGCGCCGCGCAGGTTGTCCGAATCGATGGTCGGCAGGTCCGACGCGCCGGTGTGCGGGTCGACCGCGACCACGGGAGCGCCGTACTGCACATCGACCACGGTCGGGGTGACCAGGACCGCGCCGTCCACCAGGGTGCCGCTGAGCCGGGAGAGGTACCGCCGCTCCCAGCCGACGTGGTCGCTGGTGCGCCCGCCGGCCGAGTAGACGACCAGTTCGAAGCCGGTGCCGCGGATCGCGTCGCCCGCGCCTTTGAGCAGTTCGGTGCTGAACGGCTCCAGGTCCGCCACCAGGATCCCGATGACGTTGGTGCGGTGATTGCGCAGGCTCTGCGCCACGAGGCTGGCCTCGTAACCGAGCTCGTTGATGACGGCCTGCACCCGCGCGAAGGTGTCAGCCGACACGCCGTAGCGCTGGTTGATGACCTTGGACACGGTCGCGACCGACACGCCGGCAGCGGCGGCGACGTCGCGAATAGTCACACGGGAGCTTGGTTGCACCGGGCCAGAATAGCGTTGTAAATCGTTATCGACAACGATTGACACGATCACGAGTTGAGCGCAAACTCTCTGCCATCCTGGGCTCACTTCGCCCGGTCCAGTTCGGCCGACGTCGTCAGGAATGGACCAGCCATGCGTAGAATCCGCACGATCAGCTTCGTCGCCGCAGCCGCGGCCCTGGCGCTCACCGCCTCGGCGTGCAGTAGCAGCAGCGGTGGCGCGAAAAGCAGTTCAAGCACCGGGTCGGCCAACCTGACTTGGTGGCACAACGGCACCACGGACCCGGTCAAGTCGCTCTGGGCGCAGGCCGCGGCCGACTACACCGCCGCGCATCCCAACGTGAAGTTCACGGTGGACCCGATCCAGAACGAGCAGTTCAAGACGAAGGTCCCGGCCGCCCTGGCCGGCGGCAACCCGCCCGACATCTTCCAGCAGTGGGGCGGCGGCCAGCTGACCAGCCAGATCACCTCCGGCAAGGTCATGGACCTCACGTCGGCGGTCTCCAGTTGGATCAGCGAGCTGGGCGCGACCGCGGCCGGCTGGCAGGCGAACGGCAAGCAGTACGGCATCCCCTACGACCTGCATGTAGTCGGGTTCTGGTATCGCAAGGACCTGTTCTCGCAAGCCGGCATCACCGCCCCGCCGACCACGATGGACGAGCTCAACGCCGACGTGGCCAAGCTCAAGACGCACAACATCGCGCCGATCGCCATCGGCAGCAAGGACGGCTGGCCGGACGCGTTCTACTGGGACTACTTCGCGGTGCGCGAATGCTCCACCGACGTGCTGAAGCAGGCCTCGAAGGACCTGAAGCTGGACGACCCGTGCTGGACCAAGGCGGGCAACGACGTCAAGACCTTCCTGGCCACCAACCCGTTCCAGACCGGCTTCCTGGGCACCCCGGCCCAGCAGGGCGTGGGCAGCTCGGCCGGACTGGTCGCCTCGGGTAAGGCCGCGATGGAGCTGCAGGGCGACTGGGAACTGCCGACCATGGAGGGCCTGCTGCCCAACGGCAACTTCAAGTCGCAGATGGGCTGGTTCCCCTTCCCGGCGGTGACCGGCGGCCAGGGTGACCCGGCCGTGGCGCTCGGCGGCGGCGACGGCTTCTCCTGCACCACCGGCGCCGGCCCGTCCTGCGCGGACTTCCTCAAGTACCTGGCCAGCCCCGCGGTTCAGGACAAGATCGCCTCGCAGGGCATCGCGCTGCCGGCGAACCCGGCCTCGTCCTCGAAGCTGACGGACCCGAACCTGCAGACGATCTCGTCGTACGCGGCGAAGGCTCCGTACATCCAGATGTACTTCGACATCGCCTTCCCGACGGCTGTGGGCCAGTCGCTCGACAACGCGGTCGCCGACTTCTTCGCGGGTAAGGGCACGCCGCAGACGATCATCCAGAGCGTGACGAGCTCTGGTTCGGGCGGCAAGTAATGAGCGAAGCACGGGTCACGGCGGGGATGGCCGACACCATCCCCGCCGTGGCGGGCGACAAGACGCCCGGTCGCTCCGGCCGCGCCGTGAAGGCGGCGCGGCCGGTCCGTCCGAGCGGACGGCGCAAGAGGCTGGAGTTGGTGCTCCTGCTCACGCCGGCGACGCTGCTGTTCGCCGGCTTCGTGCTGGCGCCGATCGCGCTGGCCGCCTACTACAGCTTCTACAACTGGGACGGCTACGGGCCGCTGACCTCCGCCGGCCTGTCGAACTACACCAGCGCGATCACCGGGAGCAACTTCCAGCACTCGGTGGGGCACAACCTGATCATCGTCGGGCTCTCGCTGGTGATCCAGCTGCCGCTGAGCATCGGCCTGGCGATGCTGCTCAACCGCAACCTCAAGGGCCGCGCCCTCCTGCGCCTGGTGGTCTTCGCGCCCTACGTGCTCTCCGAGGCGATCACCGCGGTCGTCTGGTACCAGATGCTGCAACCGAACGGTTTCGTCGACCAGGTGCTGATCTCACTTGGGCTCGGCAGCCAGGTGCATCTGTGGCTGGCCAGCCCCAGCCTCGTGCTCTACACCCTCTTCGTGGTGATCACCTGGAAGTACATCGGGTTCGGCATCATTTTGCTGCTCGCGGGACTGCAGGGGGTCCCGTCCGAGCTGCGTGAGGTCGCGGCGCTGGATGGGGCGAGTTCCTGGCAGGTCACCCGGCACATCGTGCTGCCGTTGCTAGGCCCCACCATCCGGATCTGGATCTTCCTGTCCGTGATCGGCTCGCTCCAGCTGTTCGACCTGGTCTGGATCATGACCGGCGGCGGCCCCGCCGAGGCGTCCAACACGATGGCGACCTACATCTACAACTTCGGCATCCAGAAGCAGCAGTACGGCTTCGCCAGCGCGGTCGCCGTGATCCTGTTCATCATCTGCTTCGCTTTCGCGCTGGCCTACCAGCGTTTCGTGCTGCGCCGCGACACCGAGGGCGCACTGACCCGGGTGGTGGGGTGACGGCATGTCAGCGGCTGTGAACACGACGGCGGCCGGGATGGCCGCGGCCCCCCGGCGTCGCGGGCGCGGCGGCCCCGGCGGCGGGCGTTCCTGGGTGGCGTACCTGGTGGCGATCGTCATCATCGGGCTCACCGTGGTCCCGCTGCTGTTCGTGATCCTCGGCGGTTTCCGCACCAACCCCGAGCTCAACTCGGACCCCGCGGCGCTGGTGCCGAAGCACTGGGTCTGGTCGAACTACGGCACCGTGCTGACCGACCCGAAGTTCTGGCGCAACATCTTCAACAGCGTGCTGATCGCAGTGGTGGCCACCGGGATCGCGGTCGGCGTCGGTTCGATGGCGGCGTATGCGCTCTCGCGCTACAGCTTCCGCGGCCGCGAGGCGTTCTACAGCTTCTTCACCATCGGCCTGCTCTTCCCGATCGGCGTCGCGGCGCTGCCGCTGTTCCTGCTGATGCACGACCTGCACATGCTCGAGCACTGGTGGGGTGTGGCGATCCCGGAATCGGCCTTCTCGCTGCCGGCCACCATCGTGATCCTGCGGCCGTTCATGCGGGCCATCCCGGGGGAGATCGAGGACGCCGCGATGCTCGACGGCGCGGGCCGGCTCGGCTTCTTCTGGCGCATCCTGCTGCCGCTCTCCCGGCCGGCGCTGATCACGGTCGGCATCCTCGCGTTCGTGACCAGCTGGAACGCTTACCTGCTGCCGCTGCTGGCGTTCAACGACCAGAACAACTTCACCCTGCCGCTGGGCGTGGCGAACTTCCAGACCCAGTACACCCAGGACACAGCGAAGATCCTCGCGTTCACCGGCCTGTCCATGGTGCCCGCGCTCGCGTTCCTGGCCATCGCGGAACGGCGCATCGTCGGCGGTCTGACCGGCGCCGTGAAGGGGTAGCCGATCTCGGGTGGCCGGGTGATAGAGATAGCGGTGTGACCGACTCCGCGAAGAAGACCCCGGCGAAAACGAACACCGCACCGGGTCCGATGGCCGACCCGCTGGACCTGCTGGACATCTCGTCCCTGCTGGGGGAGGAGGAGCGGGCGATCCAGCGGTCGGTGCGCGAACTGCTGGCCGACCGCGTACGGCCGCACATCGGGGGCTGGTTCGAGCGCGGGCATTTCCCGCGGGACCTGGTTCCCGAGCTCGGCAAGCTCGGCCTGCTCGGCATGCACCTGGAGGGTTACGGCTGCGCGGGCACGAGCGCGACGGCGTACGGCCTGGCCTGCCTGGAACTCGAAGCGGCCGACTCGGGCCTGCGCAGTTTCGTGTCCGTGCAAGGCTCCCTGTCGATGTATTCGATCCACCGCTACGGCACCGAGGAGCAGCGGCAGCAGTGGCTCCCGCGCCTGGCCGCCGGTGAGGCGATCGGCTGCTTCGGCCTGACCGAACCGGACTTCGGCTCGGATCCGGCCAACATGCGCACCCGCGCGGTACAGCAGGGCGGGCCGGGCGGCGATTGGATCCTCAACGGCGCGAAGATGTGGATCACCAATGGCGGCATCGCCGATGTGGCCACCGTCTGGGCCGGGACCGAGGACGGCATCCGCGGCTTCCTCGTCCCGCGCGGCACGCCCGGTTTCAGCACCCGCGACATCGAGAACAAGCAGTCGCTCAGGGCGTCGGTCACCTCCGAGCTGGTCTTCGAGACCGTGCGCCTTCCCGACGCGGCTCGGCTGCCCGAAGCCCGCGGCCTCGGCGCACCGCTGTCCTGCCTGAACGAAGCGCGCTTCGGCATCCTGTTCGGCGCGGTGGGCGCCGCCCGCGACTGTCTCCAGACAGCGCTCGAATACGCCGGCCACCGGGTCCAGTTCGGCAGGCCGATCAGCGCCTTCCAGCTCACCCAGCGCAAGTTCGCCGACATGGCCGTGTCGCTGAACACCGCGATGCTGCTCGCGCTGCACCTGGGCCGGCTCAAGGACGCGGGCCGCATCCGGCCGGAGCAGGTCAGCGCGGGCAAGCTCAACAATGTGCGCCAGGCGATCGACATCGCCCGCCAGTGCCGCACCATCCTCGGCGCCAACGGCGTCTCGCTCGACTATTCACCGATCCGTCACGCCAACAACCTCGAATCAGTGCTCACCTACGAGGGCACCGAGGAAATCCACACCCTGGTGGTCGGTCAGGCGCTCACCGGCCAGTCCGCGTACCGGTAAAACAGCGCTTCACCAGGTCACCGGCAGGCACACCAGCCGGCGCATGGCCACACCCTCGTCCCACGGCAGCTGCTCATGCGGGATCGCCACGCGCAGGTCGGGTATCCGGGCTAGCAGCACCTCGAGTGCGACCTCGAGCTCCGCGGTGCCGAGCGGTGCGCCGACGCAGCGGTGCGGGCCGTGGCCGTAGCCGAGGTGGGGGCTCTCCAGCTTCCGGGTCACGTCGAAGCGTTCCGGCTCGCTGTACGCGTCGGCGTCGAAGTTCGCCGAGGAAAGCAGGGGGATGACCACCGAACCCTGCGGCAGCGGGATTCCGCTCAGCTCGACTGGCTCGGTGGTGATCCGCTCGAAGCTGGTCGTGGCGGCCGCGACGTACCGCAGCACCTCCTCGACCGCGTTCGGGATCAGTTCGGGCCGCCGCTTGAGCAGTTCCCACTGGTCCGGGTGCTGGCTGAAGGTCGCGATCATGTTGGGCAGGATGTTGGAGGAGGCGACCGTGCCGCCGCTGACGTTGACCCAGATGTTGGAGACCAGTTCTTCGTCGGTGAACCTGTCGTCGCCATCGCGGGCCTGAATCAGAGCGCTGGTCAGGTCGTCGCCGGGCTCGGCCCGCTTGCGCGCGACCAGGGCGGCGAAGTAGCCGGTGACCTCTTGAAAGGCCTGGCCCTGCTCCTCGGGGGTGAACCGGCCGAAGGAGAGGATCTTGGTGAGCCAGTCCATCAGCCGGCCGATGTCGGCGGTCGGCACGCCGAAGATCTCGAAGATCAGCCGGGCCGGGAACGGGGTGCCGAAGGAGGTGACGAAGTCCGCCGGCGGGCCCTGCTCAAGCATCGCGTCCACCAACTCGTTGGCGATCTGCCCGATGCGCGGCCGGAACTGGGCCACCTTGCCGGGGGTGAAGGCGCGCACGGTCAGCTTGCGCTGGCGCAGATGCTCCCTGCCCTCGATGTTGACCAGCAGGCCGGGAATGCGCGAGCCCTCGAGCAGCAGCGGCACCGAGGGATCCATGCAGCCCTCGCGGTCGAACACCGGCTCGGCGAGCACGCGCCGCGTGTCAGCGTGCCGCATCACGACGTACGCTTCGCCGCCGTTCGCGAGCCGCACGCGCGGAACCGGGCATCGCTGCCGATAGTCCTCGTACTGCGCGACGTAGTCGTCGCCGGGGGAGATGCCCTCGAAAGGGAAAAGCGGCGGCTGCGCTTCGGCGTCTGTGGCCGTGACAGCTGCCTCGGTAATCGTCGTTTCAGCCATTGCGTGTTCCTCCCGTGCGATGAGACGACTGGAGGGTGCGCGCGGACGCTAAAGCCGGGGATAAGTGGGAGGCGTTAGCCCTCGGCCGACGCGAGGCGATGCAGGCCTTGAATCGCCAGCGGATAGCCCTCAACGCCGAAGCCGACCACGATGCCGGCGGCGACCGGTGAGACGTACGAGTGATGCCGGAAGCTCTCGCGTGCGTGCACGTTGGAGATGTGCAGCTCGACGACGCGCAGGTGCGCACCCTTGATCGCGTCGTGCAGCGCGATCGATGTGTGCGTGTACGCGCCGGCGTTCAGTACGACGCCGATCAGCCGGCCCGCCTGCTGCTCGGCCCCGGCCTCTTGGAGCCAGTCGACCAGCTGGCCCTCGTGGTTGGACTGGCGGCATTGCGCGTCCAGTCCGAGCGCCGCGGCGGCCTTGTGGCACATCGCCTCGACGTCGGCGAGCGTCTGCCCGCCGTAAATCCCGAGCTCGCGGGTGCCCAGCAGGTTGAGGTTCGGGCCGTTGACGATCAAAACGGAAGGCATGGGTAGATCTTCCCGCCTGCGCTTCGCCTTCGCACGCTTCACCGCTAGGTTGACGCGAAGCCGGCGCCGGTCGAGCCTACCGGCATGGACTCGGAGAGCTGGATCGGCCGCAGCGCACAACAGATCGCTGACGCAGTGCGTCGCGGTGACGCGCAACCGCGGTGGGTGGTGCAGCAGCACCTTGAGCGGATCGAGCGGTTGAACCCGCAGTTGGGTGCGTTCCGCAAGATCCGGCATGAGGAGGCGCTCGCGGAGGCCGACGCGCTCGCCGCGCGCTCGGACCTCGGGCAGCTGCCGCTGGCCGGCGTTCCTGTCGCGGTGAAGGACAACGTCGCCGTGGCCGGGGAGCAAACCCGCAACGGTTCGGCGGCCAGCTCGGAGGCGGTGAACGACTCGGATCATCCGGTTGTCGCACGGCTGCGGGCGGCCGGTGCGATCGTCGTTGGGCTGACCAACGTGCCCGAGCTGTGCCTGACACCGATGACTGACAGCGTGTATGGCATCGCCCGCAATCCGTGGAACCGGCAGTCGACGCCCGGCGGCTCCTCCGGCGGCAGCGCGGCAGCCGTCGCCGCGGCGCTGGTCCCGATCGCGCACGGCAACGACGGCCTTGGCTCGATCCGTATCCCGGCGTGCTTCTGCGGCCTTGTCGGGATCAAGCCCGGGGCTGGCGTGGTGCCGGCGGTGCTGAACGAGGACGGAAGTCCGAGCTGGCACGGGTTATCCGAGAACGGCCCGCTGGCCACGACGGTCCAGGACGCGGCGCTCGCGCTGTCGGTGATGGCGGATGATCCGCAGCTGGCTGAACTGGACGAAGCTGTCGTTGATGAAGCTGCGGCGCAAGAGGCCGCGGTGAGCGAGAAGCGGGTGCGGGTCGGCGTCTCGGTCCGCTCCACGCAGTTGGGGCTGCCGATCGACCATCGGTGCGCGGCGGCCGCCAATGCGACCGCCGACCTGCTTGGCACATTCGGTCACGCGATCAGACCTCACACCGCGCGCTATCCGATGTGGCTAGGACCGGCTGTACTGCGGACCTGGTTCTCCTGCGCACATCAGGACGCGCGCACCCTTGATTCGGCGAAACTCGACCGCTCCACCCGCCAGATGGCCGGTCTGGGCCGCGCGCTCAACGCGGCGCACTTCGGCGGAGCGGGCGCGCGGAAACGGTGGCGCGACGGTGGCGGCGCGGAAGCGTTCTTCGGCGACGTCGACGTGCTCGTCCTTCCCGCCGTGCCGGTCCCGCCGCCCTTCGCCCGCCGATACGGCGAACGTGCGGCGGTGCGCAACACGATCACCAGCGTCATGGTCGCCCAGCTATTCGGGCCCTGGAACATCGCGGGCTGGCCGGCGATGAACGTGCCGGCTGGCGTGCACGATGCGGGAGGCTGGCCGATCGGAGTCCAATTGATTGCTCGGCCGGGCGGTGAGCGGCTGCTGCTCAGTCTCGCGGCGCAGATCGAGGCGGCGCGTCCGTGGGCCAGACATGCGCCGGAGTACGCCGCGTAAACTTACATCCCCGCAGCTCAACACGTCACCGTCCAATTCGGGCGCCATCCTGACTACCACCGTGGGAACAATTCGTCGACGGGAATCGTTCCTTCGCGTCATAGGGCAGATGGTCGGGTGTCGGGGGCAGCGGAGCGGGAAGCTGAATTTCGTGATCTGTGTCTTGTTCGCAGTGCTGACTGCGCTCAGCAATGCCGCGGCCTCGGTGCTGCAGCGCCGGGCGGCGAGCGAGGCACCCCCGGACGGCGCCTTCCGGCTCTCCCTGTTCGCCTATCTGGTGCGCCGCCGGGTCTGGCTGGCCGGGATTGCGCTGGTCGGCGCGGCCGCGCTGTTCCAGGCCGCGGCGCTGGGCACCGGTCCGGTGGCGCTGGTGCAGCCGATCTTCATCATCGAGCTGCCGATCGCGCTCTTGATCGCCGGGCTGCTCTTCCGCACTAGTCTGCCGCGCCGCACTTGGGTGGCGGTCGCCGCGGTGACCGCGGGCCTCGCTGTCGCGCTGGCTGCGGCGGCTCCCTCCGGAGGCGTCGACCGGGCGTCGAACCAGCTGTGGGTACTGGCGCTCGTCGCCACTGGCGGCTTCGAGGCGGTGCTGCTCATCGCGGCGATGCGGACCCGAGGTGAGCCGCGCGCAGCGCTCCTCGGCCTCGCCGCGGCCTGCGGTTACGCGTTGACCGCGGCACTGATGAAGCAGGCCATGTCGGCGCTCGCGGACGGACCCGGCGCGTTCTTCAGCTCGTGGCAGCTTTATGCGACCGCGGCGGCCGGGGTCGGCTCGCTGTTCCTGCTGCAGAACGCGCTGCAAGCGGGCACGCTGGTCGCCTCCCAGCCGATGTTGACGATCGGCGACGCGTTGATCAGCTCCTGCTTCGGTGTCCTGCTGTTCGCGGAGGACATGCGTTTCGGCTGGTGGCTGGTGCCCGAAATGCTGGGCCTTGGCGCGATCGCCATCGGCTATATCGAACTGGCGCGCTCGCCGCTGGCCTTGGGGCAAAGCCCGGCGGCGCAGGAGCAGCCAAGTGGCGAGGCGTCAGGCCAGTTCGAGCCCTCGACGAGGACGGCGTGACGAGGACTCAGCCGACGTACTCGCCGCCGCTCAGGATCCTGCTATACGCGTCGCGGGCGATATTCCCGCCGCTGAGGACCGCGACGTAATTGCGCCCGGCCGCAAGCTCGTCGCGCCGTGACAGATACGCCGCGACCGCCACCGCTCCACCCGGCTCCGCGACCAGCCGCGCGCTGCTCGCCAACGTGCGGACCGCGTCGAGGATCGCCGGCTCGGACACGGTGACCACGCCGGCAACCAGCTCCCTGATATGTAGCCAGGTCAGCTCACCGACGCTCGACGAGCGCAGCGCGTCCGCGATGGTGCGCCACGTGTCGTCCACCGACCAAGCTATTCGCTCCCCGCGGCGCAGCGACTCCTGTGCATCCGCCGCCAACTCCGGCTCCACGCCGAACACCGAGGCCTGCGGCATCAGTTCCCTGGCCGCGACCGCGATCCCGGAGACCAGCCCGCCGCCGCTGACCGGGGCGAGGATCGTGTCAACGCAGATGCCCAATTCCCGCGCCTGCTCGGCGATTTCCACGCCGATGGTGCCCTGGCCCGCGATGACCAGCGGATCGTCGAACGGGTGAATAAGGGTTCGACCTGTCTCGGCCGCCAGCATGCGGGCAGCTTCCTCCCGCTCCGCCGCCGGCACGCGAACCACCGTCGCGCCGAGCGCCTGCGTCGCGGCCACCTTGTTCTCCGCTGAGCCGTGCGGAATCACGATCAACGCGTCCACGCCGAGCCGCGCCGCCGCATACGCGACCGCCTGCGCGTGATTGCCGCTGGATACGGCGATGACCCCGGCTTCGCGCGCCTGCGCGTCCAGCGTCGCCAGCGCGTTGACCGCGCCGCGGATCTTGAACGCGCCGATTGGCTGAAGCGACTCGGCCTTGATCCACAGCGGCCGGTCCGGGTCGGCCCATGGACAGGGCAGCAGCGGAGTGCGGGTCGCGATACCGGCGATCCGCTTTGCCGCCGCCAACACCTCGTCGAGCTGCACCAGCCCGGCCATGGCACCGTCTCCCCTTCGTGACCGTCTTCGTATCGATCATAAGCGGAGGCTCGGACAAACCGGAGGGAAAAGGTTCGCGCAGTTCGCGCGCGGCTGTGGTCTACTGTGCGACGAGATGGAGACGGTCCGTGACGGGGAGCACACGATGCGGCGGATAACTTATTTTCAGGGGGCTGTCGTTCTCGCGGATGTGGGTACCGGAGCGCAGGCACTGGCGCTGCCGCAGGACGAACTGACCGCGGCGGTGCGGATAGCGGCGATTCTGGCGCGAAATTACGGGAAACTGATGCCGGGTGAGTACCAGGCCGTCATCGAGATCGATGATGCCCCGGCGCGCATGCTGATCATGGAAGACGATCCCAGGGTGGTCCGAGCCCGTGACCTGCTGGCCGCGATCGCCACGGACCGTGAATACACGGCCGCGGAACTCGATGAGGTACGGCGCGCGCTCTGAGAGGGCGTCTGATCCACCTAGGCCGTGTGTAAGAAGTTTCGCCGGGGCCGCGGCGCCTGCCACGCACGCTCGCTGCGTTGGCGAAGCGTCCGCAGATGCCCGATATGAGGACGCTCCGCCGCCTTGCGATCGCACGCGCCAGACGCCGCGGCCTTGTCCGACGCTACTTCTTACACACGGCCTGTGCAGTCGTGAGACGGGAACCTGGCCACGTGTTTCAGCGGCCTGGAGTCAGGCCTTAGCCGTCGCCGCGACGGCCGCCTCGATCGGCCTGCGCCACGTGTCGAGCCAAGGATCGA
>NZ_DATNGK010000207.1:0-19126 GCF_035605935.1 Actinocrinis sp. | reverse complement strand
CATGGTTTCCGTAGTGGTGACGTACCTGTGCCTGGTCGGTGCGCTCCACACGACGTCGCCTTCGTTGCCGCGCTGCACTTTCCAGCTCCTGCGGTCATGAGCCGCTCAGTGAAAAACCTGTGCACGCGTGTCCTGCGTTACCGTCAACCGCCGTCGGCGAAGCTATCGCGAGACTCACAGCGCGCAAGGGCGCCTGTGGTCAAGCGAAGCGGTAAACGAAACTCGCCGCCGTAGTCCAGCCGCGCAGCGGAGATGTCATCGCGGGGTCTTATATGGGAAAAGCGGGCGGCGGACGGCGGTTGGCCGGGTGGGAAAGACAGGTTGTCCAGCTGCGCGAGACAGACTCGCTATCGCAAGCCTGTCTCGCGCAGGACGCGGTTCTAGTCCTTGACGGCGCCGGTGGTGATGCCGGCGGCGACGTAGCGTTGGGCGATGATCAGCAGGGCGGTGGCGGGGATGGAGGCGACCACGGCGGTGGCCATGATGGCGTTCCATTGCTGGTTGTTGTTGCCGATGTAGTGGTAGATGCCGAGGGTGATGGGCTGTCGGCCGCTGCCGGAGTCCAGGGTGCTGGCGAATATGAAGTCGGACCAGGCCCACAGGAAGGTGAACAGGGACACGGTGACGACCGCGTTGCGCGAGAGCGGAAGCACGATGGCTGTGAAGGTGCGCAGCGGTCCGGCGCCGTCGGTTTTCGCCGCCTGCATCAGTTCGTCGGGGATGCCGGCCATGAACGCGGTGAATACCAGCACGCCGAAGGGAACGGCGATGGTGGAGTCGGCGACCACGAGCCCCGGCAGGGTGTTGATCAGGTGTGAGGTGAGCAGGATCGCGTAAAAGCCCATCGCCATGATGATCCCGGGGATCATCTGGGCGACCAACAGCACGAAGGTCAGGGCGCCGGCGCCACGCGGGCGCAGTTTGGCCAGGGAGTAGCCGGCGGGGGCGGCCAGCAGCAGGGTCAGCGCGACGGTCGCCAGCCCGACGACCAGGCTGGTGCCCAGGTAGGGCAGTTGCTGGTGGATGACGGCGCGGTAGCCCTCCAGGGTGCCGTGCAGGGGCAGGAAGGAGGGCGGGGTCTTTCGCAGGTCCTGATCGCGGGTGAAGGAGGCATTGAGCATCCAGTAGACCGGGAAGAGCATGACGGCGGTGAGCGCGATGCCGAGCGCGGTTTTGCCGCCGCGGCGTTTGCGCGCGCGGCTGCGGGGTGCGGTGGCTGGGGGTGTGGATGCGGTCATGTCATGCCGCCCGGTTGGTGCGTTGGGTGCGAATGTAGATCAGTCCGAAGATCAGGGCGATGATGACCAGCAGGTTGCCGACGGCGGCACCGGGTCCGAAGGCGGGCAGCAAGTTGCCGAACCCGAGGCGGTAGGACCAAGTCGCGAAGGTGGTGGAGGAGTCCACCGGTCCGCCGCGGGTCATGATCCAGATGATGTCGAACACCTTGAGGGTGTAGATCAGCCCGAGCAGCAGGGTAATCGCGGAAACGGGCCGCAGCAGCGGGAAGGTGATGCGCCGGAAGCGCTGCCACGGGCCAGCTCCGTCCAGCGCAGCGGCTTCGTAGAGGCCGGCGGGGATGGATTGCAGGCCGCTGTAGAGCAGGACCAGGTTGAACGGGATCCCAATCCAGATGTTCGCGATGATCACTGAGATCAGGGACCAGTGCGGCGAGGTGAGCCAGTCGACCGGAGTGATCCCGGCAAGGTGCAGGGCGTAGTTGACCACGCCAGAGTCGGAATTAAGCATCCAGGACCAGGTGGAGGCCGAAACGATCAGCGGGAGCAGCCAGGGCACCAGGAACAGGGCGCGCAGGGTGGCGGAGAGGGGAAAGTGCTGGTGGAAGAAGATCGCCAGGGCGAGGCCGAGGGCGTATTGGAAGAACAGGGACGCACCGGTGAACACCAGCGTGTGGATGAGCGCGGGGCTGAAGGTCGCGTCGTGGATGACGGTGGTGTAGTTGCCCAGTCCGGCGAAGGGAGCGCCGCCGTGCACGAACGACATCACTGTGTAGTCGCGCAGAGATAGATCAAGGTTCTTATACAGCGGGTAGGCGTAGAACAGGGCCAGGTACGCGGTCACCGGTGCCAGGAACGCCCATGCCGCCCACTGGCTGGTACGGATCGAGTGACGGCGCGGGGCGCTGCGGCCCGGTGCGCGCGCCGGGGGCGGGGCGCTGGTGCTGTGCGCCCCGCCGCGGCCACGCACAGACTGCGTCGCCGTCTGTGTCGTGTCGTTCATCAAGGTTCCCTTACGCCGACAGCTAGTTCGCCGACTTCGCCGAGTTCTGCGCGGTTTGCAGCGCGCCGCTGGGGCTGGCCGAACCGGACAGCGCGGCCTGCACCGCGGTCCACATCGCCTGCGAGATCTTCGGGTACTTCGTCCCGAGGTTGTCACTCGTGCGACCCTTGGCCGCGTGCACCGCGGTGACCCACGTGGTCAGGTCCGGGTCCGCCGAGACCTGCTTGGCCTGCACCGCGTCGGTAGCCGCGACGTACGAGAGCGTGGTGTCCGTAGTGTAGGCATTGTCAGCGCTGGTCAGGCACGACACCAGCTTTTCGCTCGTGGCGTAGCGAGCCGTATCGCCCTGCACCGGCACGGTCACGAACTCACCGCCGGTCGGCGCGGGCGCGGTGCCGCCGCTCTTGCTCGGGATCGGAATGATCCCGTACGGGAATCCGGCCTTCTTCGCGTTGCTCAGCTGCCACGTGCCGTTCTCGCTGAAGGCGGTGCCGCCGGCTGCGAACTCCTGCCAGCTGGTGGTCTGCGTGTCCTGCAACACCGAGTTTGGCGCGTACCCGTCCTTGAGCCACGTCGTCCACAGGTTCAGCGCATCTACGGACGAGCTGGAGGAGAGGTCGGTGAGGTTGGCCCCGGCCCCCCAGAACCACGGCAGGAACTGGAAACTGCCCTCCTCGGTGCCAATCGCGGAGAAGGTGATCCCCTTCTTACCGGTCGCCTTCACCTTGGCGAGAGCTGCGGTGAGCGAGGCCCAATCCTTGACGGTGGTCGGGTCCACGCCCGCAGCCTTGAGGATGTTGGTGTTGTAGTAGAGGGCCAGGGTGTTCGCGCCGATCGGCGTGCCGTAGGTCTTGCCGTTCAGCTGCCCGGCGGCCAGCAGGTTCGGCTCGATCGCCGAGGTGTCCACCTTGGTAGCCGACGTGTCCGTCAGCACACCGGCCTCAGCCAGCGTCGAGACGACCGGGTTGTCCACGATCAGCACATCCGGTGCCTTGCCCTGCTGCGCGGCGAGCAACACCTTGCTGGTCAGATCCGTGGTGTCGAACCCGGTGCGCTTGACCGTGACACCCGCGGACGTGCCGCACTTCTGGAGGAGCTGGACCCACGCCGAGGAGTTGTCGAACTGCGGGTACGGGTCCCAGATGGTGTAGGTGCCGGAAGCGGCCGAGCCGGTTCCGGAGGACGAAGCCGAGGAGGAACACGCGGTCATGGTGCCGGCGACAGCGGCGATGGCCAGGCCGGCCGCAGCCGCTTTGAGGCCGCGGCGTGGCCGAGTGACGAAGGACATTTCGGTGAGCCTTTCCGGGATGTGCGGTGTGGAGTGGTGCGAGCATGAAGGTGCGGTTCGGTATCACCGGGCCGGGGGTCTGCCGGCCCGGTGAAGCCATGGTCAGCGAGCTGTCAGGGTCCAGAGATGGTCGGCGGTGCCGTTGTCATCCCATTGCAGGACCTGGGCGCCGGCGCTCGTGCTCATGTTGTTCACGCCGAGCATCAGACCGCTGTTGTCATTGGCGATCTTGTACTGGCCGTTGCCCGCCGGGATGAGCTGCCAGAGGTGGTCCGGGGTGCCGTTGTCCCCCCAGATCAGCGCGGTGCCGCCATCCGAGGTGCTCTCGTTGGTGATGCCGAGCATCAGGCCACTGGCCGAGTTGCGGATCTTGTAAAGCCCTGATCCGGCGGCCACGAGGGTCCAGGACTGGGTGCTGCCGCTGCCCGGCGTGTTCTGGTCGGCCAGCGTGCCCTGCGCGGTGCCGGCGTTCTGGGTGTCGAGGGCTAGACCGCTGTTCACGTTCTTGATCTGGTAGGTGCCGGCGAGCGAGCTGGTGGATCCGCTCGGGGTTATCACCAGGTGGTAGCCGTAGGCGGGGTTCATGGCCACCGGCACCGTGATGGATCCGTTGGTGATCGTGTACGTGGTCTGCGAGATGGTGAGCGGCCCGGAGACCGCGGTGGTGCGGCCCTTCGACGGCGTGTACTCGAGTTTGACGTTGGCTGTGCTGCCGAAGGCCGAGAGCGAACTCAGACCATTGACGGTGACCGCGTTGGCTCCGGTCCCGCCGCCGAAGATGACGCTGACCTGGTTACCCGAGGAGTTGACCGCCGCGGCGCCGTCTAGCCCGTTCTGCGACGGAGGCACCGTGGTGACCATGTTGCCGCTCATCGCGCCGTACCAGGTGTAGAGCCAGTAGGCGCCGTTCGGTGAGCCGCCGGTGTCGGTGAGCGTGTCGCCGAGGGTGCCGTAGTGGTTCCAGAAGGCGAGTTCGGCGTTGTTCACGCCGGCGCGCTCGAACTTCGCGATGTATCCGGCCAGCGGACCGGGAACGCCGACCTCGCTGGTCGTCGCGTACTCCTCGATGGCGATCGGGCGCGGGCTGATGCCGAGGCTGGCTTCGAGCGACCGGTACGCCGCCACGTCCCCGGCGATGCTCGCCGAGCCGCCGAGTTCATGCCAGGCGATGATGTCCGGGACCGTGCCGCTGTTCTTGGCATCGGTGAGGAACGTCGTCATCCAGCTCTGGTCCCAGTGCGAGGTGCTCGGCCCCTGAATCGGGCGGCTGGAATCCTTCGAGCGCACCTCTTTGTAGGTCCGGGCCCAGCCGGCGTCGAAACTGCCGGCGGCGCTGGTGTTCCACGTCCAGTCCGGCTCGTTCCACAACTCGTACGCGCTGATGTTGCTCGCGCCCGAGGACTTCACCGAGGCCACCTGCTTGTCGACGGCGGAAAGCCAATCGCTCCAGCTGACCCAGCCGTAGGGGAAGTTCGGGTACCAGTCGGGCATCCGCACGACGACCTTCGCGCCGGCCTTGGCTGCCTCGGGTGCGACCACCAGGGCATCGCCGCCGGGAGCGGGCTCGCCGTTGGGAAGCTGCTTTCCTCCGGGAGCCATCTGCACGAAGGTGTTCGGGTGCAGCGGCTCGACGAGGCTGTCGGATGGGACGCTCGCGGTGTCCAGTCCGTAGAGCCCGCCGGATGCGACATGGGTCACGGAGCGGAATGGCTGGTTGGCGTTGACCACGAGCGTGGTCGCGGAGGTCGCGGCCGCGCTCGCGGATCCCGAAGCGATCGCGGTGGCCGTCGCCGCGAGAGCGAGGGCAGCCGTGCCGGCGATTATGGCGCGGCCGGGCGTGAGATTCATCAGGCGGTGCGTCATTGCTTCTCCTGACGGGTGGGTGAGGGTGGGTAGTGCTCTGGTGTTACGAGGTCGGCAGCCAGACGCGCATGCTGCCGTCCCGGCGGTTGGCCCAGGCGTAGTACGGGATGGCGGTCAGCTCGATCGGAGCTGCGGCTCCGTTCTCGCGCGGGACGAATTCGGCCGTATCGCTTGAGGGGTAAGGCCACCAGCCACGCTCGGGAATCGCCCTGCGGTGCCCGCCGGCGAGCACGGTGGTCACCGCGCCGAGCAAATCAGGGCGATGCTTTGCGGTCAGTGGGCGCGAGGTGTCGATGACGATTTCGTCCAGGCCGCCGCCGGGGTGATCGACCTGCTCGAGGCAGTAGACGAGCGGTCCCCGCTCGATCGCGACACAGCCGCGAACGGCATCCACGCGCGGATCGGCCTGCGTGAACCGCGGCTCCATGTCGAGTTCCAGCACGGCGCGCTCGCCCGGCTTCCAGGAGCGCGTCAGGCGCAGCCAGCCGTCGTCCAGCGCGGCGGTGTTTTCGTCGAGCGCTCCGTCTGGGTACTGGACCGTGAAGCCGCTGGACCACTGCGGGATGCGCAGTGAAAGCGTCCACGGCTCGTCGGTTGCTGATTCGTCGACGGTGAAGGCGATCCGGCCCTGCCACGGGTAATCTGTGTTAACGCTAACAACAACCGGAACTTCGGAGACCTCGCCGCGAAACGTGCCCTGCGTGTATTGATGCAGCTGGATGCCGCGGCCGTCCGTGGACGAGATGTAGTGCTCGAAGCTGGCCGCCAGCCGCATCACGTTCGGCGGGCAACAGGCGCAGCGGAACCAGCGAGTTCGCCGCGCGGACTTGTCGCCGCCCTGATCCGTGTGGCCGTCCCGGACTTGCAGAGGGTTGATATACAGCCAGCGCTCGCCGTCAAGGGACATTCCGGAGAGGAAGCCGTTGAACAGCGTCCGCTCGATCAGATCGCTGTAGCGCGCGCTGCCGGTGAGCAGAGCCATCCGCCAGCTGAACTGGATCGAGGCGACCGAGGCGCAGGTCTCGCAGTAGGCGCGCTCCGTGGGCAGCTCGTACGGATCGCCGAACTCCTCTTTGTCGTGGTGCGCGCCGACGCCGCCGGTCAGATAGGTCTTGGTGGTGGCCATCTCCGACCACAACCGCTCCCCCGCCGCGCGCAGCTGCGCATCCTCGGTCTCGGTCGCGAGGTCCGCGACCGCGGCGAGCAGATAGAGCTGGCGGACAGCGTGGCCCTCCACGTGGCGCGCCGAACGTACTGGCACGCGGTCCTGGCAGTACGTCTCACCGCCGAGCAGTCCGCGCCCGAAACTGTCGACGAAGTAGCCGGCCAGGTCGAGATAGCGCCGCTCCCCCGTCTCGCGGTACAGCTCGACCAGCGCGGTCTCGACCTCCGGATGGCCGTCGATGCCGTCGATCGGCTTTCCGCTGTCGGCCGGACCGAAGGTCGCGTCGATGTGGTCGGCGAAACGCCGGGCAACGGTCAGCAGCTGCTCGCGGCCGGTGGCGCGGTGGTGTGCGACAGCGGCCTGGATCAGGTGGCCGGCGCAGTACAGTTCGTGGCCCCACCGCAGATCGGTGAAGGGGCCTCGGCCCTTGCCGGCCTGGAACCAGGTGTTGAGGTATCCGTCGGGCTGCTGGGCGTCGGCGACGAGGCCGATGATGCGCTCCACATCGTCGGCGAGCCGCCGGCCCTCAGGGCTGTCCGGGTGCAGCCGGGCCAGTTGCCAGGAAGCGGCCTCGAGCCATTTGTAGACGTCCGAGTCCATGAACGGGTAATCGCCGCGAAACTCACCGGTGGCCTTGCCCGCGGCCAGCCGCAGATCATGCAAGTTGCCGGCGGACTCCAGCAGGAGCGGCCCCTGGGGGATGCCGGCGTGCGCGACCACCTCCTGCCGCCGCGCCCAGAAACCGCCGGCCACGACCGGGTCGGCGGTCGGGCGCAGGGCGGCGCGGGCGTGCGGACCGAGCCGGATCGGCCCGGTGCGCGGCGGCGGGTCTTGCGTGGCGGACATGCGACTCCCCGGTACTCAAAAAGCGGTGTGCTCGGCAAGGCTAGGAAAACCTTTGCTCGCACGAAACCTAGGGTTACCAGCACAACACGTCAAGAGTGTTGGGCAACACGCGCGAATTTTCTCAAAGTTGCGCACTCGGCTTGCTCCTGCCACGATGGCGCAGGGGCCGTAGGGGACGGAGCCCGCCGAGGAGGTAAGGATCACCCGTGTCGGACTCCATACAAGCCGCCACTTCGAGCATTGACGTCGCGTTGCCGACGAGGGCCCGGCTCGCCGACGTGGCCACGCGGGCGGGAGTCAGCGTCGGCACGGCCTCCAAGGCGCTCAGCGGTAGCGGACGGATGCGGCCGGAGACGCGCACGCGGGTACTCCAAGCCGCGGACGCGCTCGGCTTCAGCCCGAACCGGCACGCACAGAACCTGCAGGCGGGCCGCAGCTGGACTGTCGGCCTGATGACCACGGACGGAATCGGCAGGTTCAGCACGCCGGTGCTGCTCGGCGCTGAGGACGCGCTCGGCGCCGGCAAGATCAGTGTCCTGCTCTGCGACACCCGCGGCGACGCCATCCGCGAGCAGCACCACCTCAGCACGCTTATCGAGCGCAGGGTGGACGGGATCATCGTGACGGGGCGTCGCACGGATGCGCGCCCGCCGCTCGCCGGGGTCGGCTCGATCCCGATCGTCTACGCCTTCTCCCCCTCCACCGATCCGCGCGACGCCTCGGTGGTCTCCGACGACGCGGGCGGGGCCGGGCTGGCGGTCGAGCACCTGCTCGGCCTCGGCCGCGTCCGGATCGCGCACGTCACCGGCCCCGCGCATCACGCCGCGGCGCAGGATCGGGCGCAGCGCACGCTCGACCTGCTCGCCGACGCCGGCCTGGCGCCCGCCACCGGGCGCGCGCATTTCGGGGACTGGAGCGAGGCCTGGGGTCGCCGCGCGACCGACGCGGTATTGCGCGCGGCTCCGGACGTCGACGCGTTCTTCTGCGGCAACGACCAGATCGCCCGGGGCGTCGCGGACGCGCTGCGGGAACGTGGCATCAGCGTGCCCGATGATGTGGCGATCGTGGGTTACGACAACTGGGACGCCATGGCTCTGGCGGCGCGTCCGCCGCTGACCACGGTCGACATGGACCTCGGCGAGATCGGCCGGATTGCGGCGCTGCGTCTGCTCGCCGCGATCGACGCCGGCGAGCCGCGGCCGGGCGTCGAGACGGTGCCCTCGCGGCTGATTGTTCGCGAGTCGGCTTAGTCTTGAAACACGGCCTAGCCCACCAGGACCGTCGCGGTGCGCGCCGCGCTGTCGAAGGCTTCGATGTTCCCCGACGCCCGGCACAGCACGTGCGCGCCTTCGAGCAGGACGATCAGCGTGGTCGCGAGGTCGCGCGCTCGATCGGATTCGAGGCCTGAGGCCTGCAAGCGTTCGGCCAATTGGCCCGCCCAGCTGGAGAAGGCCGAGTCAGCGATCTGACGCAACTCGAGTTCGCCCGATTCGAGCCCGCCGCCGACGGTGACGGCCGCGATCGCACAGCCGCCGCCCGCGGCCGAGGCTCGTACGACTGGTCGCACGAGTTCCAGGAACGCCGAGACCACTGCCGCCGGGCTCTCGGTGGGCAGATCACCCAGCGCCCGCCGCACCTGTAGTCCGTTGAGCTGCGCCGCCTGCGCGACGAGCTGGAGCTTCCCGCCGGGGAAGTGGTGGTAGATCGCGCCTCTGGCCGCACCGCTGTCTCGCAGCACGTCGGTGAATGACATTCCGGCGACGCCGTGGCGCTGGAGGGCTGAGACCGTGGCCTCGATCATGCGGTCGCGAGTGTCCGCAGCCATGTCTGCTCCTCTGGGCCGGTGGCGCCGCCGCCTTGACTAGTACGGCCATCCTACTCCAGACTCCAGCTAGCTAGTACGTACGTACTAGGCGCAGAAAGTCCGCTAAAAGGAGAGCCGTCATGCCTATTACAGTCACCGCTCCGCGAGGCGCGCTTACCAGCGTGGGAGAGCGCGAAGTGCTGCCCCGCCTGACCGCCGATCTGGCCCGTGTCAGCGGGCTGAGCGACAACCCGCGCTTCGTTGAGATCATCGGCGGGACGGTCCACGTGCTCGACCCCGAGAACGTCTACGCGGGCGGCGCGAATCGGCCTGTCGTCATGGTCGAGCTCAAGCTGCCGAACATCGGCCTCGGTTCGATCGAGGCGCGGGCGGCCTTCATCGCGGCTGCCACGGAGACCGTGTCCGCACTCACGGTCCCCGGGCATCGCCGTGAGGACATCTGGGTCAACATCCTCAACGCACCCGATGGTGCTTGGGGCCTCGCAGGACACGCGTACACCGGGGAAGCCCTCGTCGAGGCACTGACCGCGGGCGGTCAGTTGCAGGACGACCGTGGGATGACCAGCTCGGTGATCGAGTAAGCCGGGAAGGTCATCGAGGTCTGGCCGCGCTTGATCGCCTGATCAGGCAACGTCGTGATCGCGGCGGTGTTCGCCTGGCCGTACTGGTAGGCGTGAGCGGTCGCGTTCGGACGAAGGCCGGTGATCGACAGCGGGCTGCTCAGGTCGCCGGTGGTCTTGTTGATGACCATCAGCGTCAGGGCGCCGTCGCTGGTGCGGCGTGAGGCGTAGACGGACAGCTGGCCCTGGTCGGCGCTCGTGGCGCTGATGCCGAGGTTGCCGAAGCCGTCGCCCTTGCCGTCGTAGTTGAGGTACATGCGGAAGGCGAAAGCGCCGGGGTCGGTGCTGGCCGGCGGCGACCACAGGGTGGCCAAATCGAGACGCTGGCGGCCGAAGATGCCCAGGATGTCGGCCTCGGCGACCCCGCCGTCGATCTTGTCTAGCGCGCCCCAGTTGTACTCGCTGATCGCCGTCTTGGTGCCCGGGTAGTTCTTCGCCACCAGCTGCTGCATCCGCGGGATTGCCTGCACCGGCTGGTTGATCCAGCTCTCGTCGGTGTAGGTCGGGTCCCACAGCGAGCGGGTGGAGCGCAGCCGTAGCGCCTGAGTCGCCGCGTCATCGGCTCCTGAGGAGACGCCGGAGGCCTGCGGATACCAGTGATTGTCGAAGTAGTCGAGGATGCGCACGCCGTGCGCCTTCTGATACGCGGCCATCTGCTGCAGGTACCAGGTCGCGAAGTCCAGGCCGCCGTGGGCTGCCCGGTCCGGCGGATTGGACCAGCAATTGCCGCCCTGGATGCCGCAGGTCTGTTCGTCGAGCCCGGAGTAGATCAGCGAGTTCCAGCCCCAGCCCACCGGGCCGAGGGTCTTGGCGCCCGGGTCGGCGGCCTTGATGGCCGAGGCGACCGCGTACGTGCTCGACTTCATCTCGTCGTAGCCGGGGCCTTGCGGGTGCACGTCGCGGTGAGTCTGGAACCAGATGTCCGGCTCGTTGTCGAGGTCGTAAAAGCGCACTCCGCCGTGGGCCGCGTCGCCGTACTTGGCGTCGAGGTACTTGACCCATCCGGACACGAAGTCCGCGCCGGCGGGGGTGCTGGTGTCGGTCGGGTCGTTGCCGGTGATGTACGTGCCGTCCGGCTTGACGCCGTTGCCGCAGTCCGGATCCCACGGGTCGGTGGATTGCTGCGGGCCGTACTTCGCGACGCTGAAACCGCAGGTCTGCTGCCGGGACTTGGGCACCCAGCCGATCAGCGGCACGGTCATCACGGTCGCGGCGCCGGCGGCGCGGTCCTTCTCGACGAACTGGTCGGCGCTCGATCCGTCGGGCAGTGCGGTCGGGTCGGCGACCTGGTTCGGGATGTTCTCGAAATACCAGTCGCTGGCGTGGTTTCCGGTGTCGAGCAGGTAGTTGTACCGGGTGGTCGCGTTGCCGCCCCAGCGGTCCACCGGCAGCTTGAGTTCTTTCTCCAGCGCCGGGTCGGCGAAGTTCATGCCGTAGATATCCCGGTTGATGAAGTGCAGGCCGGCGAACGGGTTCACGGTCAGCGCCGGTCCGGCGGCCGCGTCGGCGGAAGCGGCTTGCGGGGTGAGGCCGGGTGCCGCGGCGGCCAGGGAGGTGAGCAGTGCGGCTGCGGCGCGCAGTCGATGCATCAGTGTTCTCCTTCACTGGTGGGAACCTGCCGGGAGGATGGGCCGGTTCCGTTGCGCCGGTCAATCGAGCGATCAAGGGCCGCGGGACATGGCGGCTTGACCAGCACAAGTGCGAGGAAGCGGAAAGGCGTGATCGGTAAGTTTCGGGGCAGCGCGGTTGGGCGGCGGTGTTAGGCGCCGCGCCGCGCAAGGACGGCGGCGCGCAGGGCTGTCAGGTCACGTAGATCTGGCAGCACGACGTGGGCGCCTGAGGCGGCGAGTGTCGCGGCGTCGCTGAATCCGGTCGCGACGGCTACCGCCATTGCGCCGTTGTCCAGCGCCCCGCGCACGTCGTGTGGCGTGTCCCCGATCACCACCGCGTGCTCCGCCTTGAATCCGTGCCCGTACTTCGCCTTGGCGCGCTCGATGGCCAGGCGCACCAGGTCTGCCCGGTCGCTGCCGTCGTCGCCGAACCCGCCGATCTCGAAGTCGATGAAGCCGTCGAGTGCGAACGCCTCGAGCTTCATCGCGGCCAGCGCGGGGATGTTGCCAGTCACCAGTGACTGCACTGCGCCGTCTGATTGGAACGCGGCCAATGCCTCAGGTACTCCGGGCAGTGACCGGCCGTTCTTGCGCATCCGGCCTTCGAGTGACCGGGCGGCTTCTTCCAGCGCGGCATAGAAGACGTCAAAAGAGGCGCCTGGCTCGACGCCGTTGAGCCGCAGCGTCTCGCGCAGGATGGCCTGTTCGGTGCGGCCCGCCATGTCGGCGAGGTGGACCAGCGGCTGTCCGGTGACCTGCTCGAAAACCCGCGTGTAGATCTCCCGGCCCACGCCGGAGATGCTGACCAGCGTGTGGTCGATGTCCCACAGGACGAGCAGCGGCGCGGCAGACATGGGTCGATCTTCGCACGAGCCCGGAGACTTCGGACTGAACCGTCAGGCGTGACCGGTGGTTGATGCATCGGCTTGCAGCGCGTGGGCGCACTCGGTCAGCCGGTCGCCGAGGTTCTTGCGATCGTCCTGTTCAAGCGCGGCAAGCATGACTCGCTCGATTTCGTCGAGCGCGCGATCGCAGCGGCGCAGCAAAGCCTTACCGTCGCGCGAGAGGCTGGCCCGCAGCACCCGCCCGCCGTTCGGGTGCGCCTCGCGCCGGATCAGGCCACGCCCCTCAAGGTCGCGGATGACCAGGTTCATCGCCTGGGGCGTGACGAAGGCGATGCGGGCCAGTTGCGCGGAGGAAGCTCCGTCGCGCAGCCGAAGCTCGCTGAGCGCCATGTACTCCGTCGTGGTCACCCCATGCTGCGCCAGCGCCTGATCGAGCCGAGCTCTGATCCGCCGCTCCAGCCGGAAGACGAGATAGCTCAACCGCGGCGCGGCCGCAGTGGCGCTGGCGGCGCCCTGGCCGCGAGGGGAGCTCACGAGGGAACGATACCGCCGCGCCCGGCGGCGGTGAAAGTTACCTGCGTATTATCAAGTTGCTTGATAGCAAGTAACTTGACAGCCTGCGCGAAGGTGCGGCAACGCGGTGCTCGTGGTCTGCGTCCCTCCGCAGAGCTTTGACGTCGGCCCGGCGCGGTCGCACTCTTCCTGCCACACGCACCGGCGTGTTCACAGTCAGGAGGAGTGATGAGACGGATCACCAAGGCTCTCGCGGCTGCCGGCGCGGCCGCCGCGTTCACGGCCATGACCGTCGTCACCGGGCTCACACCGCGCGCCTCCGCGGCAAGCCTGGTGCAGGTGACGAACTTCGGGAACAACCCCGGCGGGGCGCAGATGTACGTTTACGTCCCCACCAGCGCCACGGCTCACCCCGCGATCGTGGTGGCCCTGCACGGCTGCGGCGGCACCGGCCCGGGATTTTATTCGAGCTCTGAGTTCGCTTCGCTCGCCGACCGCTACGGCTTCATCGCCATCTTCCCCAGCGCCGAACAGCAGGCCGGGTTCGGCAACTGCTGGGACACCTGGTCCGCCGCGGCGAAGGTGCGCGGCGGCGGCAGCGACCCCGTGTCGCTGGTATCGATGATCACCTACACCGAGCAGCACTACGGCGGCGACGCGAACCACGTCTACGTCACCGGCTCCTCCTCCGGCGGCATGATGACCGACGAGATGCTGGCCCTCTACCCGGACGTGTTCAAGGCCGGGGCCGCGTACATGGGAGTGCCGTTCGACTGCTTCGCCAACGCGGCCGACTACCCGCCGGGCAGCAGCAAGTGCACCGGCGGCAGCATGACGCGTACCGCGCAGGAATGGGGCGACGAGGTACGGGCGGCCGATCCCGGATACAACGGGCCGCGTCCGCCGATTCAGCTGTGGCACGGCACCGCGGACACACTGGTGCCGTATCAGCTGCTGCAAGAAGACATCAAGCAATGGACCAACGTGTTCGGGCTGAGTCAGACCCCGACGTCCACGGACACGCCGGTGTCGGGCTGGACGCGCTGGCGCTACGCCGATGCGTCAGGGAAGGTCGACGTCGAGGCTTACAGCATTCAGGGCGCCGGTCACTCGCTGCCCAGCGCAGGCATGGCGGCGTACGCGATTCACTTCTTTGGCCTGGACGGCAGCGGTGGCGGAACACCTTCGCCGACGCCTACAGCGAGCAGTTCGCCGTCACCGTCCGCGTCGCCGTCCGCGTCAGCGTCGCCCAGCGCTTCGAGCTCCGGATCCGGCGGGTCCGGAGCATGTACGGTCACTGACGCGGTCAGCGCCTGGAACACCGGGCTGACTGAAAACCTCACCGTCACGAACACCGGTACCGCCGCCATCAACGGCTGGTCGCTCGGATTCACCCTCCCGTCCGGACAGACCGTCACCAACGCGTGGAATGCGACGATCAGTCCAGCCAGCGGGGCGGTGACGGCGAAGAACGTCAGCTACAACGCCCAGGTCCCGCCCGGCGGATCGACCAGCTTCGGCTTCCAGGCCACCCACACTGGGAACGCCGCCGCGCCTACAAGCTTCACCTTGAATGGTGCGGCCTGTATTACGCGGTAACGCGGTAACAGGGACGGCGTGATGATGACTGCGGGGTGGAAGGGATCGGCAACGAGGCCGGTCCCTCCACCCCGCGGTTGGCTCGCGTGTTAGAAGCCTGAGATCTCGTAGACGCTCGTCTGCCGATACACCTGCCCGGGCCGCAGCACCGCGGAGGGGAAGTTCGGGTGGTTCGGGGCGTCGGGGAAGTTCTGCGTTTCCAGGGCGAAGCCGTAACTCTGCCGGTAGACGGTGTTGCCGGTGCCCACGAGCGTGCCGGTGAGGAAGTTGCCGCTGTAGAACTGGATGCCCGGCTGCGTGGTGTAGATCGTCAGGAACCTGCCGCTGTGCGGGTCGACGGCGCGGGCCGCCAGTCGCGGTGCGGCGCCGGCGGGTCCGTTGACCACCCAGTTGACGTCGTAGCCCTGACCGATGAGCAGTTGCGGGTCGTTGACCGCGATGTGCGCACCGATCGCGGTGGGCCGGGTGAAGTCCATCGGCGTGCCGTGCACCGGGGCGACCTGGCCGGTCGGGATCTGCGTCGAATCCACCGGCGTGAAGTGGTTCGCGTTCAGATACAGAAGCTGGTCGTATACGTTGCCTGACGATTCCCCGGCAAGGTTCCAGTAGGTGTGGTTGGTCAGGTTGATCACGGTTGGCTTGTCGGTGGTCGAGTGGAAGGTCAGGGTCAGCCGGCCGCGGTTGTCGAGGGTGTACGTGGCCTGCGTCGTCAGCGTGCCGGGGAATCCCATCTCCCCGTCCGGGCTGACGTACTCGAGCCGCAGGCTGACCGAGTCGTGTCCGCTGCTGGCGCTCGGCGTCCAGATCTTCTGGTCGAAGCCGACCGTGCCGCCGTGCAGCGCGTTGCCGTTGTTGTTGATCGGGATGTGATAGGTGACCCCGTCGAGGGTGAAGGTGCCCTTGGCGATCCGGTTCGCGTACCTGCCGATCAGCGCGCCGAAATACACCCCGCCCCCGGCTGCCGGGCTGTTGTGCGCGACGTAGTCGTCCAGGGTCGCGAAGCCGAGCACGAGGTCGACCGGATGGCCGCGCCGGTCCGGGACTTGCACGGTCTGCACGATCCCGCCGTACGTCAGGATCCTAACCGTCAGGCCGTTGCCGGCCGTCAGCGTGTAGCGGTACACCACAGCGCCGTTGATCTGGCCGAACGGTTCCCGGCTGATGGTGGGCCTGCGGCCGTGCGACGCGGCGGCCGAAGAGGACGAGTCGGCCGCCGCGTTGGCGGCCGGTGCGGCAAGGGTGCCGGCTCCCGCGGCAAGCGCCGCAGCGGCGAGAGCCTGGCGTCTGGAAAGGGAGTTCATCGCAATCCTTGGTGGGTTGACTAGGCGTCGATGCGATATTCGGCGTGCACCAGCTCCAGCAGTTCGGCCACCGAGGTGTCCGCGGAGCGCCGGTCGAAGGTGATCTCGCCGTGCTGCAACAGGTTCACCCGGTCGCAGACATCGACTATCTGGCTGTAGTTGTGCGCGATGAGGATGATCGCGAGGTCGCCGCGCTGCTTGAGCCGCCGCAGCAGGCGCAGGATCTGGGTGCCCTCGCGGGCGCCCATCGCGGCCAGCGGCTCGTCGAGCAGCAGCAGCTTCGCCTCGGAGTGCACGGAACGGGCCACCGCGATCGCCTGGCGCTGGCCGCCGGACAGCTGCCCGACCTCCGCGGTCACCGAGGGGATCTCGATGCCGACCGAGTCCAGCGCCTCGCGGGCCAACCGGCGCATTTCCCGCCGCCGCAGGAACGGCAGTGGCCGGTGGATCAGCTCCTTGTTCAGGTGCAGATTCAGATAGACCGGAAGCCCGTCGATGAGCGCAAGATCCTGATACACGGTCTCGATGCCGAGGGAACGGGCGTGCGCCACCGAGCGCAGTCGCGTCGCCTGCCCCTCGACGAGGATGCGCCCGGAATCGGGGCGGTGGAACCCGGTTAGGATCTTGATGAGGGTGGACTTGCCCGCGCCGTTGTCCCCGATCAGGCCCAGGATCTCGCCGCGGTCGACGTGCAGGTTGATGTCGCGCAGCGCGGTGACCGGGCCGAAGCGCTTGGCCACGTGTTCGACTCGGATCACCTCGGTTCCCGTGCCCGCGCCGGTCGCCTCCGTGGTCATCGCAGTGCCTTCTTCCGCAGGGACGCCAGGTAGGCGTTCAGCAGCATCGCCACGATGACCGCGATGCCGATGACGACGTCGAAGGCGGCGGCGTTGACGCCGATGAGGTTGAACCCGTCGTTGATGACGCCGAGCAGCAGCGCGCCGAACATCGCGCCGACTACTGTGCCCGAGCCGCCGAGGAGCGCGGTGCCGCCGATGACGGCCGAGGCCACCGCCATGAACATGGTGGTGTTGCCGCCGCTGGTGGGGTCGAAGGAGCCGACCCGCACCTGGTCCAGGATCCCGGTGAAACCGGCCAGCAGGCTGGTGATCACGAACGTGGCCACCTTCACCCGGCCGACCTTGATGCCGGACTCAGCGGCGCTGAGCGGATTGCCGCCTGCGGCCTGGATGTATACGCCATAGCGGGTCGCCGACAGTGCGATTTGCAGCACGACGATGATGGCGAGCGCCCAGATCAGCTCCGACCAGCGCCAGCCGCCGATCACCTGTTGCAATCCGCCGCCGATCGGCGGCGGCACCGGTTCGCCGCGGGACTGGATGTAGGACATGCCCTCCAGGAAGAAGCCCATGCCGAGCGTCACGATGAAGGAGGGCAGGTTGAACAACATTCGGATCAGCCCGTTGACGAGCCCGACCCCGGCGGCCACGAGCAGCGCGCCGATCAACGCCATTGGCACCGTGGCACCGGCGTCGTAGAACGAGGTGAGCGCGAACGGCGTGAAGGTGAATACGAAGCCTGCCGAAAGGTCGATCTCACCGCAGATCAGCAGCAGCGCCTCCGCGCCGCCGATGATCGCCCACGGCGCGAAGTACTGCATGACGATGTGGTAGTTGTTCGTGGTGTTGAAGCCGTTTCCCCCGGCCGCGGTGAAATAGATCACCGCCGCGACCGTCACCAGCACGATGCTCAGCTCCCTGCGGCGCACCAGGACGCGCAGCAGCGCGGTCCCGGCTCGGCGGGCGGAGCCGGGACCGGGCCGCGGCGGGCGTCCGGCGGCGGAAGCGGGGGCGGCGGTGTCCGCGTCTGCTTCGGCCATATCGCTTTTACACCTGCACCGTCGTAGCCGGCGGCAGCGTGATCGACTTGGGCATCGGAATCAGGGCCTTGTTCGTACCGCCCTCGAACCGGCTGGCGGCCGAGGCGTACGGGCCGACGTTGTCCTTGGTGACGAAGGTCAGGCCGGTGTCGGTCTGCGGCGGGGCGACCAGCGTGCCGGAGAGCCGGTACAGGTAGAGATACAGAACGCTGAGGAAACCCTGCAGGTAAGCGGACTGGTCGATGGTGAAGTCCAGCGCCCCGCTCTTGACTCCGTTGATCGTGTCGGTCAGCGTGTCGAAGCCCCCGGCGTGCACCTTCCCGGCGATGTTGTACTTGCCGATCAGCTGCGCGATCGCGGCGGTGCTGCCGGCGTCCACGGCGTAAAGGCCCTTGGCGCTCTGATGGCCCTGATACGACGACTCCATCGCGGAAAGCTCCCCGGCCTGCGCCGCGCCGGTGTTGACGCTCAATACGCTGACATTCGGCGCCGCTTTGGACAGCGCGGCCTTGATGCCGTCCAGCCGGGGCTGCACGTTGTTGCCGCCCGGCTGCGAGATGCCGACCAGGATCAGGCCCGAGGTGACATCTTGCGCGATGCGCTGTCCCATCAGGACGCCGGACTGGTAGAGGTCCTGGCCGACGTAAGCGAGCGGATAGTTGTTCGGCGCGGTGGCGTTGTAGGCGATCACCGGGATTCCGGCCGCCAGCGCCGATTTGGTGGGCTCGACAAAGGCGCTGGAGTCGGTCAGCGCGACCGCGATTCCGTCCGCGCCGCCGCTGATCGCCGTCTCGAAGGCGCTGACCATCTCGGAGACGTTGCCGCCCTCCGATCCGGTCCACTGCGGCGTGGTGATGCCGAGCAACGAGGCGGCGTCTTCGAGCCCGTAGCGGGTCGGCACGAAGAAGGAGTTGGTAGTGACATGGTTGACGAATACGAAGCGCCACTTCGGGGTGCTGGCGAAGTTGCCGGCCCCGGACGCTCCGGCCGCGTTGTGCCCGCTGGTGCACGCGGCCAGCAGCGACGCGGTGGCCGCGGCGCCGCCGCCGGCCAAGGCCTGTTTCAGCAGGCTGCGTCGCGAAGTGCTCGGGCCGGAGCCTGGCGGCGCGGCGATCTCATCAGTGTTAGCGCTCACATCTCGCGCTGCACTGTCGGACAGACGATCAATCGACATTGACCTCACATCCCGTTAAGACAGCTGCTGACGGAAAGATCCGATCACAATGGACTAAGCCGGTCTGCGTGCCATCATTAGCGGACATGGGACGTGCGTCAAGGTATTTCGCGCTCAAGTCAGTTGTCTGGCTGATCGCACGCACCCTGCGACTCCCGTGTACGCGGCCGATGACCGCGGCCGCAGCACGCCGCCGAAATTGTGATCGGCGGCGTGCTGCGGACGTGCGTACGCGTGGGCAGAGTTACTTACCCAAGCGTCCATTGCTGGTTGCTGCCGCCGTTGCAGGACCACAGTTCGACCAGCGCGCCGTTGGCGGTGGATGCTCCGGTGACATCGAGGCAGAGGCCTGATTGGACGCCGGTGATGGTGCCGTTGGCGTTGAGGTTCCATTGCTGG
>NZ_DATNGK010000206.1:0-15126 GCF_035605935.1 Actinocrinis sp. | reverse complement strand
GACGGCGGCACGTACAACATCTACGAGCACCAGCAGGTCAACCAGCCCTGCATCCAGGGCAACAACTGCACCTTCGAGCAGTACCTGGCCATCCGCACCTCGCCGACCAGCAGCGGCACCATCACCACGCAGAACTTCTTCAACGCCTGGGCCAGCCACGGCATGAACCTGGGCTCGCTGAACTACCAGATCCTGGCGACCGAGACCTGGGGCGGTGGCAGCGGCAATGACAGCGTCACCGTGAGCCACGGCAGCAGCCCGCCGCCGTCGAGCCCTCCGCCGAGCAGCACGCCCTCGGCGAGTAGCTCGCCCAGCACCAGCCCGCCCCCGAGCGGCAGCGGTTGCACCGCCACCTACTCGGTGACCAACAGCTGGCCGGGCGGCTTCCAGGCCAACGTGGTCGTGGCCAACAACGGCTCATCCTCGCTCAACGGCTGGACCGTGCACTTCACCCTGCCGAGCGGCCAGACCATCAGCAGTCTGTGGAACGGGGTGAACAGCGGATCCAGCGGAGCGGTCTCGGTGAAGAACGCCGCCTATAACGGTTCCCTAGGCGGCGGTGCTTCAACCTCGTTCGGGTTTACCGCGACCGGCAGCAATGCATCTCCGGCAAGCGGTGTGAGTTGTACCAGTCCGTAGCACCGTATAAGTGAACGTAGAAACACTGCGCCGGGCCGGTCCGAGACACCTCGGGCCGGCTCGTCCGGCAGTGTCGGCGGGCGATCCCCGCGTCAGCCGCGTCACCTGCGCTACCCGCGGTGCGTCAGCCCTTCTGGCGCGGGGCGGCGAGAGGGGCGCCGAGGACGATGCGTGCGGCGCTGGCCGCGATCAGTTCCTCATCCCAGTCGCGCACGTCGATGCGCGTCTCCCGCCCAGCGGGCAGCAGATGCATGGCGAGGGAGCGATGGAAGGGCTCGCTCAGGTGCCGCCACAGGGCGGTGATCTCACCCATCACGACAACAGTCTGCGGGCCGAGCAGGTTGACCGCGCCGGCCAGCGCCCGCCCGAGCAGCACGCCCGCCTGATCCAGGAGATCCACCGCTCCCCGGTCGCCGCGGGACGCGGCCGCGTCAAGGTCATCGAGGTCTGATTCAGCGCTCAGGATGCCGGCTGCGCGCGCGTCACGCAGCAACGACTCCGTGCTGACCTGCGTCTCGAGGCAGCCCCGATTGCCGCAGACGCACCGCGGTCCATCCGGCAGGATCGGCAGATGGCCGAACTCCCCGGCGGCTCCGGCGGCCCCTCGGTAGGGCGCACCGTCGAGCACCATGCCGAGCCCGATACCTTGCCCGATCGCGACGAGCAGGAAGTCCGCGTCGTCGGCGCCCGGTCCATAAAGGCGCTCGGCCGCGGTGACCGCGCTGATGTCGTTGTCGACGAACACCGGCACGCCGAGCGCCGTGCGCAACCGGGCGGCCAGCGGCATGCCGGTCCAGCCCAGGCGCACCGACATGCGCAAGGTCCCGGTTTCCGGCTCGACGATGCCCGGCACCGCGACCCCGACCCCGGAAAGCGGCAGCCGCCGCCGCTCGGCCTCGTCCACCTCTCTGCGAATCAGGGTCGTGAGTGTGTCGACCGCGTCCGGATCGGCCGGATCGAAGCTGCGGCGGAAGCTGTGCACGACCTGCGCGTCCAGCCTGGCGATCACGCCGCTGACATGCTCGCCGGCCACCTGGATGCCGATCGCGTGCGCGGAGGCGGGCACCAGCGCCAGCGGAATCGAGGGGCGCCCGGTGGTCGAGGGCCTGGGCTCCTCCTCCACGAGCAGCCCCTCGGCGAGCAGCCTGCGCGTGCTCGCGGTGATGGTGGCCGGGCTGAGCTCAAGCCGTTCGGCGATCTGCGCGCGGCTGAGCGGCCCGCAGCGCGCGAGCAGCGCGAGCACCGCGGTCCGGGTCATGTCTCCGGAGACTGAGCCCGCACCCCAACGCATATCAACCGACGCTTTCTAAGAGTCGAGCTCTGCGATCAGCCTACCAGCGCCCCCGTGCCGACCCCTTGACACCAGCACCGTACGGCCATAGCTTCCAACGAGTTAATTTACCCCCGAATTAACCCAGGAGTAACCCGATGCGTAGTGTCCTCAATCGGCGCAGGCGCACTGCGCTCATCGTCTCGCTTGGCCTGGTGGCCGCCGCGACGACCTCAAGCGCATTCGCGGCACTGGCCACCGACGACCCGGCCGCTTCCTCCGCCGCCGCCGCGGCGCCGAGCAGCTTCCACGGCGTGAACTGGGCCGATCCGCGAGACAACTACGCCAGTGACGCGGTCGTGCCCAGCGGGCTCGCGGTCACCGACGACTACCACACCGTCTACCGGATCTCCGACAAGATGGTGGACGGCTTCCGCAAGAACCTCGGCGCGAACACCGTGCGGCTGCCGATCAACCCGGCCAGCGTGGGCACCACCTGGTGGAAGTCCTACCGCGCCGCGATCGACGCCGCGACTGCCGAGGGCGACAAGGTCATCCTCAGCTACTGGGAGTCGCCCACCGCCAAGGACGGCAAGATCGACGACGTGGCCGCCTGGAATCAGATGTGGGACACCGTCACGGCCGCCTACCGCAACAATCCGCGGGTGTACTTCGAGCCGATGAACGAGCCGTTCGGCTACACCCTGAGCCAGTGGCTGCAGGTTTGCACTGACTGGCTCTCCCGGCATGGCAACGTGCCGCGCGACCGCGTCGTCATCAGCGGCACCGGCTACAACGACAACGTCACCGGCGTCGGCGCCAGCCCGGCGCTGAACGGCACGCTGCTCTCCCTGCACTTCTACGGCTTCTGGGGCACCTACACCACCGAAGCCGACTGGATCAACAACCTGCTTCCGCGCATCGGCGGGTACGCGTACCGCACGATCATCGACGAGGCCGGCTCGCCGATGACGGTCGGCCTGAACTACGGCAACCACAACGGGAACGTGTTTACGTCCTACTTCGCCGCAGTGACCGATATCGCCCGCGGCATGGGTATGGGCATGGTCTACTGGCCCGGACTGCGTTTCGGCGACGCCTACTCGATTGAGAGCGTTGACGCGAAGGGCAAGCTGCAGAACAACAGCGCCACCGGAGTCGCCCAGCTGAAGTGGGGCTACGGCTTCGGCACCGTCCCGCCGGTCAACAACCAGCCGCCGGCTCCTCCCGGCACCTCGATCACCGGCGCCGCCTCCGGCCGCTGCGTCGACGTCCCGGGTTGGTCCACGACCAGCGGCACGCAGCTCGACCTTTGGGACTGCAACAACGGCGGCAACCAGCAGTGGAACTACACCACGACGCACCTGCTGACCGTGTACAGCAACAAGTGCATGCAGGCCGGTACCGGAACCGCGACGGTCGCCTCGGGCACCGCGGTCGTCATCGAGGACTGCACCGGTCTGCCGGCCCAGCAGTGGACCGTCAATGCCAGCGGGACCATCACCAACGCCGGCGGCACCAACCTCTGCCTTGACACGGTCGCCGGGGCGGGCGCGGACGGCACGCTGCTCGACGTGGCGACTTGCTCCGGCGCAGCAAGCCAGAACTGGAAAGTGGGCTAGGCAAGGCTAGAGCGCCCCGTCCGGCGCGGCCGTTGGGCGTCCGATCATCGAGCCCTGCGAATCTGGCTCAGCCGACCAGCTGTCCCAGGACGCTGCCGATGATCGCGATGCCTTCGGCCGCGCCGCCCGGCGTGCAGGCGGCGTAGCCGAGAACCAGGCCGGGCTTGTTCGGCTGCTGGTAATGCCAGGACAGCGGCTGCGCTTTGACCCCGCGCGCCAGCGCCGCGGCGGCCAGCCGCGTATCCGAGACCGGTTCGTCGAACGTGATCATCAGATGCAGCCCGGCTGCGGCGCCGTGCACCCGAGCGCGTGGAAGGTGCGCGCGGATCGCGGCGATCATCGCGTCGCGGCGCTGCCGGTGGCGTCTTCGCAGCATCCGCAGATGCCGCTCCATCTCGCCCGACTCCATCAGCTGGGCGAGCACGAGCTGCGGCAGCACCGCGTTGCCGAGATCGGCGTAGCGCTTGGCGACGATCGCCGCGTCCCGGTAGCGCGGCGGCACGAGCAGCCAGCCGACGCGCAGCGCGGGCGCGAGGATCTTGGAGACGCTTCCGGTGTAGAACACGCTCTGCGGCATCAGCGAGTGCAGCGCGGGCACCGGCGGCCGGTCGTAGCGGTGTTCGGCGTCGTAATCGTCTTCGAGGACGAGTCCGCCTTCCGCGGCCCACTGCATAAGCTCCCTGCGCCGGTTGCCGTCGAGGACCACGCCGGTCGGGAACTGGTGCGCCGGAGTGAGCGCCACCGCGCGGGCGCCGATTGAGCGCAGCACGTCCACGCGCAGGCCCGCGCCGTCGACGGGGATCGGGGGCGTCGCCAGGCGCCGGCTGCGCAGGTGCTGCCGGACGCCGAGCGAACCGGGGTCCTCGAGGGCGATCTCGCCGATCCCCTCGTTCGCCAGGACCTCGGCGACCAGGCCGAGCGCCTGCGAGACTCCGGCGACCACGATCACCTCGCCGGGATCGGCGCGCACCCCCCGGTAGCGCGCGAGCCAGTCGACCACGGCGCGGCGGAACGCGGGCGCGCCGCGCGGGTCGCCGTAGCCGAAGTCGGCGGGGGAGAGGTGCGCGAGCACCTGGCGTTCGGCGCGAAGCCACGCGGCCCGCGGGAACGCGGTCAGGTCGGGAACGCCCGGCGTGAAGTCGATCCGCGCCGGGTTCGCGCGTAAGGCGTCGAATACGTCCGCTGCCGGAGCGGAATCGAAGACGCAGGGGGCTTGCGGGACCGGGCCGCTCCTGGCCGGCCGCGGCCGGACGCCTTCCTCGGGGCCGTGCGCAGCCGGCCGGTCCGCCGCGATCGGCGCGGCCACCACGACCGTCCCGGCCCGTCCGCGCCCGACCGCGTGTCCGTCCTCGATCAGCCGCTGATACGCCTCGGTGACCACGCCACGGGAGACCCGCAGCTCCTCAGCCAGCACCCGGCTCGCCGGCAGCCTGCCGCCCACCGGCAGCCGGCCGTCCGCGATCGCCTGGCGCAGCTGCCCGGCCAGCCAGTCCGACAGGCCGCCTCGGGGAGCGTCTCGCAGGTCCAGCAGGAGGAAATCGGCTCCGGTTTTGGACTGGTAGTTCGGCTCGGCTTTGGATCTACTCACCGGACCATTGTGGCGGCAAGGTGGGCTTTGTGACAGAGACGATTCCAGCGACGCCCACGCCAATGCCCACGTCGACGCTCCCATCAGCGCCGACGCTGGCCGTAATGACCGGCCAGAACGCGGTCGCGGTCGCAGCGGCCCGCCGCCCCACCCTGCGCCACGTGGCCACCGGCGTCCTGGGGATGTGCCTGGTCGGCGGAAGCGTCGGAGTGTCTCGTGAGCTGATCGCGGCGCCTTTGGCCACCGCGCAGGCGATCAGATACGCGGCCGCGGCGCTGGTCCTGTTCGCGCTCGCCAAGATCGGCCGGGTGCCGATCGTCCGGCCGCGCGGGCGCGAATGGCTTTGGCTGACGGGTATCGCAGCGCTCGGACTCGTACTGTTCAACGTGGCGGTCGTGCGCGGCGTCGCACACGCCGAACCAGCCGTCATCGCGGTCGCGGTCGCCTGCGTGCCGGTGGTGCTCGGAGTCATCGGTCCACTGCTCGAAGGCAGAGCGCCGCAGCGTCGCGTCGTGCTCGCCGCCGTGGTCGTCACCGCGGGCGGCGCGCTGGTCGAGGGCGCCGGCCGCGCCGACGCGATCGGAATCGGCTGGGCCGCGGTCGCCCTGGTCTGCGAGGCGGCGTTCACCCTGCTCGCGGTGCCGGTGCTCGGAAGGCACGGCGCCTGGGGCGTCTCGTTGCACTCCGTGTGGATCGGAGCCCTGATGTTCGCGCTGCTGGCTCTGGCGGGCGAGGGCCCGCGGGCGGCGGGCCGGCTTTCCGGCGCCGAGTGGGCCGCGATGGCCTATCTTGCGATCATGGTGACCGCGGTCGCCTTCCTGCTCTGGTATTCCACGGTCGCGGCCTTGGGCTCTGGACCGGTCGGACTGCTGACCGGCGCGGCCCCGATCTCGGCCGCCTGCACCGGCATGGCGATCGGAGGCCGCGTGCCGGGCCCGCTGGTCTGGCTCGGCACGCTCGTCGTCATCTCAGGGCTCGCCGTCGGGCTGGTGCACCGCGAGCGGCGCGGGTGACCGTCGCCGGCTCCCGGCGACGACCCCGCGTCGGCTCAGCCGGCCTTCCGGCCGACGGCTCCATACGACCACACGCTCGCGGCCTCCGGCGGCACCCCGTCTTCGGGCTGCCAGTACGGCACCTGCACGATGCCGGGCTCCAGTAGTTGCGTCCCATCGAAGAACGCTGCGAACTGGGTGCGGGTGCGCGGCACGAAGCGCGCGCCGGCCTGCGTGTAGGCGCGCACCCCCTCCTGCGCGGACGCGGCATCGAAGTCGCCGGTGGCGTGGGACATCGCCAGATAGCTGCCGGGCGGCATCGCGTCCATCAGGTAGCTGACCACGCCGTACGGGTTCTCGTTGTCGCGCACGAAGTGCAGCACCGCCACCAGCAGGACCGCGATCGGTTCGGTGAAGTCCAGCACGTCCGTGACGCGCGGATTGGTGAGGATCGCCTGCGGATCGCGCAGATCGCCGCGGATCACGGTGGTGCGGGCCCGATCCGCTTTGGCCAGCAGCGCCTCCGCGTGGGCCAGCACGATCGGGTCGTTGTCCACATAGACGACCCGTGCGTCCGGCGCCACCAGATGCGCGACCTCGCCGGTGTTGCCGGGGCCGGGAATCCCGGTGCCGATGTCGAGGAACTGGCGCACGCCGAGCCCGGCGAGATGGCGCACCACGCGGCCGAGGAAGGATCGGTTCGCGCGCGCGGCCATGCGCGTCTGCGGCATGATCGCCATGACTTCTTCGGCGGCGTCCCGGTCGACTTGGTAGTTGTCCTTGCCGCCGAGGTAATAGTCGTACATGCGGGCCGGGTGCGCGGTCGCGGTGTCGATCTGCTCCGGCGCCCATCCGGGTTCGAGTAGTCCCTCGCCCAGAATCGGGGGATCGTCCGTTATCGGCGGATCGCCTTCCGGCATGGTCGCCTCCGCGCCAAGAGCTTGCCGCTGTTTTCGGACCCGATGGTATCTGAGTCTTAAGACATCCGATGCGCGGATACCCGCGAATCGCCTCGTCGCAGGAGTCAGCCTGCTGTCACGCTCAGTTCGCGCAGGATCGCCCGCTGTGTCGGGCGTGCTTCCAGATAGCGCTCGGCACCTGCCGCGGTGATCCGGGTGTAGGCGGAGCGGCGGTCTTCGGAGCAGGTGGTGCGCTCGACCAAGCCGGCCTGCTCAAGCCGGGTGATGAGGCGGGAGAAAGCGCTCTGACTCAAATGCACCCGCTCGCCCAGTTCGCTCATCCGCAGCTGCGGAAACTGCGGGCCGGGCGCGTAAAGCTGCTGGAGCACCTCGAAGTCGCTCACGGTCAGGCCATGCTCGGCGGTCAGCCGCCGATCGAGCGCGCAGGTCATCCGGTGGTAGCGGCCCATCAGGTCGTGCCACTCGGAAGCCAGTGCGTCATCGTCGTTCGGCCGGTTCACGTCGCGAGTGTACCGCCGAGGCGCCGTTAGATGCAACCACATCTTATGCATGTGCACAGCATGCTTGCGCATTTGATGCATGTGCATAAAGATAGGCCCCATGACGCTGCCCGATACACGAGTCCAACCAACCGTTCCCGCTCCGCACGCGGCCACATCACGTTCGTCCGCGCCGCTGAACGAAGGCGCGCCGCGTTCAGCACCCATGACACGCCTGCCGGCGCGACCACCCTCCGCCGCAACCGGCCCCGGCTGGTCGCCAGCGACCTGGCTGCTGCTCGTCGTGCTGTGCGGCGCTCTCTTCCTCGACGCCCTCGACCTGTCAATGGTCGGCGTCGCGCTGCCCTCCATCGGCTCCAGCCTGCACCTCGAAGCCGGTTCGCTGCAGTGGATCGTGTCCGGCTACATCCTCGGCTACGGCGGCCTGATGCTGCTCGGCGGGCGGGCCAGCGACCTGCTTGGCCGGCGGCGGGTATTCCTCACCGCGGTCGCCGTCTTCGGCGCGGCCTCGGTCGTCAGCGCCCTGCTGAGCAACGATCTGGCACTGATCGCGCTGCGCTTCGTCAAGGGCGCCTCGGCCGCGTTCACCGTCCCGGCCGGGCTTTCGATCATCACCACCACCTTCGCCGAGGGCCCGGCGCGCAACCGGGCGCTGAGCATCTACACCGTCTGCGGCGCCAGCGGCTTCTCGCTCGGCCTGGTGATCGGCGGACTGCTGACCGAGGTCGGCTGGCGGGTCACCTTCCTGGTGCCCGGTCCGGTCGCGATCGCGCTGGTGCTGGTCGGCCTGCGGGTGATCCCGCGCGGCGCGACCGAGCGGGTGCGGCTGAACCACTTCGATCTGCCCGGCGCGCTGACCAGCACCGCCGCGCTGCTGATCCTGGTCTACGCGGTGGTCGACGCGCCGAATCGCGGCTGGGGCAGCCCGGCCACCATCGGCCTGCTCGCGCTGAGCGTGGCGCTGGCCGGCGCCTTCGTCGCGATCGAACGGCGCCACCCGCGGCCGCTGGTACGGCTCGGCATCCTGCGCTCACGCACGCTGGTGCACGCCAACCTCGCCGCGATGGCGATGTTCGGCGGCTACTCGGCCTTCCAGTTCGTGGTGACGCTCTACGTGCAGAACTCGCTCGGCTGGTCGCCGCTGAGCATGGCGCTGGGGTTCCTGCCGGCCGGACTGCTGGTCGCGCTCAGCTCGACCCGCATGGGCGTCGTGCTCGGCCGGGTGAATACGGCGTGGCTGATCTTCTTCGGCCTGCTCGCGCTGATGAGCGCGTACGCGTGGTTCCTGCGCACCCAGCCGTCGATGGGCTACGCAGACTTCATGCTGCCGACGATGCTGTTGCTCGGCGTCGGATTCGCGCTCACCTTCCCGGCGGTGAACGCGCAGGCCACCCAGGGTGTCGCAGACCACGAACAAGGCCTGGCCTCCGGGCTGCTCAACACCAGCGTGCAGATCGGCGGCGCGATCGTGCTGGCCGTGGTCAGCGCGGTGCTCAGCAGCTCGGGCCCGGCGAACGTGCACCACAAGCTGCTGCCCGGAATGACCACCGCGATCACCATCGTGGTCGGCATCTCCCTGGTCGCGCTGGTGCTGACCGCCGCATTCCTCGTGCAGGACCGGCGCCGCAGGCTCGCGGACGTTGCGGCGCCCGCCTTGCTGCCGGTGGACTGAATCAGCAGACCAACTCAATAGCCTGACGCTGACGTTCTGTCAGTCCCCGTCGACCTGCTCGCCGCGCAGCCCGCGCAGCAGCAGGTCGACGGTTTCCGTGGGTTCGGCGAGCCAGCGTTGCGCGCCTTCGGCGCCGAGCAGCAGGTGATAAGCCCGCTGATACGCCGCGCCGACCAACAGCATCGCGGCCGCGCGCAGATCGGCGTCCTGGGGCAGTTCGCCGGTCTGCTGCCTGGCGGCCAGGAACGCGGCGGTGCCCTGGATCGCCTTGTGCGGCCCGATGTCGTGCTCGCGGCTGCGCTCCCGGAACGCCTCGCGCACCTCGCTGTCCGCCTGCACGGCGGCGATGATCGGGGCCGTGCGCCGGAAGAAGCCTTCCAGCCCGTTGAACAACTCCAGCAGATCCGCGCGTAGTTCACCGTGCCGCAGCCGGTCCCCGAAGAACAGCTCGATCACCAGCGGCAGGTGCTCGCCGACCACCGCGAGCATCAGGCCGGCCCGGTCGCCGAAATGATAGAAGACGCTCGCCTCAGCCACTGCGGCGCGCTGCGCGACAGCCCGCGTGGTCAGCCGCGCGGCACCCGCCTCGGCGAGTACCGCCTGCGCCGCCTCGAGTAGCGCCTCGCGCACACCGGTAGCCGGACGCCCGACCTTTCCGGTGCGGCGCTCAGGCATCGGACCTCCTCGGGCTCCGGCCGTGCATGCGGTCGCTCTGCTTCCTGGCAATCACCTGTGGATCACAACCAAAGCGTTGCATGCGCCATCGGTGCGGTCTAGCGTAACTTACTGAGCAGACACTCAGTAATGGACCCTACGGCGAGGAGCTGACCATGTCGTCCGAATCCACCCCGGCCGCCGCCTATGGCACGCCCACCACCAGCGGCCCGCAGCCGATCGCCTCGTATCAGGGTGCTCTCAACGGGTTCATCAAGGGCCTGTTGCGTGTTCCGCTGATTTCGCGCGCGGTCGGCGGCAAGCTGCTGACCTTCACCGTCGTCGGCCGCAAGTCCGGCAAGACTTACGTCATCCCGGTCGCCTATACAAAGCACGAGGGCCAGATCCTCGTTGGCACCCGCGTGTGGCCGTGGGTGAAGAACCTGCGCTCTGGGGAGCCCGTCACCGTGCGGATCAAAGGCCGCCAGCGGCTCGCCGATTGGGAGCTGTTCACCGACGAGCAGACCGTCATCGAGCTCTACGGCATCGTCGCGAGCGACAACCACGCCAACGCCAAGTTCGCCGGCATCGGCTTCGCGCCCGATGGCTCACCCAACCCGGCCGACTTGCACCAGGCCTGGGCGAAAGGCTGCGCCGTGATCCGTCTCACGCTGCGCTGAGGCACACCGCCGCATCGCAGCACCCTCGCTTCGGGTAGCCTGCCACGGATCGAACGGGCACCGGCGCGGGCCGCCGGAGCCATCGGACAGGCGAAGGCGGGGGAGGCGGGCAATGGCCATCGAACTGCCCACCGAGGTCGAACAGTTCCTCCAGTTCATCGGGATCAACTTCCCGATGGTCAACGAGGACGCGGTGCGCTCGATGGCGCAGCATGTGCGCGAGTTCTCGCAGAACGTCGCGGACACGCACCAGCAGGCCACCGACACGATCGGCCGGATGAGCGAGGGGTATCAGGGCGCTTCCTACGACGCCCTGGTGCAGAAATGGGCCGACAAGTCCGACTCGCACATGACCGAGCTGCACGACGCCTGCGAGGTGGTCGCCACCGCGCTGGAGGTCGGGGCGGACTACATCGTCGCGCAGAAGGTCGCCGCGATCGCCGAACTGGTGGCGATGGCCGTCGCCTTCGTCGCCGACCAGGCCGCCGCGGTGGCCACCTTCGGGCTGGCCGAGGCGGCGCTCGCGGCCATCGAAGAGGGTGCGGAAAAGCTGTGCGAGTTCCTTGAGCAGCAGCTCACCCAGTACATCATCGGCGAGATTCTGGAGGCCGCGATCAAGCCGCTCAGCGGTGTGATCGAGAAGGCCCTGAGCGGCTTTGTGTTCCAGGCGGTCGAGGGCGCGCTCGGGGGTTCGGGCGGCGGGGGAGCGGTGGGCGAATCCTTCAAGGTCGACAGCGCGGCCCTACAGCCGCACCTGGCCCAGATGCAGGCGCACGGGGAAACGATGATCGGCCACGCCCAGACTCTGACCTCGAACATCTCCTCCCTGAACTTCGAGCGCTGATCCGGCGCTGCTTCCGAATCAGCACGAGCGAACCACCGAACCAGCGACCTAGGCGGGGACCGCACCGTGGGCAATCAGATCGTCAAGGCTGTAGAGGACGGCGCCGAGGAAATCGGCCAGTCGCTGGGCCGCAAGTTCCCGGCCATGTGGAAGCAGGCTGCCGAGGACGTCGAGTCCGGCATGCGCAAGAACATGACCGCGCACCTGGAGAACGACGCGCAGCAGGCCGCGAAGTTCGTGGAGAAGGATGCCACCGCGGCGGTGGAGAAGGAGGCCGGCAACCTTGAGCGCAAGGCCGCGGGTTCCGCCGCTGGGGACGCCGAACACGGTCTGACCGGCGCGGGTGAGGGTGACGCGGTCGGCGGAAAGGGCGTCGGCGGCTGCGGAAAGACCGGCGAGCCGGTCGACGTGGTCGGCGGGCAGATGGTCACCGCGCGCGTGGATGTTCAGCTGCCGGCCGTGCTGCCGCTGGTACTGCGCCGCGCCTACGCATCCGGATACCGGCACGGAGGGCTGTTCGGCACTGGGTTCTCCTCGACGCTCGATATCAGAGTGCAGACGGAGGCGGACGAGATCGTGTTCGCCGACGATGACGCCAGGATGTTGACTTTTCCCGTGCCGACCCGGCCCGGCGAGCGCGTCAGGTCAAGCGCCGGCCCGCGCCTCGAACTGAGCTGGGACCGGGAAACCGACCTGATCCGGGTCCTGGACCGCGACCGCCGCTGCACGTACGAATTCGCCCCGGCCGAGGAGCGCGACGCGCGAATACGTCCCCTGACATCGATCCGTGACCGCTGCGGGAACTGGATCACCATCCAGCGCGACGGCGGGCTGCCGGTCGAGATCCGGCATGCAGGCGGCTATCGCGTTGCCGTGGACAGCGCCTATACCCAGGCGGGCTTCCGCGTTGAGGCACTTCGGCTGCTCGACGGGGCCAACGGCGGTGAGGGCACACGGCTCCTGGCCTATCAGTACGATCCGCGTGGCCGGCTGATCGCGGTGGCCGATTCCTCCGGCCTGCCGTTCTGCTACGACTGGGACGCCGGGGACCGGATCACGGCCTGGACCGACCGCTGCGGTTATCAGTTCCGGTATTTCTACGACGCGGCCGGCCGCGTCGAGCGCACCGAGGGCGACGGCGGATTCCTCTCCGGCCGCTTCGAATACGACCCGGCGAACCGCGTCACGAAGTACACCGACAGCCTCGGCCAGCGCACCGAACACCACTACGACTCACGCGGCAATGTCGTACGGCTCGTGGACCAGGTCGGTAGCGTGACAGCTACCGAATATGACCGTCACGGCCAGGTCATCGCCGTCACCGATCCGCTCGGCGGTAGGACCCGGTTCACGCTCGACGAGCACGGCAACACGGTCAGCACCGAACGACCGGACGGGACCGTCGCAACCGTCGAATACGACGAGCACGACGAACCGGTGCGCATCGTCGGCCCGGACGGCGCGGTGTGGCAGTACTCGTATGACGAGAGCGGCAACCTTGCCGAGCTGACCGACCCGCTCGGCGCGATCACCCGCTACAGCTATGCCGAACGCGGCCGCGCGACAGGTTTCATTGACGCGCTCGGGCACGAGAACACGATCGAGACCGACGCCGCGGGCCTTCCCCTGTCGCACACCGATCCGCTCGGCTCCACGTGGCGGGTCACCCGCGACGCACGCCGCCGGATCGTCACCACGACCGATCCGCTTGGCGCGTCGACCACCTCCGTCTGGAGCGACGAGGATCTGCTGGTTTCGCGAACGCTGCCCGACGGTGCCACGGCCGCCTGGGAATACAACGAGAACGGCGCGCTGACTAAGCACACTGACCCTGCCGGCGGCGTGACCCTGTTCAAGCGTGGCCCGTTCCAGCGGATCACCGCTCGCACAAACCCGGACGGCGCGCGCTACACCTTCGCCCACGACACCGAACTGCGGCTGCTCGCGGTCACCAACCCGCAGGACGCGATATGGACGTACTTCTACGACGCCGCCGGGCACCTGACCGGCGAGACCGACTTCAACGGCCGCGAGCTGCGCTATGAACACGACGCGGCAGGAGACGTGGTGCGTCGCGTCAACGGAGCAGGTCAGACCATTGATATGCTGCGCGATCCGCTCGGCCGGATCCTTGAGCGCCGCACCGATTCCGGCGACGTGACAGTCTACGAATACGATTCGGCGGGAGAGCTCAAGCGTGCCCACAACGCCGAGGGAGAGCTGCTCTTCACGAGGGACCAACTCGGCCGGATAACGGCGGAAAGCTTCGCCGGACGCACACTGACTTCGACCTATGACGCTCTCGGCCGCCGCCTGACCTTCGCGACCGCGTCCGGCCGCGCAACCGCCTGGGAGTGGGATGCGGCCGGACGCCCGGTGTCGCTGAGCACCGAAGCAGCGTGGCTCAGCTTCGGTCACGACGCCGCAGGCCGCGAGTCGCATCGCTGGCTCGGCGCCGATGTCGCGCTGACCAGCGAGTGGGATGGACTGGGCCGGCTCACGACGCGCCGCCTCGTCGGGGTCGAGGGGCCAGCGGACTCGCGCACCTCTCGTGTCCTGCACGAGCGCGGCTGGACCTACCGCCCGGACGGCGCGCCGACCGCGGCGACAGACAGCATGCTCGGCGCTCGCGGCTTCGCCCTCGACGCGCTCGGCCGAGTCACCGCCGTCACCGCCGAGAACTGGACCGAGACCTACGCCTACGATCACGCGGGCAACCTCACCCATGCCGCAGACTCGCGCACCCCCGACGCACCGACCGCGGGCGAGCGCGAGGTAACCGGCACCCTGCTGCGTTCGGCCGGCCGCACGAGGTACGAGTACGACGCCCAGGGGCGGGTGATTAGAACCCTGCGACGCACATTGTCCGGCGGCCGCAAGGAATGGGCCTTCGAGTACGACGCGCACGACCGGCTCATCCGGGCGGTCACGCCTGACGGCGACACCTGGCGATACGGCTACGACCCGCTCGGCCGCCGCGTGAGCAAGCGACGGCTCGGCGCGGACGGTGCGCCGGTGGAGGAATACCGCTTTTCTTGGGACGGCGTCGTGCTCGCCGAACAGGACCACTTCCGCGCGGACACCGCACAGGTCGCCGTGACGAGCTGGGACTACGAGCCCGGCAGCTGGACCCCGGTGGCCCAGGATCGGCGCGGCTTCTACGCCCAGGCGCCGCAGGAGGCGGTGGACCGGCAGTTCCACGCGATCGTCACCGATCTGGTCGGGACGCCCACCGAGCTGGTCACGCCGGACGGCGAGATCGCATGGCGACGCAGCGCCGACCTGTGGGGCAACCTCGTCGCGGCGCAGGTCACCGGCGCCGCCGCTGGCGCGGCCGATCAGGCAATCGACTGCCCGCTGCGCTTCCCCGGCCAGTATCACGACTCCGAGACCGGCCTGGACTACAACTACTTCCGCTACTACGACCCGGCGACCGGGCGCTACACCGGACCCGACGTACTTGGCCTAAGTCCTGCGCTCAACCACCACGCGTACACCGACAATCCGGTGATCGGCATGGACGCGCTCGGCCTCGCGGACCACATCACCGACGCGGGCCGCAACGTGCTGCGCCAGGCTGCGGCACGTCACGGTGGCATCGAGTTGCCGGACAGCCCGCACGGCCGGGGCAACTTCATGTTCCCCAATCGCAGGTCGGCGCGCGCCGCAGCCTCCGAGATCGCCGGCGACCTAAGCTCGAACCCGAGCACTTTCCGGGCGAGCGACTATCGCGGCGCGCCGCGCG
>NZ_DATNGK010000205.1:0-4691 GCF_035605935.1 Actinocrinis sp. | reverse complement strand
GTCGGCCCGCGCAGTTGCTACGACGAGGCGAAGCGATTCGCTGAAGCGCTGACGGCGGCGTACCGGGCGAATCTGGGTGTTGACACGGCGATCGTGCGGATCTTCAACACGTACGGGCCGAGGATGCGCGCCAACGACGGCCGCGCCGTGCCGAACTTCATCACCCAGGCGCTCGCCGGCCTGCCGCTCACGGTCGCCGGGGACGGTTCGCAGACCAGATCGCTGTGCTACGTGGACGACACGGTGGCCGGGATCATCGCGGCCGCCAGGTCGGGCCACAGCGGCCCGGTCAACATCGGCAACCCGGTCGAGTTCACCGTCCTGGACCTCGCCGGCTTCGTGCGCGACCTGTGCGGCTCCGCCTCGTCGGTCGACTTCGTCGAGCTGCCCGCCGACGACCCGCGCCTGCGGCGGCCCGATATCAGCCTGGCTCGTTCGGCGCTCGGCTGGGAGCCGGTCATCGACATCGAGAAGGGCCTTAAGGCGACCATCGACTGGTTCGCCGCGCAGCGCGGAGCGACGGCGGCGGACACCGACGGAGCCGCTCCCGGATGACCAGCCTTGATACCGACACGTCCGCGGCGGCGCGGTCGGCCGCCGCTCGGCCACCGCGCCCCGCGCCGCCCACGATGAACGCGGCAGTCGAGCCCGCACTGGGACTGGGACCGACGCTGCGCGAGATCTCCCGGCTGGCCGAGGAGCGCCTCGCTGCGCAGGTTCGGGATTACATCGACGGTGGCGCGGGCCAGGAACGCACGCTCGCGGCCAACCTCGCCGCGTTCGATGCCGTGCGCCTCGTCCCGCGCGTCCTGACCGGCGCGGGCCCCGCTGGCACCTCGGTGAGCATCCTCGGGCGGACGTGGGCGGCGCCGCTCGGCATTGCCCCGATGGCCTATCACACGCTCGTTCACCCAGACGGCGAACTGGCCTCAGTGCGCGCCGCCGCCGCCGCAGGCCTGCCGACCGTGCTGAGCATGTTCGCCGGCCGCTCCCTCGCGCACGTCGCCCCAGAGGCCGGCTCGCCGCTCTGGATGCAGATTTACTGCCTGCGCGACCGCACCCGGGTACGGGACCTGATCACGCGCGCGCAGGAGTCGGGCGTCGAGGCGATCGTGCTCACCGTCGACGCGCCGGTGCTCGGTCCGCGGCTACGTGACGTGCGCAACGGCTTCCGGCTGCCGCCCGGCGTGCGCCCGGCCAACCTCCCCGGCATGGACGCCGCCGACCCGGCAGCCCACGCGCTGGCCGAGTTCGACCCCTGGCTCGACTGGAGCGTCATCCGCTGGCTGCGCTCCATCAGCGCTCTGCCGATCGTGCTCAAGGGCGTGCTTGCCGCGCGAGACGCCGAGCGGGCCGTGGACGAGGGCGTAGACGCTCTCGTCGTGTCCAATCACGGCGGCCGCCAGCTCGACGGCGCGCCGGCCGCTCTGGACGCGCTGCCCGCGGTCGCCGCCGCGGTCGCCGGAGCCTGCCCGGTTCTGCTCGACGGCGGGATCCGTCGTGGCACCGACATCCTCGCCGCGCTCGCACTCGGGGCCGACGCCGTCCTGATCGGTCGTCCGATCCTGCACGGACTGGCGGTCGCCGGATACGACGGCGCGCTCGCGGTGCTGGAAATCCTCAAGCGCGAACTGCGCGAGGCGATGACCCTCGCCGGTATCGCCACCGTGGCAGACGTCGAGCCCGACCTGGTAGCCATGACGGCCGTCACCACACCGCCAGCACCGCCCGTGCCCGTTCCCCACCCCCACAACCGCGCCGCGGCGCCCGGCCTCTCGAAGGCCCGACTACACGCCAGCCTTTCCGACCCCGACCTCGATTCGATGGCCTTCCTCAACGAGGTCACCGACCGCTTCCCCGAGGCGCTCTCCTTCGCGGCTGGACGGCCGTACGAGGGCGCCTTCGACATCGAGCGCGTCTTCGACCACATGCGGGGCTACCTCGGCCATCTCGCGACGCGCGGACTCGACGCCGAGCAGATCCGCAGCTGCCTGTACCAATACGGGCCGGCCGCCGGGCAGATCAGGGACCTGATCGCGGACTCGCTCGCCCGGGACGAGGCGATAGACGCCGCGGCGGAATCGATCGTGGTGACCGTTGGCGCCCAGGAAGGCATGCTGCTGACCCTGCGCGCACTGTTCGCCGATGCCGCCGACCTGCTGCTCGTCGCGACGCCCTGCTACGTCGGCATCATCGGCGCGGCAAAGCTGCTGGGCGTCGACTTCGCCGCGGTCCAGGAACGGCAGGACGGCCTGGTCGCAGAGGACGTGCAGGCAGCGATCCTCGCGCATCGCGCACGAGGGCGACGGCCACGCGCGCTCTACCTGGTGCCAGACCACTCGAATCCGTCCGGCAACACCTTGTCTCTCGAGGAACGCGGCGCGCTGCTCGACCTCGCCGCGCGCCACGACATTCTGCTGATCGAGGACAGCCCTTATCGCCTGGTCAGTGCCGGGCAACGGCTACCCACGCTCAAAAGTCTCGACCGCGAGCGCCGCGTCGTGCACATCGGCTCCTACGCCAAGTCAGCGTTTCCCGGCGCGCGCCTCGGCTACGTCGTCGCGGACCAGATAGTCACCGACCCGGCCGGCCACACCAGCCTGCTCGCCGCCGAGCTGGCCAAGATCAAGAGCATGGTCACCGTCAACACCCCCACGCTCAGCCAGGCCGCGGTGGCTGGCCTCCTGCTCGCCTGTGACGGGCGCCTGTCGGAGGCTAACGCCGAGGCCGCCGCCCACTACCAGGAGAATCTCGCCACCCTGCTGGCGGAGCTTGACCGCCACTTCCCACCGGACACCCGGGCAGCGGCAAACCTGAGCTGGAACACGCCGTCCGGCGGCTTCTTCCTGCGCATGCGGGTGCCGTTTCGCGCGGACGAGGCCGCCCTGACCCGCTCGGCACGGGACTTCGGCGTGCTGTGGACCCCCATGTCCTACTTCCACCCCGAGGGCGGCGGCGAGCACGAGATCCGCCTGGCTTTCAGTGCCCTGACGCCGCCGCGCATCCGGGAGGCGGTGGCCCGGCTCGCGCGCTTCATCGAGGCCGAGCGCCGTGCGGCGCAGCCCGCGCTTGAACAGGAGGCGAGATGACGAACGCGATCGAAGCGAGCGAAGTGCTGATGGTGCCGTTCGCCGGGGAGGGTTCCGGCGTCGACGAGCTGACCTGGGGTCAGCAGCACATCTGGAACGCCGTGCAGGAACTCGGCTCGCCGATGAACATGTGCGCCGTGCGGGAGCTACCCGCTGGAGCCCGCGTGGCGCAGTTCGCCGAGGAACTGCGTTTCTACGCGAGCCGCTTCCAGTCCATGCGCACCCGCCTGCGGTTGACGCCCGGCGCGTTACCCAAGCAGGAGGTCGTCAGTTCCGGGCAGATTCCACTGGAGATCATCGACGTCCCCGCGCACGAGGACCCCAGGCAGGTCGCGGAGATATTGGCCGCGTGGCAGGAGGACACGCCGTTCGACTACGAGCGCGAATTCCCTATCAAAATGACGCTGATCCGCCAGCACGGCGCGCTCACGCACCTGGTGATGGCGCTGTGCCACTTCGCGACAGACGCCGTCGGCGCGATGACGATGTACCACGATTACCTCAACCGCGACCCGCGAACCGGTCTGGCGACCACGCTCGCTGCCATGCATCCGCTCGCGATGACCGTGCAGCAGCGCAGCCCGTCGGCCCGGCGCCAGAGCGAGGCGTCCCTGCGCTACTGGGACGGTCTGCTGCGCACCATCCCGATGCGCCGCTTCCCCGACCCAGTCGATCCTGCCCCGGACTGCGGCCGCTACGGCCAGGTCCGGATGAACTCGCCCGCGATGCTCCTCGCGCTCAGGGCGATCGGAAACCGCCTGGGCACCGACGTGAGCACCGCGCTGCTCGGCGTCGTCGCGGTCGGCATGGCACGTGTCGCCGGGATCAACCCGGTCGTCGCGCAGATGGTGGTGAGCAACCGGTTCCGGCCCGGGTTCGCCGAGATCGTCAGCAACGTCAGCCAGGCCGGCCTGTTCGTCGTCGATGTCGCGGACATCAGCGTGGCCGAGGCGATCGTCCGCTCGCGGCAGGCCTCGATGAAGGCCTACAAGCACGCCTATTTCGACTTCGCCCTCTGGAAGGACCTGGTGGCGCGGGTCAACCGGGATCGCGGCGGCGTCGTGGACCTCAAGTGTTACTACAATGACCGGCCCTCCCAGCACCGGATCGACCCCGCCGGCGCCCCGGTCACCGTCGCCGAGATCGAGGCGGCCCTGCCGAGCACCAGCGCGCCGCAGTGGAGCGAGCTGCCGTTCTTCAACGAGCGGCTGATGGTGACGATCGACGACGTGCCCGGCGCGATCGGGCTCATCGTGCTCGCCGACACTGCGTACGTGCCTAGGAGTCAGATGGTGCAACTGGCCCGCGCACTCGAATCGCTCGCCGTCGAGGCGGCCCGCGATCCGGACCTGAGCACCGGTGTAAGCGCCTGCGTCAGCGCCAATGCCCCGGCCGAGCAACTTCAGGCACGGTGAGGTCGGTCATGCAGACCATGGTCGCTCTGGCCGAGCTCTTCTCGCCGGAAGGGAGGAAGAACCCGTACCCCTTCTATGCCCGGCTGCACGAGCTTGGGCAGGCCTGCGCGCTCGATCCCGCCGTCGACCGGTACTCGGCTGTCGTACACGGCTACGAGGCCGTCGAGCGCGTGATGCGTGACCCGGT
>NZ_DATNGK010000204.1:0-5696 GCF_035605935.1 Actinocrinis sp. | reverse complement strand
ACTGCTTGGCAACGGCGAACGCGGTGGCCAGCGACGCGTCGTCGGTCTTCTCGGCGCGCACGATCTCGAGCAGCGGCAGCACCGCGACCGGGTTGAAGAAGTGGAACCCCACGACCCGCTCCGGGTGCTTCAACTGCGCGGCCATCGCCGTGATCGAGAGCGACGAGGTATTCGTCGCCAGCACGCAATCCGGCCGCACGACCGCCTCGACCTCGGCGAAGACCTGCTGCTTGATCGACAGCTCCTCGAACACGGCCTCGATCACGAAGTCCGCGTCCGCGAACGCGTCCTTGGTCAGCGAGCCGGAGACCAGGGCCTTGAGCCGGTTGAGCTTGTCGGCGTTGAGGCGGCCCTTGAGCGCCTGGAAGTCGAGCTGCTCGTGGACGTACTTGACGCCCTTGTCCACCCGCTCCTGATCGATGTCGGTCAGCACCACCGGCACCGCGAGCCGCTGCACGAACAGCAGGGCGAGCTGAGAGGCCATCAGACCGGCGCCGACGATGCCGACCTTGGTCACCGGCCGGGCCAGCGACTTGTCCGGGGCGCCGGCCGGGCGCTTGGCCCGCTTCTGCACCAGGTTGAAGGCGTAGATGCCGCTGCGCAGCTCTTCGCTCATGATCCGGTCGGTCAGCGCCTCGTCCTCGGCGGCGAAACCCTCGTCGCGCGAGGCGGTGCGGGCCTTGCCGATCAGCTCGAGCGCGAGGTATGGCGCCGCGGTCGCGCCGTGCACCTTCGAGTCCGCGATCTCCTTGCCACGGACGAGCGCCGCTTCCCACTCCTCGTCCGAGTACTTCTTACGCTCGACCACGAGCTCACCGCGCAGCACGCTCGCCGTCCAGGCCAGCGACTCCTCCAGGAAGTCCGCCGGCTCGAACAGCGCGTCCGCGATGCCGAGCTCGTACACCTTCGCGCCCTTGAGCTGCCGGTTCTGCGAAAGCGAGTTCTCCAGGATGACGGTCACGGCCGCATCCGGACCGATGAGGCATGGCAGCAGCTGCGTACCGCCCCAGCCGGGGATCAGGCCGAGGAAGACCTCAGGCAGCGAGAACGCCGGAACACCGGCCGAGATTGTGCGGTACGTGCAGTGCAGCCCGATCTCCACGCCACCGCCCATCGCGGCGCCGTTGATGAACGCGAAGGTGGGCACGGACAGCTCGCCGAAGCGTCGGAACACGTCGTGACCCGACTTGCCGATGGCGTAGGCCTGCTCGCGCTCGGTGACCACTTCGACGCCCTTGAGGTCGGCGCCGACGGCGAAGATGAACGGCTTGCCGGTCACGCCGGCGGCCACGATCTCGCCCGAGTCCGCGAGCCGCGCGACCTCGTCGAGCGCTGCGGCGATGTTGATCAGCCCGCGCGGCCCGAAGGTGGTCGGCTTGGTGTGGTCGAAACCGTTGTCCAGCGTGATCAGGGCGAACCTGCCCGCGCCGTTCGGCAGCTCGAGGACCCGGACCGGGGCGGAGGTGACCACCTCGTCGGGGAAGGCGTCCGCTGCCTTCTGTGCCAGCTCGCTCGTCACTTGTCGGCTCCTTCGAAGTGCGGGTTCTCCCAGATCACGGTGCCGCCCATGCCGATGCCGATGCACATCGTGGTCAGGCCGTAGCGCACCTCGGGGTGCTCCTCGAACTGCCGGGCGAGCTGGGTCATCAGGCGGACCCCGGAGGAGGCGAGCGGGTGGCCGAGCGCGATAGCGCCGCCGTATTGGTTCACCCGCGGGTCGTCGTCGGCGATGCCGTAGTGCTCGAGGAAGGCGAGCACCTGCACGGCAAACGCTTCGTTGATTTCGAACAGGCCGATCTGATCGATACTCAGCCCCGCGGAGGCGAGCGCCTTATCGGTAGCGGGAACGGGACCGTACCCCATCACCTCCGGCTCGACGCCGGCGAAGGCGAACGAAACGAGCCGCATCTTGATCGGCAGGCCCAGCTCGCGGGCCACATCCTCGGCGGCGATGATCGAGGCGGTCGCCCCGTCGTTCAGGCCCGCGGAGTTGCCGGGGGTGACCCGGCCGCGCACCCGGAACGGGGTCTTGAGCCCGGCCAGGCCCTCAAGCGTGGTGTCCGGGCGGGGCGGCTCGTCCGCAGTAGCCAAGCCCCAGCCTGCGCCGGCCAGCGTCTGCGACGTGAGCGAGTTGCGGGTCGCGACAGTCACCAGGTCCGGCTGGATCTTGCCGTCGGCGTAGGCCTTGGCGACCTTCAGCTGCGAGTTCAGCGCGTAGGCGTCGGCGCGCTCGCGGGTGATGCTGGGGAAGCGGTCGTGCAGGTTCTCCGCGGTCTGGCCCATGACCAGCGCGGACTCGTCGACCAGCTTCTCGGAGACGAAGCGGGGATTCGGGTCCACGCCCTCGCCCATCGGGTGGCGGCCCATGTGTTCAACGCCGCCCGCGAGTGCCACGTCCACCGCGCCGAGTGCGATGGCGCCGGCCACTGTCGTAACGGAGGTCATCGCGCCGGCGCACATGCGGTCGATCGAGTAGCCGGGAGTGGTCTTGGGCAGCCCCGCCAAGAGGGAGGCGGTGCGGCCGAGCGTCAGGCCCTGGTCGCCGATCTGGGTGGTCGCCGCGATCGCGACCTCGTCGATCCGCTCCGGCGGCAGCTCGGGATGACGCCGCACCAGTTCCCGGATGCACTTGATGATCAGGTCGTCGGCGCGGGTCTCGGCGTAGATGCCCTTGGGACCTGCTTTGCCGAACGGGGTGCGGACGCCGTCAACGAAGACGACGTCGCGAGCGGTACGAGGCACAGGGCACTCCTGAAGTCATCGCGTTCGTATGCTTCCGGCCAGGCCGGGACCCGGCCGAGCGGAATCCCGGCGTTGGGTCTGCGGCTATGCTACCCGTCAGTAACAAGAAGCGGTACCCGGGGATTCCAGCGTGACCCGGGCCGCTCAAGCCGCGCTTTCGTGCCCCTGTGGGAGCGGGCGAGCGGAGGAGGAGCGCAATCGGCCATGACATGGCGCGAGCCTTGCGACGCTCAAACGATCAAAGAGGCCATCGCGTCGATGGTCTGACCGGTCACTTCCGCTCATGCCGCGATTCGAGCGCCGATCTCAGGGCGAGCGAGAAACTTGTCCTCACGGCAGACCCGCGAGGCTGGGGCTGGGGTGGGGGCTCACAGCGCCGGGGGACGCACCGCCTCGCGGCGCAGCGCCGAGCCGATCACGTGCGCGGTCAGCTCCACCTGCCAAGGCCGCGCGCCGCCCGCCCTGAGCGTCTCGGCGATGACCTCGTCGTCGAGGTCGTCCGGTGGGGACCAGCACAGCCTGCGCAGCAGGTCCGGGGAAAGCAGGTTCTCCACCGGGATCAGATGCTCGTCGGCGATCGCGGCCACCGCCGGCCTTGCTGCGGCCAGCCGGGACGCCGCTTCGGGCGCGCTGCGCTCCCAGGACTTTGCCGGCGGCGGACCATCGTGCGCTGGCTGTGCCGAGGGCAGGTGAGAATCCGGCAGCACTAGGGCGCTACGCATGGCCGCGTGGTACCCGACTGCGTCGGCTGATCTCGTCCGGCCGGAGAATCCGGGCACTGCGCGCAACGCCTGGACCGTCTCGGGCAGGCTGCTCGCCGCCTCGATGATCGCGCTGTCCGGCAGCACTCGACCCGGCGTCATGTCGCGTCGGCGGGCGAGCATGTCCCGGTGCTCCCAGAGCGCACGGACTACCGCGAGGTTGCGCGGCTTACGCACCTTGTGAATGCCTGATGTCCGACGCCACGGCTCTGCACGCGGCGGGTGCGGGGCGGCGGCGAGGACTGCCGCGAACTCCTGTTCCGCCCAAGCCAGCTTGCCCTGCGCATCGAGGTCGCGGTGTACCGCCTCGCGCAGATCGACCAGCAGTTCGACGTCGAGGGCGGCGTACCGCAGCCACGGCTCCGGAAGAGGCCGCGTTGACCAGTCGTCGGCTGAGTGACCTTTCTCCAGCGAGTAGCCCAGCAGTTCCTCGACCATCGGACCGAGCCCGACGCGTGCGTAGCCTGCGAGCCGACCACCGAGCTCGGTGTCGAAGATGCGCGGGGGAGTCAGTCCCACCTCGCGCAGGCAGGTCAGGTCCTGAGCTGCAGCGTGCAGAACCCATTCGGTGTCCGCGAGCACCGCGCTCAGCGCGGAGAGGTCAGGGCAGGCGATCGGGTCGATCAGCAATGTGCCCGCGCCCTCACGTCGCAGTTGCACGAGGTAGGCGCGCTGGCTGTACCGGTAACCGGACGCGCGCTCGGCATCGACGGCAACCGCTCCGCGGCCCGCAGCGAACGCGGCCACCGCCGCCGCGAGCGCCTCGGTATCGGCGATGACGTCGGGTACGCCGTCACGCGGGACGAGGAGGGGCACGGCTTCTGGGTTAAGCGGCTGCTGCTCGCGGGCGTCAACGGTCACGCCCTTACCGTAACGCGCGAACGGCCCGCTTAGACGGTTGATTCCTGGCCATATCCGCTGACGCGTGTTGCATCAGGGCCGAGAAGCTGCTTTAGGCGGGGGTGATCGGTGTCGCATAGGTGGATCAAACGCGCGCCGGGCGCGTGGATCACCACGCGCCCGGCCAGAGCGTCTGACTGTTCCTGCTGATTCTGTTAGCGGGCTACGCGATCACGCGATGATGCCGCCGCGCATGGCCACCGCGACCATGCCCGCCCGATCGCCCGTGCCGAGCTTGCGGGCGATGCGCGCCAAGTGGCTCTTCACGGTCAGCGCGGACAGGCCCATCGTCTGGCCGATGGCCTTGTTCGAGCGGCCGTCGGCGACGAGGCGCAGCACCTCGATCTCGCGCGCGGACAGCTCGCGGCAGCCGGCGTTCATCGTGTTCGGCATGGTGCCTACGGCCAGAGCCGCCGCGGTGCCAGCCGCGCCGCTCATTGCCGCGAGCCGCTGCTGCCGCAAGTGCGGCGGCATGCCGGAGACACTGCCGAAGCCGGGCCTGGCCTGCGGGAGCGCCCGAGCGCCGGTCACCACGTAGCCGCGCACCCCGGACGCCAGCGCCGCACGCACCGCGTTCGTGTCATCGGCAGTGGAGATGGCGACCGCGCTGCTCCAGCCTGCGTTACGCATCTCGGCAAGCAGCGCGAGGCCGGGACCGTCCGGAAGGTGCACGTCCACGACGGCGATGTCGCGTGGAGTGGCCATCCTGGTCCTGGCTTCCGCGATAGTGGATGCCTCGACGACGTCGCGGACGCCGAGCGCCCACAGGTGTCGGGTAACCGAGGTGCGTACCCGCAGGTCGTGAACCACGACCATGGCGGTGAGCTTAGCTGGCCGATAGGCCAGCAGGCTCGCAGTGTGATCGACGAGTACCGACACCTGGCCTCCCGATGTTGGACGGGGATCGGCCGCAGAGGGTGGAGGAGCGGCCGGTTGGGGCTCTACGGAGGAGGAATCGGCAATGTGGGTGGCGACCTTTAGCGTGACGGCCACCCGGGTCGGCCTAACAAAAGACCCGTTCATACGGGATTCACCCCCTGCTTCCACCCGGACGGAGGCGGCGGCCGGACGCCGCTGCCCTCCCTCTGGGCGGCCCCTTCCCCTGAGCGGCTCAGCGGGCATGCGCTGACCAGCGGAGATGACCACGTGTCAGTGAGGCGCCGCACCGCCCCGACAAAGGGTGGAATCGAGACCTACCCACTCAGGCATCCGGGTAATCATGTTTCGATATTCACCTGCATGGACGAATAGACCTCCGTCGTCCAAAGTGTTGTGACTCATCCGGAACCATGC
>NZ_DATNGK010000203.1:0-70309 GCF_035605935.1 Actinocrinis sp. | reverse complement strand
GTTGTATTCGGTGGCCCAGTCGTAGCCGGTGTTGCCGACGCCGCCCTTGCCGGTGGTGTCGGGCGGGTTGTTGGTGCCACCGGCCAGAATCGAGCCGACGTCGTCGCCGACCAGGATCTTCTGCATGCAGGCGGGGTTCGGCATGTTCCAGCCGTTGTCCCCGCAGGTGGCGCTGTTCGAGTCGGTGAGCGTCGTGACCAGTTGCTGGTCCATCTGGCCGACCTTCTCCGACAGCGTCATGGCGCGCAGGAGCGCGTCGACCCGGACCGCCGTCGGCCGGCTCTGGTCCAGCCACGGCGCGACGGACGAGCCTGCGGCGGAGTTGTTCATGAGTACGGGCACCGCGACGCCGGCCGCTGTCACCGCGGCGGTGGCGATGGCGACGGTCCTGCTGCGTCTGCGGGGATGCGGGCTTACCTCGCCCGAAACGGACATGGCGCGACCTCCTCGTGCAATGAGAGTCCTGCTGTTCAGGTCTGAGGAAGGCGGAGCTTGGGAGCCGTTAATTCGCGCTGTGATTTAACCGATTGGCGCGCGCTGCGTCAAGAAGTAGGACGACTGCCCGATTCGTACAGCTTTGCGCGCTCCAAGACGGGGTCTTATATCAGGGTCTCCCGTCGTCGTATGCTCGCTCGCAGGAAATGCCGCTGGTCCGTCCGCGAACCGGCGGCGGCGCGTCGCCGTCAGAAGGGCAGCACCGTGTCGCATCGCCCCGCGTGGGCCCCGGACGAGATCGACCTGGAACGTCCGGCACCCGCTCGAATGTACGACTACTACCTGGGTGGATCACACAATTTCGCCGCCGATCGGGAGCTGGCGGAAAAGGCCCTCGGCGCCTGGCCGGAGCTGCCTCAGGTGACCCGCGCGAACCGAGCGTTCCTGCGCCGGGCGGTCACCTTCCTGGCGCGCGAGGGGATCACCCAGTTCCTCGATCTCGGCTCCGGGATCCCGACCGTGGGAAACGTGCACGAGATCGTGGCCGCGCTCAACCCGAAGGCGCGCACCGTCTACGTGGACAGCGATCCGGTCGCGGTCTCCCACAGCCGCGTCCTGCTGGCCGACACGCCGAACGCCAGGTTCGTCCACGCCGACATGCGAGATCCGGCGCGAGTGCTGGCCGATCCCGCGTTGGACGGTTTCCTGGACTTCAATGAGCCGGTTGCGGTGCTGATGTTCGCGGTGCTGCACTTCGTGCCAGATGTCGACGACCCGGCCGCGATCGTGGCCGCATATCGCGAGCCGAGCGCGCCGGGCTCTTATCTGGCGGTCAGTCACGCCACGCGCGACTATCTGCCGGAGCGCAGCCGCGACCTGGAGCAGGTCTACTCCCGCTCCAGCGCGACGATGACCATGCGCAGCCACGCCGAGATCACCGCGCTGATGCGCGGATACGAACTCGTACCGCCCGGCCTCACCGACATGACCCGCTGGCGTCCGGACGAGGAGAACGCGCTGCCGGACCCGCTCGGCGGCGACGTGGAGCGGTACTCAGGTTACGGCGCCGTGGGGCGGCGCGAGTGAGCGAGAGCGCCGGGGCCCTGCCGTCCGCGTGGGCGGCGGCCCTGGCCGCAGCGGGCTCCGTGCCGATGAGCGCGGCCGAGACCAGGGCGCTGGCCGCGGTGCTCGCGGAGTGGGTCGGCGACGCGCTGAGCGATCCGGTCGACTCGCGCAAGGCAGGCATCGCGGTCGGCGCCGCGCTGATCGACTCGCACCACACCCAGCCCGAATCGCTCGCCGCATCGATCACGGTGCTGTCCGATCATCTGCCCACCGGGATCGACCCCGCCGTGCGCACCGCGCTCTACGCGGGCCTCGCCGCCGGCTACGCCGAAGGGCTGCGCGACCGCACCCGCCGCGAGCAGGAATCGATCCGCATCGCAGTGCTCGACGCGCACCGCACCGGGGAGGCCCGCTTCCGGGCGGTGTTCCGCGGCGCGGTGCTCGGTATCGGGATCGCGGACGGCGAGGGCCGGATCCTGGAGATCAACGAGCCGCTCGCGCGGATTCTCGGCTTGGACGCGAAAGCCGCCCGCGGCTTGGCGATCAGCTCCCTGCGGCGGCCCACCGACCCGGCGGACTACTGGGATCAGTACCACGCGCTGCTGGCCGGGCGGCGGCGGCAGATGACCGGCGAGAAAGCGTTCGTGCGGCCCGACGGCGAGGTCATCTGGGCGCGTATGCGAGCCAGCACCGTGATCGGCGACGACGGCAAGACGGCGCTGGTGGTCGGCCTGTTCGAGGACATCACCGAACGGCGCGAGATGACCGAGCTATTGCGCCACCAGGCCACCCACGACCCGCTCACCGGCCTGCCCAACCGCACCCAGCTGCTCGAACAGCTCACCGCCACGCTGGATGGGGACGAAGCGAGCCGAATAGCCGTGTGCTTCCTCGACATCGACGGATTCAAGGCGGTCAACGACACCCTCGGCCACGACGCCGGTGACCGGCTGCTCGTCCAGGTCGCCACGCGGTTGCGCGAGGCCGTCGAGCCGCAGGGTCATCCGGTGGCCCGGATGGGCGGCGACGAGTTCGTCATCCTGCTGCCGGACACCGCCGGTCCGCAGAGCGCGATCGAGGTGGCCGAGCGGGTCCTCGAAGCGATCCGCCAACCGATCGTGCTCGACGGGCGCGAGCTGACCGTCACCGCGAGCGTCGGCATCGTGGAGCAACCGGTCACCGGCGCCGGCCCGAGTGAGGTGCTGCGTGCCGCCGACATCACGCTGTATTGGGCCAAGGCGGCTGGGCGCGACCGCTGGGCGCTGTTCGACCCGCAGCGCAACGCCAGGCAGGTCGCGCGCTACGCGCTCTCGCAGGAGCTGCCCGGCGCGCTGGAGCGCGGCGAGCTGTTCCTGGAGTATCAGCCCATCGTGGACTTGGCCGACCAGCGGGTCCGGTCGTTCGAGGCGCTGGTGCGCTGGAACCATCCGGAGCACGGGCTGCTTGGCCCCGGCCGTTTCGTGGCGCTGGCCGAGGAGACCGGCGTCATCGTGGCGCTCGGCCGCTGGGTGTTGCACCGCGCGGTCGCCGAGGCGGCGACCTGGCCGCGGCCGCCCGACGGCGCGCCGGTGACCGTTTCCGTGAATGTGGCGGTGCGTCAGGTGCGCGACCCCGGGCTGGTGCAGGAGGTCCGCGCCGCGCTGGACGCCGGAGGACTGCCGCCGGCCCGCCTCCAGCTGGAGCTGACCGAGAGCGCGGTGATGGAGCCGGGCAAGCGCGGCCGGCCCGCGGTGCAACGCCTGCGGGAGCTGTCCGACCTCGGCGTCCGCATCGCGATCGACGACTTCGGCACCGGCTACTCGAACCTGGCCTATCTGCGCAGGCTGCCCGCGCACACGCTGAAAATCGACTCCTCGTTCGTCAAAGGACTCATACCCACGGCCGGCGCGGGTGACGGCGCGGCGCAGGAAAGCTCCGAGGAACCGATCGTCAGCAGCCTGATCAACCTGGCCCGGGCGTGCGGCATGATGGTGATCGCGGAGGGCGTGGAAACCGCGGCGCAGGCCGAGACGCTGCGCAAGCTCGGCGCGGACACCGGGCAGGGCTACTACTTCGCCCGCCCGCTGCCCGCCGACCAGGTTCCCGGCGTGATCCTGTCCGGATTCGGCGAGGCGGACCGCCAGTAAGAACCGGCGGCCCGCCGCTCGCGGTCGTGCTCTGGTGCGGTTACAGCCCAGGCCAGCTCGGGAAGCTGGCGCAGCTGGGCACGCTGCCGGAGCCGGTGAAGCTGGTCACCGTCACGCCGGTGCCCGAGGGCGCGATGTTGGCGTTGTAGATCTTGATGTTCGCGTACTGCGCGGTGACCTTGGTGGCGTCCAGTTGGACGTTCTCCAGGGTCAGGCCGAGCGGATACGCGGCGGAGTAGCCGTCGAGGGTCGACTTGCCCGAGGAGGAGCTGACCGACTTCAGGCCATTGATGGTGATGTTGGCGAAGTTCGGCACGGTCGAGCCGTTCCCGCTCAGGTACTGCGGATCGATCAGGATCAGGTGCTCGACTCCGGTCTCGCAGGTGTTGACGAAACTGACGCCGGAGACCGTACCGCCGAAGCTGGTGTCGCTCTTGACCCGCACGCCGTTGTTGCTGGAGGCGGTGTTGCCGTGGATGTCCTTGCCGCCGTGGATGTAGTTGCCGGAGAAGGTCACGTCCTGCACGCCGCCGTTGGTCTGGCTGCCGACCGACAGGCCGTGGATGCCCCAGAAACTGGTGTTGCTGACGGTGACGTGGCTCGCGGCGCCGCCCGCGTCGGCCTTGACCGCGATCCCGTCGTCACCGGTGTTGATATAGCTGTCGGTGATCAGGACATTGCTAGCGCTGTCGGGGTCGAAGCCGTCGGTGTTGCGCGCGTTGTCCGGATTGTCGATCCGCACGCCCCAGGCGGTGAACCCGCTGCCGCCGTCCAGCAGCACGTTGAACATCGGCGAGTTGGTCAGGCTGATGTGGTACATCGTCACGCTCGACGCGCCGAAGACCGTGATCAGCTTCGGGTTCTCCTGCTGCGTGGTGGTCTTGCTGTGCGCCGATTCGGCCAGCGCCCACCACGTGGTGCTGGTGCCGAGCATGTCCTGGTCGCCGCGGCCGTTGATGACGCCTTGGCTCCCGGAGCCGTTCTGGGTGCCCATGATCCCGGAGTTGTTGCCGCGCACCGCGATGAACGGAACGCACCCGGTCGCGGTTCCGAGCGTGCTGCCATCAGAAGCGCCGAGCGTGCCGCACTTCGGCTGGCCGGAGACCTGGTAGTCGGCGGGATTGCGGGAGGCGTAGAGCGTGACGCCGGAGTCGACCAGCAGCACCTCGCCGGCGTTGACTGTGAGCGGGCCGGAGAGGAAGGCGTTGTTGCCGCCGCTCGCGGTCAACTCGACCGCCTTGCCGGTTCCGGTGCAGCTGTTGAGCGCCGCCTGGATGCGCGCGGTGTCAGGGGGCGAGGACTCCTGCGCACTGGTGAACTGCTCGTTGGCCGGCTTCGCCAGCTGGGCGGACAGCGGGGTACAGGTGCCGGGCACGCTCGGCTCGCCCGGCTGCGGCGGCGTCGGGCTCGAACTCGCTGACGGCGACGCGCTCGCGCTGGCACTCGCGCTCGCACTCGTGGTGCCGGTGGCGCTCGGCGTCGGGGTGGTACCCGAGGCCGCGTTGAGAGTCCACTGCTTCGTGATGCTGCTGTCGCAGCTGTTCTGCACCACCGCGGTTCCGGCGGACGTGCCGCTGCCGGAGGCGTTCATGCACTTGGCGCTGTTGACGTCGATCAGCTGGTAGTTGGTGCCGCTGGCGTTGAGCGTCCACTGCTGGTTCGCGGAGCCGTCACAGGTCTGCTGCTGCACCGCCTTGCCCGCGCTGGTCGAGGCCGCCGCGATGCCCAGGCACAGCCCGCTGACCGGCGAGGTGATCGTGTAACCGGTGCTCGCGCTGGTCAGCGTCCACACCTGGTTGGCTGACCCGGCGCAGGTCTGCAGGTCGAGCGGCGCGCCGGCGGACGTGCTGGAGCCGGGCAGGTCCAGGCACAGATGGGTGCTCCCGGCGTTGACGATGGTGTAGCTGCCCGGCCCGGCTGCCGCGCTCGCCGCGGTCGGCAGCACCACGACCGCGAGAGCGCCGACGAGAGTGGCTGCGGTCGCAGCGGCCACGGCTGCGAGCGCGCGGGTAGATCTGGTTCCTTTTCGGAACCTCATGAGAGAACCTCCACGGCCAATGCTTATAAGGGGGCGAATATGGCCGCCACCCTCATAACGGCCGTGCGCGAAAAACTTCGCGATGAGGAAAGTACGTCAGCCGCCGCGCCTTGGCAAGAAGGGAATCAGATCACGATCTCGGCGATGTCAGGTCCCATCGCCTTCGGGTTGCCGAACTCGATGCTGTTCAACCCGCTGTTGAGATGCACCGTCAGCGTGAGCGTCTGCGCGGTGTTCCACTGTCCATTGGAGGTGAAGAAGACGTCGACGGACGCGCTGTCCACCGTCACGATGGCGTCGCGGCCGCCGGAGGCGTCGCCGTCGGCGTAGGCGATGGTCAGCGTGTAGCTGCCCGCGACCGAGGCCTTCACGTTCGGGAAGGTCAGGGTGCTGCCGCCGCCGACGTGCCGGACCTTCGTGCCGTCGGGACAGCCGGAGCAGGGGCCGATGTACGTGCCGTCGGCCAGGATGTTCGCGGGGGAATCGCCCTCGTATGCCGTCGGTGCGAGGCGGGTCGGCGACGGTGCGGCGGAGACACGGATCGTGCTCGCCGGCGCGCTCGGCGTCGCCGAGACAGAGGTCGCGCTCGGGCTCGGGTTTGTGCCGAAGGCGCCGTTGGACGTTGGCAGGGTCGCCGGGTTCGTCGGGCCGATGACCGGGACGACGGCGGGCGGCGGCGTGCCGCGGTTGTTCCCGGTGTGGCCAAGGATGCCAACGGCGATGACGCCGCCGACCACCGCACCGAGAAGTGCAGCGGCTGAGGCCAGCCGAGAGAGTGGAACGCCTCGCAAAAGCCGGCGCGGCGGGTATTGGAACTGCACGTCCTGATCCTGTTCATATCCGGCCGCACCGGATGAATTGCGCTTGCTAAACGTTGCTCGCTCCCTCCAGACGCAGAGCGGTCACCCATCATGGCGGCGGTACCCGGTTGATCACAAGGCCCTGTGCCATCAACTGACGCTTACTCAGGAACGCCGCCCAAAAGCGCTCAGAAGCCCCGATGAAACGGCGACTGTAACGCTTGTCGGCGCTTTCACGGGCGCGTAGCGTGACCAGCGGTCATGTTTCTGAATTCAATTCACATATGTGAAAGACGAGGTTGGCCACCATGCCCATCGCTCAACGACGACGCACGGCGCCCGCCACCACCGCCCTCACCCTTGCAGCGCTCTGTTGCACCGGCACCGCAGGTGCTGCCGCGATACCCGACGCGCCGGTCGCGCCGCCCGCCGCCCCGCCGGCGCAAGTGACTCTCACCATTGACACCGCGCACCCTTATGGTGCGCTGCCGCAGGATTTCGTAGGCCTTTCCTACGAAATGCGAGAACTCGGCGTCGGCAATTTCGACGCGGGCACCGGCAACCTGGTCAACCTGCTGCGCACCCTCGGCTCCGGCAACCTGCGCATCGGCGGCAACACCCTCGACCGTGACACCCTCTGGGAGCCTGCCGGACAGCCCCCGCCGCAACCGCTGCCCACCTGGGTCAAGGACGTCGTCGGCCCGGCCGACATCGCGCGGCTCGGTCACTTCGTCGACGCCACCGGTTGGCGCACCGAGGTTGGCATCAACCTCGGGCACTACGACGCTTCGCTGGCTACCGACGAGGCAGCCACGCTCAAGTCCATGCTGGGAAGTAAGTTGCTCGGCGCCGCGTGCGGCAACGAACCGAACGACTGGGCCCACAACGGCCTGCGTACCGCGCCCTACGGCTACCCGCAGTACCTCCCGGATTGGCAGGCCTGCGCCGCGGCAGCCGGAAACACGCCGCTGGTCGGACCAGATGTCAGCTCGCCGACCACCACTGGCGCCTGGGTCTCCCAGTTCGCGGCGGCCGAAAAGAACCGGCTCAACCTGCTCACGATCCACGGCTACAGCGTCTCGGGCGGATCGACCGCGACCCAGCTGCTCTCGCCGCAGACCGACGCGAGCGAGGTCGCGAACGTGTCGCAGGAACTCGCGGGCGCACGCGCCGCCGGCCTGCCGATCCGCATCGATGAGACCAACTCGGCCGCGGGCGGCGGCATCACCGCAGTCAGCGACACGTACGCCTCGGCGCTGTGGTCGCTGGATTACAGCCTGCTGATGGCGCAGGACGGATTCAATGGCCTGAACTTCCACGGCGGCCTCGGCGTGTGCGACGCTCCGCTGTACAACGGCAAGTTCCAGATCTACACGCCGATCTGCGCCGCCAACGCGACTGACGAGACCGCCAAGATCTACACCGCGGCGCCCGAATACTACGGCCTCTACCTGGCCGATCGCATGGGCGCCGGCCGGTTCCTGCCGGTGCGGATTTCCAGCGGCGGCTCCGGGACCGCGCCGAACCTGACCGCGTACGCGGTGCGCGGTGACGACGGCAAGATCAGGGTCGCCGTCATCGAGAAGGACGCCACCACTGCTGCGTCGGTGAACATCGCCATCCGCTTCACCGGCGGCCGCTCTGGTGCGAGCGCGACCGTCGTGCACTTGACCGGCAAATCGCTCGCCAGCGCTCAGGGCGTGCAGATCCAGGGCGTGAGCGTCGACCGCGCCGGCCGACTGCCCTATCGCCCGGCCAACAGGCTGCGTGTCCACAACGGCACGCTCGCCCTGGCGGTCGCATCGGGCAGCGCCGACCTCATCACCCTGTGAGCCATTGCTCCGGTGGGTGATGAGGTCGACGCGGCCAGGGTTCGTCGTACTGCCCTGCTGTCTTACCGTCTACTGTCCTACTGAGCAGTCCACTTCTGGTTTGCTCCGCCGTTGCACGTGTACAGGATCAGCTTGGCGAGGTTCGCGGTGCTGGCGCTCTGGACGGTGATGCACTTGCCGGACTGGGCGCCGACGAAGGTGCCGGCGGCCGAGTTGTAGGTCCAGTTTTGATTGGCACCGCCGTTGCAGGTGTAAATCTCGACGGCGGTGCCGTTCGTGGTCTGGTTGTTGTGGGCGTCGAAGCACTTGCCCTCGACCTGCACCGTGCTGCCGCTGATCGCGATCGACTGGTTCGCGCCGCCGTTGCAGGTGTAGATCTCCAGCTGGGTGCCGTCGGTGGTGCTGGAGTTGTTGTCGTCGATGCACTTGCCGGACTGCGCGCCGACATAGGCGTGGCCGCCGCCTCCGCCCCCGCCGGTGCTTGCGCCGGTGATCTTGTTGAAGGTCTTGGAGTAGGCGTAACCGGTGCCCTTGTCGTAGCCGTCGACCTCCCAGAAGGCCAGTTCCTGCACGCCGTGGCTCGCGGCGAAGCTCTCCAGCGTGCCGGCGTTGGACTGGGTGAAGTTCTCGTTGTCGTCGTTGTGCCCGGCGATCGGCGTGAGCCCGAGCATGTTCCAGGCCTGCGACGAGGAGACGCCGTAGACCGATTCGAGCTGCGGCACGGTCCCGTTCGCCGCGGACTCGGCGTCGGCCAGCGCGTTCTGCCCGTCGCCGAAGTCCATCGTCATGATGTTGACGAGGTTGACCTTCACGCCCTTGCTCTTGGCGCCCTTGAGCAGATTGACCGCGTTGGACTCGAGGCCGGTGGGGTCGACCGGCACGGTGAAGTCGATCTGCACGTTGGGCTCTGCGGCCTGCAGCGCGGCGAGCGCCTGGGCGCGGCGGGTGTTGGAGGTGGTGTCGTCCAGCACGCTGCCTTCGATGTCGAAGTCGAGCCGTGTGACGCCGTAGGTGTCCACCACCTTCTTGTAGGCGGCGGTCAGGTTCGACACCGAGGTGCAGGTCTGGGCCAGCTCGCCGCCGGCTTCTCCGCCGAAGGAGATAATTACGTTGCCGCCGGCCGATTTCAGCGAGTTGATCTGGCTGCTGAACGCGCCGACCGAGTCGCCGCCGTCCTCCCATTCGGGCGTGCAGCCGGACTTCGGGGTCAGGAAGGCCAGCGTGTAGAACTTGTCGCCGCTCGCGGACAGGTCAGCGGCCATGTCGCCCGCGTCGCCGCTGGCGATCTGTAGGTAGGGGGCCGCGTAGTGCGCCGGGAAGGTTCCGGCCGCGTTCGCGGAGTTCGCACCGAGGGCGACCAGGCCGACCGGTACGAGGGTTGATACTGCCGCGAGTGCGGCGAGCGTGGGCAGCTTGCGCATGACTGCGGGCTCCGTCCCAGGGAAAACGGGTGGGTGCGTGGCTGTGTGGCTGATGAACGTGTGGATGTGGGATTGGCGCACCGTGCGCCGGGCGGCAACCCGGCGCACGGTTAGGAAAGTTCCCTTACTAGATGTGGGACGGTACGCGGTCCGCTACCGCGCGTCAATACACGAGTCAATACGTAGGCGAAATCCGGGTAGCTGGCCGCTTGAGGTCTGCGCGATGTGGTGGTAGTTGGCTGCCATGGAGCCGGCGACTACGAGCACGGTGATGATGACGATGACTTGGAATGCTGCGGCGACTACCGCACGCCGAGTCCAAGCCAACACTCCGACGAGTACCAAAAGCGCGCACGCAATCGCCGCGCCGGTCAGCACCTGCCCCTCCTGCTTCGCGGCGAGGCCCTGGGCCACCTGCTGGGGTTCACTCCAGCTTTGGAATCCGATGCCGATCGCGGCCATGAATGCGATGCCCACGATGAACAGGTCTGCGATCAACACGCCAACGAAATAGAACGCGCTGTTTGTCGGGTGTGGCGCACCCGCTGCCGGCTTGCGCCGCGACTGCGATTGCCAGCGCTGCCACTCCGACTGGTCTATGTCCCGATTGCCACTCATGTCATCCCTCGCAGCTGGCCCGCAGTCCCCGAAGCCCCGCACCGGAGTTTGGCACGTAGTGCGCTCGGGTGGCGTTACTGGCCGGTAGCGACTTGGTCGCGGTTGCCGCTCAGACTGAGATCCGGCTCATGGCGCGCCCGAGCCCCGGCCCACCCGGTCGTGGCTACCGTGATCAACGCCGCGGTGAGGATCGCGCCGCCCTCCGCGGGCCGCAGCAAGCCGGCGGTGGAACCGATGGTGACCGCGGCTACCGGCACACCGAGCTGTGCGGCGGCCAGAACGGCCAGCGCAAGCGGTTGGCGCAGCAGGACCGCTGCCGCGTGAGCCGCGACGCTCGCCATTGCCAGGACGCCGGCCAGCGCGATCATCCGCGGATGTGCGGCCAAAGCACGCAGGTCCAGCGACGCGCCGAGCCACACGAAGAACACCGGGCCGAGAAAGCCGTCGGTGACCGCGAACAACTGGCGGGCCAACCGGTGCGGCGCGCCCTGCGCCGCGAGCGCGAGCCCGGCGGCGAATCCTGCGAGCATCACCGACACGCCGAGCCGCTGCGCCAACCCGGCCAGCGCGAAAACCGTGATCAGCTGCACCCGAAGCTCGAGCCCGAAGTGCATTCGACGGCTGAGCTTGCGCATCCGAGTCAGCAGTCCGCGCCGCCCGACCGCCCGAGTGACCAACAGCAGGACTGCGCCCGCGCCCAGCACGGCCAGCACTCCGAGCGCGGCCCGGCCGGCGCGTTCCGGCTGCTCGGCGAGCGGCAGCAGCACGATGCAGGCGGTGTCCGCGATAGCCACGTGCACGATCGTGGCGAGCACCGGCGGCGCATCCAGCTGCGCCTCATCGATCACCGGCATGATCAGCGCCGCCGAACTGGAAGCGAAGAGCACGGCGTACAGCAGCGCGTGTCCGGTGCCGAAGAGCGCCGCGACGCCGTAACCCGCGGCCACCGCGAGCGCCCCGGTGAACAGCGCCAGCAGCGCGCCGCGGCGCAGAGCCAGGCGCAGCGCCGGATCTCGCAGCGGCACATGGCTGCCCGCCACGAGCATGATCAGTCCGAAGCCCGCCGAGGCGAGGAAAGAGAGCACCGGCTCGCCCGGATCGATCCAGCGCAGTCCGGTACGCCCCGCCGCCACGCCGGCCGCGATCTCGCCGACAGCGACCGGGATACCGGCCCGCTTCGCAGTGGCCAGCAGCGGCCCGGCCAGCCCGAGCGCGAGGACCAGCGCCAACCCGGCCAGGCTCACCGCGCCGCGCCTCCATCCCCTGCTGTCGCCCCTGTGCTGGTGACATCGTGACAGGTACCGCACTTGCCGACGTAGAGCACGCCGCGACTCGCGCGTAAAGCCGCGTCCCGATTGCGCAGTCCAGCCCGATCCGGCAGTGCAGCTCAGTCGAGCCGCACGGTCAGCAGCACCAGCGTGTCGCGCTCGGCGAGCAGCCGGTGACTTTCCTGCGGAATGGCTACCGCGTCGTCCGCGCGCAGCCGCCACTCGCGGTCGCCGGTCGCGAGCGTGGCCTCGCCGCTGAGGCAGGCGATGGTGGCGGAACCCGGCGCCTGATGCTCCGCCAGTTCCCGGCCCGCGGCGAGTGCGAGCAGCGTGGTGCGCAGGCCGGGCAGCGCGATGATCGTGCGGGCGGCGCGTCCGGAGCCCGCGGCGCGGGCTTCGTCGAGCAACCGGTCGCCAAAGGTCCGCAGCGGCACGACCTCGGCCGCGCCGTTTGCATCATCACCCTGAGCTGAGCTGTTCGCGCTGGTCATCCGACTGGCTCCTATCCGCTCCCGCGCTGTGGATACCGACCTGTTCTATTGTCGTCGCATGTGTCGCTGCGGCTGTCGCAGGACTCGGTGAGCGGCCCGCAGGTGGGTAGGCGGCGTCGAACCGGCCCGGGAGTCCAGCCGTACTCAAGGTCGAGCAGCACACCGACGAAGGAGGCGCAGCATGGAGGCATCGGCGCAGATCGGGGTCACCGGGTTGGCGGTGATGGGCCGGAATCTGGCCCGCAATTTCGCCCGGCACGGCTACACGGTCGCGGTGCACAATCGCACCCCCTCGCGCACCCGGGCGCTGATCGAGCAGTACGGACACGAGGGCACGTTCGTGCCGGCCGAGTCTGCGGAGGACTTCGTGGCGGCGTTGGAGCGTCCCCGCCGGCTGATGGTCATGGTCAAGGCCGGGGAGCCGACCGACGCGGTGATCGACGAATTCGCCCCGCTGCTGGACGAGGGCGACATGATCATCGACGGCGGCAATGCGCACTTCGCCGACACCCGCCGCCGCGAGGCCGCGCTGCGCGAACGCGGCATCCACTTCGTGGGCACCGGGGTCTCCGGCGGCGAGGAGGGCGCCCTGCACGGGCCCTCCATCATGCCCGGCGGCTCGACCGAGTCCTACGCCGTGCTCGGCCCGATGCTGGAGAAGATCAGCGCGAAGGTGGACGGCGACCCGTGCGCCACGCACATCGGCGCGGACGGCGCCGGGCACTTCGTGAAGATGGTGCACAACGGCATCGAATACGCCGACATGCAGCTGATCGCCGAGGCCTACCACCTGCTGCGCGAAGTCACCGAACTGAGCCCCGCGCAGATCGCCGAGGTCTTCCGGTCCTGGAACAAGGGGCGGCTCGATTCGTACCTGATCGAGATCACCGCCGAGGTTCTCGCGCACACCGACCCCGACACCGGCCGGCCGTTCGTGGACATCGTCAAGGATGCCGCGGAGCAAAAGGGCACCGGACGCTGGACCGTGCAGACCGCGCTGGACTTGGGCAGCCCGGTGACCGGGATCGCGCAGGCCACCTTCGCCCGCGTCGCCTCCTCGCGTGCCGAGCTGCGCGCGGCGTACCGTCCGCTGCCCGGCGGCACCCATCAGCCGCTGCGCGAGCATGAGACCGACCGCTTCACCAACCAGGTCGAGCAGGCCCTCTACGCCTCCAAGATCATCGCCTACGACCAGGGCTGGACGATGATCCGCGACGCCGCCGCCGAATACGGCTGGGACATCGACCTGGGCGCGGTGGCGAAGATCTGGCGGGGCGGCTGCATCATCCGTGCCGCGTTCCTCGACCGCATCCGCGCCGCCCATGCTGCCAACCCCGGCCTGGTCAGCCTGCTGGCCGAGGAACACTTCGCGGGCGAGATCGCCGACGCGCAGGTCCCCTGGCGGGAGGTGGTGGCCTCGGCGGCGCGCCGCGGTATTCCGGCTCCGGCGTTCACGGCCGCGCTCGCGTACTACGACACGCTGCGCTCCGAACGCCTGCCCGCCGCCCTCATCCAGAGCCAGCGCGACTTCTTCGGCGCGCACACGTATCAGCGTGTTGACCGCGAGGGGGCGTTCCACACCAAGTGGGCGGAACCCGACCGGCCCGAGGTCGAAGGCTGATCGATCAGCGCTCGACCGGCTCGTAGTCGAACCAGTCGAAGTGCACGGTGCCGGCCGCGGCATAGACCCCGATGACGCGGCCGGTGAAACCGCCGGCGACCTCGGTCGACAGGTATCTGCCGTCCAGCGTGGCGAGCGGCGTGAAACTGCCGTCGGGCTCGACGACGCCGAGCGACACGGTGTCCGGTCCGGTGCGCGAGTCGTGCAGCGTCTCGCGCCGCTGCGGCTCGACGCCGAGGATCACCGGGCCGGCCGGCACCTCCCGTTGCGCCACGACGCTGCGCAGCGGGCCGATCCGGGCGATCACCCGCACCGCACCATCAGCCGTCTCGATCTCGTAGTGATGCTGCTCGTCCAGGCGCACCGCGAGCCCGCCGCTGCCCTCGGAGGGGTCGATCAGGGCACGCACTCGGCAGTCAAAGTGCTGCTGCCGACGGCCGACGAACGTCACGTTCAAATCGTCCAGCGACCCGCCGCTCGCGCGAAGCGTGAGCCAACCCGGCCGCTCGCTCGTCGTGCACAGCTCGGCCGGCCGGTGGCGCAGCGAGACCCACCGCGGATGCAGCTCAGCGCCGTCGAAGTCGTCGCGCACCGGCTCGGCGGGAGTGGGGTGCAGCGGCCAGGGCAGGGCTGGCAGCTCGGTGGAGAGTTCGCCGACCACCGGCCAGTCGTCCACCCAGCTGACCGGAGCCAGGAAGGTCTCGCGGCCCAGCACGTGCCAGCCCGGCGTGCCGCCGCCCGGGCGCACCCCTAGCAGCACCATCCACCACGAACCATCAGGGCCCTGCACCAGGTCCGCGTGGCCGGTGTTCTGAATGGGATGATCGGTGCTGCGGTGGCTGAGGATCGGATTCGCCGGGCAGGGCTCGAACGGTCCGTCCGGCGCCGGGCCACGGGCGATCGAGACCCCGTGCCCGCGCTCCGTGCCGCCCTCGGCGATCATCAGGTACCACCAGCCGCCGATGTGGTAGAGGTGCGGGGCCTCCGGTGCCTTGGCCCCGGGCGTGCCGGACCAGATCCGGCGCGCCGCACCCTCGACCTTCCCGGTCTCCAGGTCCAGGCGCACCTGCCCGACCCCGGCCACTGTGCACCAGCAGACGCCGTCCTCGTCCCAAGCCAGGTCCGGGTCGATACCCGGCACCCCGGGCAGCATGGTCGGCTCGGACCAGGGGCCCGCCGGATCGGTCGCGGTCACCAGTAAATTGCCGCCGCCGTTGACGTTCGTCACGACCAGATGGAACCGGCCGTCGTGGTGCCGCAGCGTCGGGGCGTAGATCCCGCCGGATGAGTTCGTGCTCTGCGGCAGGACCAACTGGCTCGGCCGGTCCAGTACGTTGCCGATCTGCCGCCAGTGCACCAGATCCCGGCTGTGGAAGATCGGCAGGCCGGGGAAGTACTCGAAGCTGGAGCACGCCAGGTAGTAGTCATCGCCCACCCGGCACACGCTCGGGTCCGGAAAGAACCCAGCGACCACGGGATTCGCCGGCGCCGCCGTCTGGACGACGTCGCTGCGCTTGATCTTCTCTGAAGGCACGAGGCGCAAGCATAGAATCGAACCCGATATGCAACCAGACCGTTTCGCGGTCACTCTCTCCTTGCCACCGGGCGCGGCAGGCCCACATGGTCACGCAACGTACGGCCGGCGTACTCGGTGCGCGCGATGCCGCGGCGTTGCAGGATCGGGACGACGTGGTCGACGAACAGGTCGAGCTGGTCGGGCAGCACGTTCGGCATGAGAGTGAACCCGTCCGACGCCCCCGCCTGCCACCAGTTTGTGATCAGGTCGGCCATCGCCTCCGGGGTCCCGGTGAAATCGAGACCGCCGGGCAGCGCGGAAAGGCGCTGCGCCACCTCGCGGAAACTCTGCGGGCGCTGCGCGGCCATCTGGTAGATCGACGCGCCGAAGCTGGTCTTCGGCGCGGAATCGAGCAGGCTGACCGGGAACGGCTCGTCCGGCTCGATGCCGCGGTAGTCCAGCCCGGCGAGATTCGCCAGATTACGCCAGCGGAACTCGCCGCTCGCGGCCGCCTCAAGGCGCTGCTTGAGCGCTTCGGCCTCGGCGTCGCTGCTGCCGAGCAGGAAGGACAGGCCTGGCAGCACCCTGATGTGGTCGGGGTCGCGTCCGGCGGCCGCCGCCTGCGCGCGCAGGTGCTCGCGAAAGGCGCGGGAGCTTTCCGGATCGCTCTGCGGCGTGAAAACCGCGTCCGCGTACTTGGCGGCCAGCGCCACGCCGTCGGGGGAGGAGCCCGCCTGCGTCAGGAACGGATGCCCTTGCGGGGAGCGGGGGAAAGGCAGGTAGCTGGAGACCTGGAAGCGCTCGCCCTGGTGCCGCGGCGGATGCAGCTTCGCCGGGTCCGCCCACACGCCGGTCTGTTTCGACATCGGCGCCGCGTCGTCGTCCCAGGCGTCCCAGAGCTTGAGCACCACCTCCACGAACTCGTCGGCGCGCCGGTACCGGTCCGCGGTCGGCGGGTGCGGCTGGTCGCCGAAATTCCCGGCGGCCGCGGGCTCGACGGTGGTCACGATGTTCCACCCGGCCCGGCCGTGGCTCAGGAAGTCCAGTGTGGCCAAGCGGCGTGCGACGTCCCACGGGAAGCTGTACGTCGTCGAGACCGTAGAAATCAAACCGATCTGCTCGGTGGCCATGGCGACCGCCGAGAGCAGCTGAACCGGGTCGAGACCGGCTCCAGGCAGATATTCGGAACGGAACTCGGCCACCCCCGGACTGTCCGGCAGGAAGATCGAATCCAGCACGCCGCGCTCGGCGGTGCGAGCGAGACCGACGTAGTGGCCTGGGTCGAGCACCACTGCCGGATCGAGGGACGATACCCGCCAAGCGGACTCGTGATAACCGGAGTTGCGCAGGTACACGTTCAGGTTCAGATATCGCTGCTCTGCTTTCACGATTCGAAGCGTAGGACTGCGCGCGGGTTTGCGGGGTAAGCGGGTGCCGCTGCGATCACACGCAGTGGCGTCACTGGCTACGATGGACCGCGAGCCCAGGCAGCTCGGGCAAGGAGGAAAGGCGGCATGGCCGAGGCCCGTCCTTTGGACGTGCGAGTCCAGCGCGGCGCGCGCGACGGCACCACGGTCGTGCAGGCCGCCGGGGAACTGGACTTCACCTCGATCAACCGGCTGCGCGCCGTGCTTTTACCGCTGGTGGCGCGCGGCACCGTGGTGCTGGAGGCCACGGAGGTGACCTTCTGCGACTCGGCCGGGCTGCTGGCGATCCTGCAGGCGAACCGGGACGCGCGGGCGCAGGGCGCGGTGTTCCGGCTGGCCGCGCCGTCCGCCCCGCTGATCAGGGTGATCGAATTGGCCGGCGCGCTCGGCGTGCTCGAGGTGTTCCCCGACACCGAGGCGGCGCTGTCTGAATGAAGACCAGATGATCACCGTGCGGACATGCGGCGGTTTAGCGGCGTATTGCAGATTGAACGGCGACGGGGCACGCGCCGTGTGGACCGGGCACGGCAGCAAGCCCGAAAGGGCCAGTCTGGCGGAGACCGCAAACAGTGCGGAGCCGCTAGCGTGGACGGGGTGAATGCGAGATGAACGACGACGCGGCGCGAACGCGGCACTCCCTGGACGGGAACGCGGCGAGCATCACGCACGCGCGCGACCTGGCCCGCGAGTTCCTCGCGAGATGCAACCCGCCGCTGGAGCAGTCGGTGCTGCATGACGCGCTGCTGGCGGTCAGCGAACTGGTCACCAACGCGGTGCGCCACGCGCCAGGACCGTTCGATCTGACGCTGAGCGACGACGGGCGGTGTCTCACGGTCGCGGTCAGCGACACGAGCGCCACCACACCGGCCCCGCGCCCGGCCGACCTGCTCGGGGGCGGCGGCGTCGGACTGCGTGTGCTCAACGGCTTGGCGGGGCGGGTGGAAACCGTGACCCACGCCAACGGCAAGACGGTCGCCGTGACGATTGAGCGCCCGCCGACCGCGGCCTCGCAGAAGTGGCCGGCCGGACCCGCGCAATCGGCGCAGTCCCCGGCCGCGTCCGCGGACGATCGATCAGCAGCGCGCTAGCCGCCGTTGCGCCGGCCGCCGCCCGCAGCGCCCGAATCCAGCGTCGCTGCGGCATCCTCTGCGTTGTCATGATGCGGTAGGCCCATCAAAACAGCAGCCTTACGCAGCGGACTGTGCGCGGGCAGCGCGATGGCGACCGCGTGACCGGCCACGATCCGGTGCAGGGCGGCGAAACCGGCGCTGTCCAGGTAAAGCAGGTCACTGAGATCTAGCACCGTCGGCTGCTCGGTGGCGACGTCTTCCACGGCGGCGGTGAAACGGGCGGCGTTGGTGGCGTCGACTTCGCCGGTAACGGCCACCATCGCCGGACCGAGGTCGGCCTGCGAGGTCTTGAGCGTGAAATTCGCCGCGGTCATCGGCGTGCTCCGACCGCCGGCCGGGCCGCCGGGGCACGGCGGCGGCGATGATGCATCGTCACACGGGTGCCCCGCGCCGCTCGCGCGATCTCCACGCTGTCGCTCAGGCCGTAGATCAGCGTTAGGCCGGCACCGCCCTCGGCCGGGCGGCCGGTCGTAGTGTCGGGGGCCCACTGCCCCGGATCGCTGACTGAAGCACAGATCGAATCCGGTTCGGCGAAGACCTCCACCGACACGCACTGGCGCGGATCGGCCCGGGTGCCGTGCTCGATCGCGTTGTTCACCGCCTCGCATACCGTGAGCAGCACGTCGTGGCTCAGCGTTCCGGGCAGATTCAGATCATCGAGCCAAGTGCGCAGCCGGGCCCGAAGCTCAGGCACCGCCGCGGGATCGGCGGGCTGCGCGGTGACGAAACTGGTCGGCGTCACGCCCGCAGGGCGCAGCGCCAGCAGCGCGACGTCGTCGCGGTAGCCGCCTGGCGGCACCATCGCCTCCAGCAGTTGCGTGCACACCGCGTCAACTGCCTGATGGCATAGCGGTGTCGCGGCCGCCAGCAAGCGGTCGAACCCTTCGTCGAGGCTTTCACCGGGCCGTTCGATCAGGCCGTCGGTGTACAGCAGCAGCAAAGAGCCGGGCGGAAGCTCATCTCGTCCCAGCGCCCTCGCCGCGTCGCCGCGCCCGACCGTGAGGGGCGGCCGACGACCGTCGACGAGGTAGCGAGCCTCGCCGGATTCGGTCACCAGCAGCGGGTACGGGTGCCCGGCGCACGCATAATCGATCACTCCGGCTTCGCTGTCGACCACGGCGTAAGCGACAGTCGTGCACTCCGCTCCCGGGACACTGGCCGCGTACCGTTCCAGCAGATCGAGCACGAAATCGGGGGCCGGCTCGGTGAGCGTCGCCGCCGCAGCGGCACTGCGCAGCCGGCTCATCACCGTCGCCGCCGGCAACCCGTGGCCGACCGCGTCGCCGACCGAGACGGCGAGCCGGTGCTCGTCCAGCAGCGGCGCGACCAGATACCAGTCGCCGCCCACCCGCATCATCTCCGCGGCAGGCTGGTAAACCGCGCCGAGCACACCCGCCCGCGAGCGGCGGTCGAGGTCGAGTTGGTGCTCCTGGAACCCGGCGGCGATGCGATGCTCCCGTTCCGCCGCGTCGATGCGTTCCAGCGCCTGTCCCGCGCCGACCACCGCCCGCTCGACCAGATCAAGCTCCTCGGGCGTGAAGTCGCGCGGCTGCGGCCACGCCAGGAACATCGACCCGATCACCGAGCCGACCCGATCGCGCAGCGGGTAGACCAGTGCCGCGCGGGTGAACAGTTCGCTGTCGCGTACCACCTCGGCGAACTGCGTGTCGAGTTCATGCGTGTCCGTGATGATCATCGGCTGAGCCGATCGGATCACGGTGGCGAGTGGGACTGGGGAGTCCGCGGCGATGACGTGGTAGCGCTCACGCAGCTCGGGCGGGATGTCGCCCTCGAATGCGTTTCGGATCGCACCGGAATCGGGATCCAGCACTCCCAGCGCCGCCACCGAGGCGCCCAGGCCGGCCGGGCTGGCCAGCAGCGCCTCGACCAGCTGGGCGACCGAGCCGGCGGCGCTCACCGCCGCGGCGAACTCGGCCAGCGCCGCGGCACGGCGCGCCCGAGCCCGATCGAGTTCCCGCCGCTCGTGCTCGCGGGCGTCGGCGTTCAGGCGCGCGGCGATCCGGTTCACCAGGTCGATCGAACTGAACGGTTTCGGCAGATAGTCGTCTGCGCCCGCGGCCAGGCCGGCGCCGGCAGCCTCGACGCCCGCGCGAGCGGAGAGCATCAGAACTGGTACAGCGGCAAGTCGCGGGTCCTTGCGCATCGCGGCGACCAGGCCGAGCCCGTCGAGCGTCGGCATCATCACGTCGGTGACCACGACGTCCGGACGCCGCTTGCGCATTGCCTGCAGCGCGCTCTCCCCGTCACTCGCCGACGCCACTCGCCAGCGCGCCGAACAGACTCGCTCGAGGTGGCGGCGCATGTCGGCGTTGTCGTCGACGATCAGGACGAGCGGCTGGTGCGCTGGCGCGTCGTGATCGCGATCTTGGTCGTCGTCTGATGCCGGCGCCGAATCAAGCCATTGCATCGCCTCGGCCACGTAGGCCGTCGCGACCGGTGAGAGCGGGCTGGTTGCGGTCCGCGGGTCGGACGCGCCAGACGCGGCGTCCCGCGAGGGCTGTTGCGGCGCGCGCTCGGCGACTTGACGGGCCGACGGCAGTCGGATGTGCACGCAAGTGCCGCGCTCCATGACGCTCTCGAGCGAGATCGTGCCGCCGTGCAACTCCACCAGGCTGCGCACCAGCGACAACCCGATGCCGCTGCCCTCCATGCTGCGGGCGCGTGGATTGCGAGCCTGATAGAAGCGCTCGAACAGGTGCTCCTGGTCCTCGGCCGCGATGCCGGTCCCGGTGTCCGACACGCTGACGTCGATCGTGTCCTGATCCGGGCAGTCCACGCGTACCGTGATCGAGCCGCTGAAGGTGAACTTGACCGCGTTGGACAGCAGATTGAGCACGATCGTCTCCCACATCTGCGGGTCAACCTCGGCCGGAGCCGGAGCGCAGTCGAGCACGAGCTCGATCCCGGCGCGCTCGCACAGCTCGGCGAAGCAGGAGGCGATCTGCGCGGTCAGCGCCCCGAGATCGGTGCGCACCGGCTTGGGGTCGGCCCGGCCGGCCTCGGTACGCGCGAACTCCAGCAGCGAGTTGACCAGGCGCAGCAGCCGGGCGGCGTTGCGCCGCGCGGTTTCCAGGCGCTCGCGCTGCGGCGCCGCGTTCTCGGCGGCGATCGCGTCCTCCAGCGGGCCGAGCAGCAGGGTCAGCGGGGTGCGGAACTCGTGGCTGACGTTCGTCAGGAACACTGTCTTGGCATGGTCCAGCTGGGCCAGCGCGTCAGCGCGCCGCCGCTCCAGCTCGAAGGAGCCCGCGCTGGCGAACGCCGCCGCGATCTGGTCCGCGAGCAGCCGGCAAAAGCCCTGGTACTGGTCGTCCAGCGGACGATCCGGGTTGAGCCCGAACAGCAGCGCGCCGTCACGGGCACCCGCCTGCCCGGCGGCCAGCGGCAGCAAGAGCGCCTGCGTCGGACCTCCGGTCTCGATGTCCGCGGCCAACGACTCCAGCCGGTCCCGCACGTCGAGCATCAGTGTCTGCCCGGCGCCGAGTTCCGTGTTCTGGGGCAGCAATGCGGCAAGTGATCGCGGTAGCCGGTGGCGTACCGGAGCGCTGGCTCCAGCAAGTGTCGCCGGTTTGCCGTCGCTGCTTACATACATCGCGATGAACGGCAGGTCGGGATGCGTACCGTCACACACTTGCGCCACCCCGTCCACGGCCTGCGCCACGGTCCGGGTGTGTAAGAGTTCTGCGGCCACGGTGGTCAGCAACCGCAGTCGGCGTTCGCCGAGAACTCGTTCGGTGGTCTCGGAAACCGGGCAGAAGATGCCGCTGACCGTTCCGTTTTCTGCGAAGATCGGGCTGTAGGTGAAGGTGAAATAACGCTCGCGGGGAACGCCGTCGGTAACCAGGGCGAGCATCAGATCGTCGGACCAGGTCGCCTTGCCGGTGGCCATCACCCCGGCCAGCATCGGGCTGATCTGGTCCCAGATTTCCACCCACACCTGGCGCCCGGCCTTGCCCAGCGCCGCCGGATGCTTGCGGTCGAGGAACGGGGCGTAACCGTCGTTGTAGACGATATTCAGCTGCGGTCCGAGCCACACTATGACGGGAAATCGTGATGCCAGCGCGACGGCCACGGCCGAGCGCCACTCCGGCGGCCAGGTCGCGGGCGCTCCGAGTGGATGGCTGGCCCAGTCGAAGCCCGCGAAATACGCGCCCACCTCGCCACCTAGTGCGACAGCGGCAGCCAAGTCGGCCGGGAGTGCGTCCATCCCCGGCGTGTGCGCGTCCCTCGCGTCCGCCACCACGGCCTACGCCCTTCCGTCCACCGCGACTCACTCGGCGCGGCCGGGGGCCGCAGTGCTTCGCATAACGCCATCGCCGAGAGCCCGCTGCACATCCCGGCCACTCGGGTCGAACCTACCGCTGAATCTGCGCATTCGCTGTTTCGTTCCCTCTCTCGACACCTCCGATCGACGGCTCGCGGCGGCGAAACGCCTGCCGGTAGTTGTGCGGCGAGACGCTGGTGACGCGCCGAAAGTGGTGACGCAGGTTCGCGCCGGTGCCGAAACCGGCCCGCGCCGCGATGCTCTCCACCGTCTCCTCCGTGGTTTCCAGCAGTTCTTGGGCGAGCCGGACCCGCTCCTGAAGCAGCCACTGCAACGGCGTCGTACCGAGATGGTCGTGGAAACGCCGGGCGAACGTGCGTTCGCTCAGGTGCGCGCGCCGGGCCAGCCGTGGAACGGTCAGCGGCTCGTGCAGCCGCGCCCGAGCCCACTCGAGTATGGGAGCGAGGCTGTCGATCCGCTCGGACGCGAGCCGGGGCCGGGGGAGCGGGGTCGTGTACTGCGTCTGCCCGCCCTCGCGATGCGGCGGCACCACCATCCGGCGCGCGACCTCGTTGGCGACGGCGGCGCCGTGATCGGACCGTACGACATGCAGGCACAGGTCGATCGTGGCGCCGGTGCCGGCCGAGGTGAGGATGTCGCCGTCGTCGATGTACAGCGCGCGGGTGTCGAACTCGACGCCCGGGAAGCGCCCGGCGACATCCGCGCTGTTCATCCAGTGCAGCGTCGCGCGGCGGCCGTCCAGCAGCCCGGCGGCGGCGAGGATATAAGCGCCTGTGCACAGCGCGACGATTCGCCGGCCCTTCTCGTACGCGGCGCGTACCGCATCGACGAGGTCAGCAGGTGGCGCCAGCCGAATCTGGCGCGAGCAGGCGCCCACGATCACGGTGTCCGCGGCGACCAACTCGTCCAACGAGTGCGGCGCCGGGACCTGCAGTCCGCTCGCCACCCGCACCGGGCCGGGCTCGGCGGCGCACAGGCGCAGCTCGTACCACGGGTCGACCAGGTCGCTGCGGTCGATCCCGAACACCTCGCACGGCACCGCGAGTTCGAAGACCGGAGCGCCGTCGGTCACCGCGACGGCCACGACGTGTCTGCTCATGGCAGAAATTTAGCGCATCACGGCATTTCTGCCGATGGTTCGGGTCGAAATTACCCGGCAGGCTGATGCCGTGAGCGAACTGACCGAGCTGACCAGATCGAGCGACGCACGCGACGCGGCCCTGCCCGCTACCGGCTTGAGCACGCTGCAAGGCACCGCCCTGTACGTCGGCGCGGTACTCGGCACCGGCGTGATCGCGCTGCCCGCGCTTGCCGCGCAGGTGGCCGGTCCCGCGTCGCTCCTCGCCTGGTGCGCCCTCGTGCTCCTTTCCGTCCCGCTGGCCGCGACCTTCGCCGCGCTGGCGGCCCGCCATCCTGACGCCGGGGGCGTCTCGACCTACGCCCGCCTCGCCTTTGGCGAACGCACCGCGGTGGTTGTCGGCTGGTGCTTCTTCTTCACCGTGCCCACCGGCTCGGCCCCGGCAGCCCTGTTCGGGGGCCAGTATGTGGCGGCGGCTCTCGGCGGCGGAACCACGACCGCGACGATCACGGCCGCGGCGCTGATGGTCATCGTCACCGCGACGAACGCCGCGGGGCTGCGCGTGACCGGCCGCGTGCAACTCGCGCTGGCCGGACTTTTGGCGCTGCTTCTGTTACTCGCGGTCGGGCTGGCCCTCCCGCACGCGCGCTTTAGCAATCTCACGCCGTTCGCGCCACACGGCTGGTTCTCCCTCGCCCCGGCCGCCGCGCTGTTGGTCTGGAGCTTCGCCGGCTGGGAGGCGATCACGCACCTGGCCGCCGAGTTCCGCCGTCCGGCGCGCGACCTGCCGCGCGCCACCGCAGCGGCGCTCGCCGTGGTCGGCGTGCTGTACCTCGCGGTCGCCTTCGCCGTCGTCACAGTGCTCGGCCCGAGCGCCGCCGACTCGGCCGCGCCGCTCGGCGATCTGATGGCCCGTGGGCTCGGCGGCAACGCGCGGCTGCTGGCCGCCGGCGCCGCGGTGCTGCTCACGCTCGGCACGATGAACGCCTACTACGCCGGTGTCGCCAAGCTCGGCGCCGCCCTTGGCCGGGACGGCGCGCTGCCCGGCTGGCTGGCGCGCGGCAGCACGGCCGGAGAGGTTCCGCGGCGCAGCCTCACTTTCGTCTCCGCGCTGACCATCCCCGGCCTGGTCGCCACCGCCGCCTTTCACGTGCAGACGCGCACGCTCGTCTCGTTGACCGCCGGGCTGATCGTGGTCGTGTACGCGATCGGCGTCGTCGCGGCGCTCCGGCTGCTGCCGCGCCGCAGTAAGGGCCGCGCGGCCGCGATCATCGCGCTCGCCGCCGTGGCGCTGATCCTGGCGGCAACCGGCGTCTACCTCGCTTGGGCAGTAGTCGTGTCCGCCGCCGCGCTGCTGTACGCGCGCCTTGCCCGCGTCGGCCGGAGCCACCGATCCTGAAGCCGTTTCTCCCTGCTCTGCTCTGGCTGTCGCGCTTATCGTGTCTTTATCCGCCGTTCGCAACACTGTCCGTGTGACGGACAGTCAACAGGATCGTGCGCTGATCGGGCACCTGTTGCGGCGCAGCGGCTTCGGCGCGAGCGGAGCGGAAATCGACGCCGCCGCGGCGACCGGATATCAGGCGCTCGTCGACGGCTTGTTCGCGCCTGGCTCTGATCCCGGCGTCGATACGACCCCGCCGCCGACCGATCTGGCGGACCCCTTGCCTGGTGGCAAAGCGACGCCCGCGCAGAAGAAGGCGGCGAACGCCGAACGCGCACAGGCCGCCTATGAGCTGATCGCCTGGTGGATCGCGCGGATGGTCGCGGCGCACCGGCCGTGGGCCGAGAAGCGGACCTTCTTCTGGCACGGGCATTTCGCCACCTCCGTGCAGAAGGTGCGCAGCGCCGCGCTCATGCTTCAGCAGAACCAGACGCAGCGTGCACTGGGTGGCGGGGATTTCCGTGCCCTGATGCGCGCCATGCTCACCGACCCGGCGATGATGATCTGGCTCGACGCGGCCGGCAGCACCGCGAAGGCGCCCAATGAGAACCTCGCGCGCGAGTCGATGGAACTATTCTCGCTCGGCGTCGGGAACTACACCGAGACCGATGTGCGACAGGCCGCCCTCGCGCTCACCGGCTGGCGGCTGGACCGCGGCTCTCGCAAGGCCGTCTTCGCCGCGAACGCTCACGCCACCGCACCGCAGACCATCCTCGGGCGCACCGGGTCCTTCGATGTCGACGCCTTCACCGATCTGCTCATGGCTCAGCCGGCTAACGCGCGGTTTGTCGCCTCGCGCCTGTGGTTCCGGCTCGGTTCCGGCGATCCGGTCCCGGCAGACACGCTCAGCCGCCTGATATCGGCCTACGGCCAAAACCACGACCTCACTGCGCTTGCCCGCGCCGTCTTCACGGATCCGGCATTCACCGCGCCGTCAGCGCCTTCATCCGCGACTTCGTCATCCGCGCCCTCCGCCCGATACGCGCTCGTCAAGCAGCCCGTCGAGTACGTCGTCGGCACCCTGCGCGCCCTGAAGATCAATCCGCCGACCGACGGCTCGGCAAAGGATTCGGTCCTCTTGCGCGCGGCCCTCAACGGGCTCGGGCAACTACCCTTCGCGCCCCCGAACGTCGGTGGCTGGCCCGCTGGAACGCTCTGGCTGACCACTGCCGCGACCCAGACCCGCATCACCTTTGCGCACTGGGCCGCGTCGGTCGGTGACATCTCCCAGGTCGCCGACGCCGCACCGAGCGGTCGCCTCGACGCGGCCGCTCACCTGCTCGGCATCGACGTGTTCAGCGATCGGACCCGCGGCGCGCTCGCCGACGTCGCCGGGGATCCGGTGGCGCTGGTCGAACTCGCCCTGCTGAGCCCCGAGTACGTGGTCAACTGAGGAGCCACCGAAGCCATGGATACGCTCACCCGCCGCAAGTTCCTCCTCGCGTCCGCAGTGACCGGCGCGGCCGCGCTCGCCGGCGGCGGCACCGTGCTCGGCCTGCGCGAACTGCACTCGGCTGCGGCCACCGATCCGCTGCCCCCGGGCCAGGGCATTCTCGTGTTGCTTACTCTCTATGGTGGCAACGACGGACTGAATACGCTCGTGCCGGCCGCTGATCCGGCGTACCAGAAGGCGCGTCCAGACCTGGCTTATCAGCCGCACGAGGTGCTCGACCTCGGCGACGGACTCGGGCTCAACCCGGCCATGACGGCGCTGCACGGACTCTGGCAGAACGGCAAGCTCGCGATCGTGCGCGGCGTCGGCTATCCGCAGCCCAACCACAGCCACTTCGTCTCCATGGACATCTGGCAGACCGCCTCACCGGCCGAGCCGGGCAACTCAGGCTGGCTCGGCCGCTGGCTCGACGGCCAACCGGACGACCAGTTGCGCGCCCTGCGTGCGGTCTCGCTCGGGGGAGTGCTGCCGCCGCTGCTCGCGGGAACGAAAACCGCCGGTTCCGCGCTTCCGCTCGGCCGCTTCGCCCTGCCGAGTGGTTCGCCGGGAGAAGCGCTCAAGGCGCTCGGCTCGACCTCGGCGCAGGACTGCCCGTACGCCGCCTACGCAGCTCGCGACACGGCAGACCTGTTCACGGTTTCGGCGGCGTTCGGCCCGACGCTCAACAACGCGGCCGCGGCGTCGAGTAAGGGCGCCGGGGCAGCTAAGGGGTCTGCGAAGCTCAAGCAATCGGCCGGCGGCAAGGCGAAGGGGGCCACCGCGGGCACCAGCGCGCTCGCCCAGCAGCTCGACATCGTCGCGTCCTGCATCGAGTCGTCCGTCCCGACACGCGTATACGCCGTCAGCCTCGGCGGCTTCGACACTCACTCGGCGGAGAAAGGAACGCAAAGCGCGCTGCTCAAGCAGGTCTCCGACGCGATCGGCGCCTTCCAGCAGCGCATCGCCGCCAGCGCGCGGGCGAAGGACGTCGTGCTGGTCGCCTACTCGGAGTTCGGGCGACGGGTGGCCGCGAACGCCAACGATGGCACCGACCACGGCACCGCGGGCCCGGTCTTTGTCGCCGGCGAGTCGGTGCACGGCGGCTTCATCGGGCAGCAGCCTTCACTCAGCGATCTCGACAACGGCGACCTGAAGTTCCACACCGACTTCCGCTCGGTCTACGCGACGGTACTGCAACGCGTGCTCGGCGCGGACCCGGCGTCAGTCCTCGGCGGTTCCTTCCCGGCCCTCTCCTTCGTCTGACGCAGAAATCGCGACGGGTCACCGGAGCTTGTCGACGGCTTCGAAGATCCGCTTCGGGCACTCGCTGCCGAAGTACCCGAGGTACTGAGGGTCCGTGTATCCGCGCGGACCCATTTCGGTGAGCAACAGCACCTGCATGTACAAGTGATAGAGCGTCATGCGGCGCTCGGCAGCTTCTGCTGTGTCGATCGTCCCGCCCGCGGCCAGGTATCCGGCGCGCACGTGCTCGTCCCGGTCCGCGCGGCCGAACACCTCCATACCCACGAACTCCATGAGCGGATCGCCCCAGATCATGCGTTCGCCGTCGATCAGGCCGCTGACGCGGGGTGACGCCGCTCCGTCCTCGTCCTGGTCAGCTGCTTCGTGTCCGGTGATCATCACGTTGCCCGGCCACAGATCGAAGTGCACCAGCGCCGGCGTGTCCACAGCCGCGAGCGCGTCGGCATGGCGCTGCGCGACCTTGCGTATTTCCGCAGAGGGCAGCGGCAGTGGAGCATTGAACCGGTCGGCGTCGTCGAGGATCGCGCCGATCATCGCCGAGAACGCGTCGGGCCATGTCGAGCCCGATAGTTCGCCGACCGCCGGATAGCCGAATCGGCCGCGGGGATGCGTCACCCGGTGCAGGTGCGCCGCGATGCCGCCGAGTTGCCGCTTCAGTTCGGCTTTGGCCTGCTCGCGCAGCTGTTGCTCGACCGAGAACCAGGTGACGCCGTCAATCACCGTCATCACGATGAAGTCGCCGTCGATAACCTCGCGCTCGAAGTTCGCGCACAGCACCTCGGGCACCACGGCCGCGCTGCCGGCCGCCGCGCGGAAGAACTCTGCTTCACCGCGCATGATGTCCCGCTCGTAGGTCAGCACCGGGATCTGCGGTTCCGGTGACGCCTTGAGTATCACCTCGCGGCCATCCGTCAGCGTGAGGCGGAACGCGGCGTTGAAGAACCCTTCGTTGATCTCCGTCGCCGCGACGATACCGGTTTGCGGCCCGAAGGCGGTGCTGATCAGCGCGGCCAGCGTCGGCCTGTCCACGCCGCGCTTGCTCAGGCTCTCGAAAACCACGGGCCCCTCGCTCCCTGCGCTTCTTCGCGTCACCGCACGTCAAAGCGTCAACGTACCAAGGCCTCCGATAGCGAGCGACCAGATTACCGGCGGTGCCGACGATGCTGCGCTACGGTCACCACGGCCTTCCGTGCGGCCGCGTGCCGCGCTCGCTGCGCCGTTCCAGTTCGCTGCCGAGCGTCGTCGCCGCGAAGATCAGCGCCAGGTGCGTGAAGGCCTGCGGAAAGTTGCCCAGCTGCTCCCCGGTCGGCCCGATCTCCTCGCCGAACAGGCCGACATGGTTCGCGTATGTCAGCATCTTGTCGAACGCGTAGCGTGCCTTGTCGAGCTGCCCGGCCCGCGCGAGCGCGTCGACGTAGAGGAAGCTGCACAGATTGAACGTGCCCTCGCTGCCGCGCAGACCGTCCGGCGCCGCCGAAGGGTCGTAGCGGTAGACCAGCGAGTCCGTCACGAGATCCTGCTCGATCGCGCAGAGCGTCGAGAGCCACGCCGGGTCCTTGGGCGAGATGAAGCCCACGATCGGCATTATCAGCAGCGACGCGTCCAGCACGTCCCCGCCGTAGTGCTGCACGAACGCGCCGCGCCGCTCGGACCAGCCGCGCTCTATCACCTGCTTGAGGATCGCGTCGCGCGTGGTGGTCCAGCCGTCGAGGTCCGCCGGGCGCGCGTACTCGCGGGCCAGGCGCACGCCCCGGTCGAACGCCACCCAGCACATCAGCCTGCTGAAGGTGAAGTCGCGCCGCCCGCCGCGGGTCTCCCAGATCCCCTCGTCTGGCCGGTCCCAGGTGGTCTTGAGCCAGTCCAGCATCGCGGACAGCGTCTGCCAGCCCTGATAGCCGGAGACTTCGGCCAGCTCACGTGACTGGGTCAGCGCCCACACCGCCTCGCCGTAGATGTCGAGTTGCAGCTGGCCCGCGGCCGCGTTGCCGATGCGCACCGGACCGGACTTCTCGTAGCCCTCTAGGTGGGGCAGCTCCTCCTCGACCAGGTACGGGTCGCCGTCTACGCAGTACATGATTTGCAACGGCTCGCCGCACGCGTGCCGCGTATCGCGCAGGCGCTCAGTCACCCAGCGGCGGAACGCGTCAGCCTCTTCGACGAATCCGAGCTCTGCGAGCGCGCGCGCCGCCAGCGCGCCGTCACGGATCCAGGTGTAGCGGTAGTCCCAGTTCCGCTCGCCGCCGATCTGCTCAGGCAGCCCGAAGGTAGCTGACGCGATCATCCCGCCGGTCGGGGCGTACGTCAGCATCTTGAGAGTGATCGCGGACCGGTGCACCATCGTCTGCCAGCGGCCGCGAAAGGCCGAGCCGCGCAGCCAGGAGTGCCAGAACCGGGTGGTCGCCTCGTGCTCGTCCTCCAGCTGCGCGACGGTGATCGGCCGGCTCGGCTCCTCGATCCCGGTGGTCAGCACCAGCGCCGCGGTCTCGCCGAGCCGCAGGGTCACGCTGCCGACGATGTCGTCGCCCTCCCGGTGGAAGGGGAAGGTGGTCTGCACCTGCAGGTCGAGGTCGGGGCCGCGGAAGACCGCCGCGCTGTCGCTCACGAGGGTCAGCTCGTGCCCGGCCCGGCCGTAGTCGAAGCGGGGCCGGCATTCGAGCACGAACTTCACGGTGCCGCGCACCACGCGCAGGATCCGCACGATGCGCCGCCGGCCGCTGGCCTGCTCCGGCCGGTTCAGCGGCATGAAGTCGACGACCTCGCCGACGCCGTGGTGGGAGAGGAACCGGGTGATCAGGATCGCGGTGTCGGGCAGGTAGAGCTGCCGGGAGTTGCACTGCACGTCGGCGTCGTCGGCAGCGAGCCGCAGGTAGCCGCCGTGGTCGTGGTCGAGCAGGGACGCGAAGACCGAGGGTGAGTCGAAGCGCGGCGCGCAGAAGAAGTCGAGCACTCCATCAGAGGAGACCAGGGCGCAGGTCTGCAGGTCGCCGATCATGCCATGCTCGGCGATGGGGGGATAGCGGCGCATCGAGATCGGCCTTTCGACTGGTCGGTCCGGAGCTTCAGCACCCTCCTGGGTCGCTCCAGGGTGCGGGTACCGGCGCGGGCGCGCGGTCAGGGCGCGCCCGGCAGTCACCCGGTTGGGGCACGGAAACGACCCGGAAACAGTGCGGAAACCACTTCAGGCCCGCAACCACTCAACCGCCACCGCATAAAGGGCCGCTCAAGTCGCGCCCTCGTGAGCGTCGAGTCCGCGTCGGGGCGGCGTGGCATTGCGGAAGCAGAGCCCGCAGCCGAGTCGGAGGTGTAGCGGGAAGGCAGGGCGGGAACGCCAGCAGGAGCGCGCGAAGCGGCCGCAAAAGAAAGGGCGGCTTCGCGCCACGGGGGAAGCGCGAAGCCGCCAGGACGCAGTTGATCAGACCGCGTCTGGAGCACAGCCCGCCACGGGGGGAGCGGGCAGTGCCTCAATATTGAACATTCTAACGCGTGTCGAAGCCAGAAGAAAGTGCGCCCTCGGTGCTCCGTTGAAATGCGCCTAGTGCGCCGCTAAAGCCGCAGGCCAGTGAGCTGTGGGCACCGACACGCGGGTTGGCACACACGGTCGCTCCGAGCTCCGAGTGCCACTTCGCGGCTCTTGGCGAAGGCGATCGCAGCCAGCTGGGAGCCGCGGGCTCGCTCACTTCCGACGGTCCGTCAGCCCAGCAGCCGCAGGACACTATCGAGGCCACGGTCCCCGGCCCGTGGCTCGGAAGGCAGGATCAGGGCACGAAGCCCGCACGTGACAGCGCCCCCGTCCTGTACCGGATTGTCCCCGACCATCAACGTTCGCCGCGGGTCTGCGCCGAGGTCGGCGCACGCCTTGAGGAAGATCCTCGGGTCCGGCTTCTCGCAATTCATCTGGTATGACAACGCGTACGCCCCCACCGCGTCGCCGACTCCCGCCGCCTCGATCTCGCGCCGCACATCCCACACGATGTTGCTGACCACGCCCACCGGTATGCCGCGCCGGGCCAGCTCCCGCAGCACCGGCGCCGTGTCCGTGTACGCGAACCAGTTCTCCTGGGCGAGGATGGCCTCGTACACCAGATCGAAGATGTCGGCCAGCTGCGGGACCTCGCGGAACCAGACTCGCGTCGCCTCCCAGTGCAGTTCCACAGTCAAGTCCCGGCCCACCTGAGCGGCCTGCACGTGTGGCAACTGCCCGGCGGTCTGCACCTCGCGCAGTACCGAATCGATATCCAGCTGCGCAATGTCCCGTCCGGCGTTCTGCCACACCCGCCGCAGGAAGACGTCGGTCGGGACCATGCGGAACAGGGTGTTGGCGAAGTCGAACAGCACCGCCTCGATCGGCGGCACTGGAGCGTCCAGCTCATCCTCCGGTGTCTCGACGGCGGACGGCAGGCTGTAGAGGTGCGTGTACATGGTGCCCAGTCTCGCGTATCGCGCCGCGCCGCGGATCTCATGGCCCGCTCGGGGATTTCGGCTGATGGGGGTCTCGGGCCGTCAGCGCCGGGCCCGAACGACCGTCATGATGGATTCATGTCCCATCCGGTCGTGCGGCGCCTGCAAACCCTGGCCGAGACCGTCCTCGCCTACGTGCGCAGCGCCCCCGGGACCTACGCCTGGCTCGCCATCCTGCTGGTCAACACGATCATCATGGACCACTTCGACCCCCGGTTCCGCTACCACTTCGTGCTGCACCACTCCACCAACCTGCGCGAACTGTCGCACGATCCGATCCGCGTGTTGATCAGCAGCGCCCTCTGGCTCGACGGCGGACACTGGTGGCCGTACCTGATCCTCTACAGCCTCTTTCACGCCCCCGTCGAACGCTGGCTCGGCTCCGCGCGCTGGCTGCTGGTCGTGGTCATCTCGCACGTCGGCGCGACATACCTGAGCCAGAGCGTCGTCTACTTCAACATCAGTCACGGCAGCGCGCCCGCCTCCGACGCCTTCGTCCCGGACATCGGCGTCAGCTACGCGCTGGCCGGAGCTGAGGGCGTGCTGACCTATCTGATCGCCGCGCCGTGGCGCTACTTCTACGCCGCCGCGCTGGTCCTCTACTACGGCATGTCGCTGTTCGGCGATACGGACTTCACCGACCTCGGGCACTTCACCGCGCTGCTGCTCGGCCTCGCCTGCTACCCGCTCACCCGCGCCCGCGCCAGCTCCTGGGATCCGATGCTCAGCCTGCGTTCGGTGTGGACGCGGCTTCGCTCAAACTGAACCCGCCCCCGTCCTCGCCCGCGCCGCCGCTCTTCGTGCCCTGACTCGCGAAGTACCTCGCCGTGCGCTGCTCGCTGAACCCGAACGCGAACGCCGCGATCGCGCCCGCCCCGACCAGCGGCACCACCAGACCGGCCCGATGCGGCACGCCCGCGCCCCACAACCCGGTCACCAGCGCCGAGCCGAACAGGAAGCCGACATAGTTGAAGATGTTGAGCCGGGCCACGGCGACGCCGGTCTCGGCCGGGTCGAGCCGGCCCGCGGCCGAGAAGCACAGCGGCGCCATCACCGAGATGCCCAGCCCGACGACGCCGAAGCCGAGCAGCGCCACCAGCGGGCCCGGCGCCGCGACCGCGATCACGAAGCCGACCGCGGCGATCGCCGCGCCGACCCGCCCGACTTGCACGCCGCCGAACCGCTCAGTGAGCCGGTCACCCGCGAACCGCCCGGCCATGAACGGCACCGCGTAAGCGAAGTACACGATGGTGATCTGCCAGCCGTGCCCGTGCAGACCGTCCTGGATGTACAGGCCGCCCGCGCTGGAGACGGTCGAGTCCGCGAAGTAGGCAAGAGCCATCACGGCGCACACGGCCAGCATCGGCCGCCACGCGATCGCGGGCGGCTTGCCGGTGTCCGCGTCCAGGGCGATCGTCTCGTCCTTCACCCCGGCCAGCAGGAACCGGCCGACCGCGAGCAGCAGCACGGCCAGCGGCGCGCTCGCCGAGGCGTAGAAGACCAGCAGTGAAGTGTGCGTGTTGGTGGCCAGCGTGGCCGAGACCGAGCCGATCGCCGCGCCGAAGGCCCACACGCCGTGGAAGGAGAGGATGATCGAGCGGCCATAGCGCCGCTGCAACGCGACCGCCTGCATGTTCGTCGTGGCGTCCACCGCGCCGATTGCGCCGCCGATCAGCAACAGGAACGGCAGGGCCGCGCCGAGCGAGTGCGCCGCCCCGACGCCGATGATCGCGGCCAGGACCAGCAGCTGCGAGATGCGCAGCACGATCCGCGAGCCGAACCGGCCGACCAGCGCCCCGGCCACCAGCGAGCCGAGCGCCGCGACCACCAGCACCGCGGCCATGACCGCGGACACGGTCGAGTCGCCGATGTGCAGCTGCTTCTCCAGCGTCGGGATCTCGCTGGTGAGCGCGATCAGCGAGAAGCCCTGCGCGCCGAACGCGACGAACAGCGCGCCGCGCGACCGCCGCAGGTTCAGGTCCATACCGCTCACATTGCCGCCCTCCATGGAGGGGCAGCGTAGGAGCCGCGCCGGGCCCTTGGAAAGAGGCGCGACGTAAAATGTGACCACAGGTTCAGGTTTTTCGCGGCGCCGGTGAACCCCGCCGCGGCCGAACCGATACCGAACGGTGATTCGGCGGCGGAACAGGGCCGCCTCCCGTCCCGTCCAAGAGGCGCTGACGCGGCATGGGGCCGGGTCAGGACAGCAGAGGGCGGGGCACGAATTGTGGAACTCATGCGGAGCGGAAAGCCGCGGGCCGGTGTGGCTGCGGGGTTGCTCGCGCTGCTCATCGCCGGCCCGGTGGCGCTGACGGCGTGCAGCGGCGGCAACAGCGGGTCGAACGCTTCCTCGTCGGCGCCCGACCAGGGGCGCGCGGCAGCGGGATCTGCGCAGGCGCCCGAATCCTCGAAGCAGGACGCGACTGGCGGCACGGCCGCTTTGAACGGGAGTGGCGCTGCGGGGTCGGGCACGTCGAACACGGCGGTGAAGCTGCCGAGCCGGGATCTAGTCATCACCGTCGGCCTCCAGGTGAAGACCTCTGATGTATCGGCGGCCGCGGCCAAGGCGCAGATCATCGTCCAAGGCGTGGGCGGCTACGTGGCGAACGAGTCGGTCGGCTCCGGCCAGCAGGTGGTGACTCCGGGTGCTGCGCCGTCGTCCGGCTCGGCGGACAGCAGCACGGCGCCGCCGCCGGCTACGCTGCCGACGGTCGACGACGCCGCCGACTCGACGCAGGCGATGCTGGTCCTGCGCGTTCCGCCGCAGAGCGTCGACTCGGTACTCACCGCGCTGGCCGGGAAGGGCACCGTCACCTATCAAAGCCGCAGCGCGACCGACGTGACCGGCCAGGTCGCCGACGTGGCCAGCCGGGTGACCTCCGCGCAGGCCGCCATCGCGGAACTGCGGACCCTGATCGACAAGGCCGCTTCGATGAACGACCTGATCTCTCTCGAGCAGGCGCTCGCGCAGCGCGAATCCGACCTCGAATCGCTGCAGGCGCAGCAGAAGGCGCTGGCCGATCAGGTCCAGTTCGCAACGATCACGGTCGGCTACTTCGCGCAGGGCAAGCCCGCCTCGCCGCCTCCGGTCCGCACCGGCTTCATGCGAGGCCTGACGGTCGGCTGGCACGGCTTCCTCGCCGTCGTGCGCGGCCTGCTGGCGACGATCGGGTGGCTAGTGCCGTACGCGGTGGTCGTGGCGGTGTTGTGGTGGCCGGTGCGCCGCCTGGTGCGCTGGAGCAGGGGCCGGCGCAACGGCGCGATACGCACGACGGGCACCGTGGCACTGGCGCCGGCCGGCCCGTCGGCATCCGAGGGTTCCGATTCATCTGGTTCATCTGCAGAGGACTGAATAGGCGGCGCGGTGTCCTGCTGGACTGGACAGGCCCAGCAGGACACCGCGCCGTTCAGATAAGCGGCCTGATCCGAGAGGTCCCGCATCAGCCTCGTACTATGGCGGGGAATCTCGAAAGGGCTAGACGACGATGACATCTGATTCCACGCGAGGACCGGTTTCGCCTTCGGGGTCGCAACCGGATTCTCGAGTTCGGAGTGTAAAGGGGATGAGACGATGACCGAGTCCACCCGTCCGCTCGGCGGACGGCTGCCGCTGGCCGACCCGGCGACGCTCGCCCCGGCTCAGCGCGAGCTCTACGACCAGCTGATCGGCACCTGGGTGGTGTACACCGACAAGCTGGGCGGCCGGTCGACGACCGAGGATGGCCGGCTGATCGGCCCGTTCAACGCGTTCCTGCTGCATCCCGAGGTGACGGCGAAGCTTTTGGAGTTGCAGGTCGCCGAGTCGACGAACACCAGCCTGTCGCCGAGCGTGCGCGAAGTGGTGATCATCGTGCTCGGCTCCGTGTACGACGCGGACTACGAGCTGTACGCGCACAAGTTCGTGGCGCGCGCCGTCGGACTGGCCGACGACCACGTCGTCGCTCTCTCCAGCGGAGACATCCCGGATGGCCTGGGCGAGCATGAGAAGCTCGCTGCACGGCTTACCCGTGCAATGGCGACGCGTCACCGCATCGACGACGAGCTGTATCAGGAGGCCGAGTCGGCGTTCGGGGCGAAGGGCCTGTTCGACATCGCCGCCGTGATGGGCCTCTACCACACGGTGTGCACCATGCTCACCCTGTTCGAGGTGCCGGCGCCGTAATGCCCAGGACGTCCGGCGAGTGGTCCAGGCGCGCCGGACGCTGCCCTCGTCGACCGAACAAACCCTAGTGTTCCAGCCCGGGAAGCAGGGTCAGCGCGAGATGCAGCTGCAGACGGTCGGGCCCGGAATCCAGACTCAGGCCGGTGATCCGCTCGATCCGCTCCAGCCGGTGGTAAAGGGTCTGCCGATGGATGGTCAGCGCCTGCGCGGTGCGTTGAGCGCTGCCCGCTTCGTCCAGATACGCCTTGGCTGTACGCACCAGCTCCGCGCCGCCCTCCGCCAGCAGCGTCGTCACGCCGGACGTGAGCACCGCGTCGCGCAAGGCGGCGTCCGTGCCCACACCGAGCAGCCGATGCACGCCCAGTTCCGGCCACTCCAACACCAGCGGAGCAGAAGCGTTCCGGCTCGCCGCGACGCGCGCCGCGATCCGTGCCTGTAGCCAGCTTTCGCGCGCCTGCACCAGGCCGCCGACCGCTCCGCCGATTCCCGCCGCCGGCGTCGGCACGGTCGTTCCCGCGATCGAAGCGGTCAGCGCGGCGAAGGCGGAACGCATGATGCCGCGCGCGGCGGACAGGTCGCCCGGCGCGGATAGCGGAACGATGAACGTGGACGCGTGTTCTCCAGACCCGACCAGGATGGTGCGCGGCAGCCGCCAGGCGTTCACGAACACCGGGTCGCCCTTGCCCGCCGAGCGCACCGCTACCGCAGCCACCGGCGTCCCCGGCGGCATCGACCAGGACTCAGCGATCTCCTCAGCCGCCCGCGCCCGCGTCTCAGGGTAGGTAGACAGCAGGTCGCCGACCTTCCAGCCCAGGTCTTCGCGCAGCCGCGAACGCCGCGCCATCTCGCCGCCGGCCCGCGCGGCGGCCGCGACGAGTTCCGGCAGCGGCATCGCGTGGGCGTCCGCGGTTCCCGTCTCGGGATCCTCCAACAGCCACAGGTAGCCGTAGGTGACGGACTGCCAGCGCACCGGGATGCACAGCCGGCCGAGCAGCCCACGCTCCGGGTCCGGTGGGATTGTCACCGGGCCGGGCGCGTGCGCGATGCCAAAGGACTCGAAGTACTTGCGCACCTCTGGCGTCGCACGCCGATGCATGATCGAGTCCTGGCGCACGGTATCGCCAGGCCGTTGATGCGCACTCACCGCGACCAGATTGAACTCGCGATCCTCCAACGTCACCGGGGCGCCGGAGATCAGCGCCGCGCCATCGACGAGGTCCTGCAAGTCCGGGCCGATCACGGTGTTGCCCTCACTCCATTGCTGAGCGGTTGTCCGAAGCACATCGCACTGCCTCATACAAGTGTATGAGAAATTCATGCTTTCGCCGCGACATGGGTATCTCGTCGAGTCAGGTCGGCGTTCGTACCGTTGGCCTGTAGCCGCTGTGTCCCTAGTAACCGGCCGTGTTCCCGTCCGCAGGAGGCAAGCAGTGCCCGTGCTCTCGTCCTTCTTGCTCAAAGCCTCGCGCAGCCCGCGTGTGCGCAGCGCGATCGTCGGCTTCCCCGTGACCCGGCGCGTAGTCGAGCGCTTCGTGGCGGGGGAGAGCATCGAATCGGCGGTCCGTGCCGTGCGCGCCCTGCGCGCGGATGGCCTGAACGTGACACTCGATCACCTCGGCGAGGACACCCGCGACGCCGCCCAGGCCACCGCGATCCGGGACGCTTACATCGAGTTGCTGATCGTGCTGCACCGCAACGGGCTGGCCGACGCGGCCGAGGTCTCGGTCAAGCTCTCCGCGCTCGGCCAGGCGCTGCCCGATATCGGCGAGAAACTGGCGCTGGAGAACGCGCGCGCGATCTGCGAGGCCGCAGCCGCCGCAGGGACGACAGTCACCCTCGACATGGAGGACCACACCACCATCGACTCCACGCTGCACATCCTGCGCGAACTGCGCCAGGACTTCCCGTGGGTCGGCGGAGTGCTCCAGTCGATGTTGCTGCGGACCGAGCAGGACTGCCGCGACCTCGCCTACCCCGGCTCGCGCGTGAGGCTGGTCAAGGGTGCATACGCCGAGCCGCCGGAGGTTGCGCACGCGCGCAAGGCGGACGTCGACGCCGCGTACGTCCAGTGCGTCGAGATCCTGATGGCCGGGGGTGGTTATCCGATGATCGCCAGCCATGACTCCCGCATGATCGCGGCAGGCAAGTGGGCGGCCCGCGACGCGCGACGTGAGCCCGGCGAGTACGAGTTCCAGATGCTTTACGGCATCCGCACCGATCTGCAGCGCGAACTCGCGCGCAAGGGCGAGCGGGTGCGGGTCTACGTGCCTTTTGGTACGGATTGGTACGGGTACTTCATGCGCCGGCTCGCCGAACGCCCCGCCAACGTCGCCTTCTTCCTGCGCGCCCTGCTCGGTCGATAAGCCACAGCCCGCGCACAGACCCGCTGCTACGCATCCGCCCGCCGCCCGCCACCAGAGCATTCACCCAAGGAGCACCATGGACGCCGTCACCCAGGTCCCCGCCCCCGTCAACGAGCCGGTGCTCGGCTACGCCCCCGGCAGCCCGGAGCGCGAGAAGCTGGTGCGCGCCTTGGGTGACCTCGCCGATCACCCGGTCGACCTGACGATGACCATCGGCGGCGTGCAGCGGATGGGCGGTGGCGGCAAACTCGACGTGGTCCAGCCGCACCACCATCGCTCCGTACTCGGCACCCTCGCCGAAGCCACGGAGGAGGACGCGCGCAGCGCGATCGACGCCGCCGCGGGGGCCGCGCGCGACTGGCGCGCCCTGTCCTTCGACGACCGCGCCGCGATCTTCCTCAAGGCCGCCGATCTGCTCTCCGGCCCCTGGCGGGCCACCCTCAACGCGGCGACCATGCTCGGCCAGTCCAAGACCGCGCAGCAGGCCGAGATCGACGCCGCCTGCGAACTGGCCGACTTCTGGCGCTTCAACGTGCACTTCGCCCGGCAGATCCTCGCCGAGCAGCCCATCTCCAGCCCCGGCATCTGGAACCGCACCGACCACCGGCCGCTGGAAGGCTTCGTCTACGCGATCACCCCGTTCAACTTCACCGCGATCGCCGCCAACCTGCCCACCGCCCCCGCACTCATGGGCAACACGGTGCTCTGGAAGCCCTCGGTCACCCAGCAGTTCTCCGCGCACTTCCTCATGCGGCTGCTGGAGGCCGCCGGCCTGCCTCCCGGCGTGATCAACCTGGTCACCGGCAGCGGAATCCCGGTCTCCGAGGTCGCCTTGCGCCACCCGGACCTGGCCGCGATCCACTTCACCGGCTCGACCAAGACCTTCCAGCACCTGTGGCGCACGGTCGGGGAGAACATCGCCTCCTACCGCACCTACCCGCGCCTCGTCGGCGAGACCGGCGGCAAGGACTTCGTACTCGTACACCCCTCGGCCGACCCCGCCACCGTCAAGACCGCGCTCACCCGCGGCGCGTTCGAGTACCAGGGCCAGAAGTGCTCGGCCGCATCACGCGCCTACCTGCCGCGCGCCATGTGGAACCAGCTGCGTAACGACCTGGTCGCCGAAGTCAACGCTCTGTCGATGGGCCCAGTCACCGACCTGTCGAACTTCATGGGCGCGGTGATCGACCGGCGGGCGTTCGACAAGCACAAGGCCGCGCTCGAGCGGGCGCGCGCCACCGAAGGCATCACCATCGAGGCCGGCGGCGAGTACAGCGACGCGACCGGCTACTTCGTCCGCCCGACCATCCTGACCGGAACCGACCCCGCCGACGAGATCTTCAGCACCGAGTACTTCGGCCCGATCCTGTCCGTCTTCGTCTATGACGAGCCCGACTTCGGCAAGGTCATCGACCAGATCGACAGCTCCTCGTCCTACGCGCTGACCGGCTCGATCATGGCGAGCGACCGCGCGGTCATCGCCGAGGCGGCCGACCGGCTGCGCTTCGCGGCAGGCAACTTCTACGTCAACGACAAACCGACCGGCGCCGTCGTCGGGCAGCAGCCGTTCGGCGGCGGCCGCGCCTCGGGCACCAACGACAAGGCCGGCTCCGCGCAGAACCTGTTGCGCTGGACCAGTACGCGGTCGATCAAGGAGACCTTCGTACCGCCGACCGACTACACCTACCCGCACATGCGCTAATCGCGGGGCTTCCGGCTGCCATTCGGCACCAGGCCCGCAGCACGGTCGCGTCGGTCAGACGGTCGCGCCCGGTCCGGTCATCGCTGCTCCGCCCTCCAGTGCCCGGCGGCGGTCCGGGAACACCGCCAGCGTGTAGTGCGCGCGCGCGACGTGGATGACGAGGCCTACTGCGCCGGAGGGCACGACCCGCAGCGGCGCGCCCCACTTCGCACTGCTGTCATGAGCCGCGAGCAGCGCGTGCAGCCCGCTCGCATCGAAGAACGTCACGTCCGCCAGGTCCGCGATGAGCGGTACACCCGGTTCCCGGCCACGATCGAGCGCGGCGGCCAGCTGCCGGCAGGTCGCCAGGTCAACCTCGCCGGCTACGTCCACGATCCGGCAACCGCCTTGCGTCGATACAGCGATCTCCAGCCGCTGCATGGGCGCCACCTCCACGCCCTTGTGGTCGCACACAGCCTGGAAAGCCCGTCCGCTCAGGCTCCCGGCACCTTCAAGGTAGCGAAGGTCAAGCGCCGACCACCAGGCACCGGGCCAGACTTCCGGCGGACGGCGCAACCGCGGACAGCGGTGCGCCCCGGAACGCGCGCAACTAGTGCGTTCCGAGACACACCGTTTGGCTGCGCCTCGCGGCTCAGGCGCCCTGGCTTCCGGCGGACTGGCTCTGCGCCGACTCGTTCCCGGCCGACTCGTTCTCGGCCGACTGCGCCGCGATCTGCCTGCGCACCTCGTCCATGTCCAGCTCGCGCGCCTTGCCGATCAGCTCCTCGAGCGCCGGTTCCGGCAGCGCGCCGGCCTGCGAATACACCACGATCCCGTCCCGCGCGATCATCAGCGTCGGGATCGCGGAGATGCTGAACGCGCCGGCCAGCTCAGGCTGCGCCTCGGTGTCCACCTTGCCGAACGTAATGTCTTCGTGCCGCTGCGACGCACGGTCGTAGATCGGCGCGAACATCCGGCAGGGACCGCACCAGGACGCCCAGAAATCAACCAGGGTGATGCCGTCGCCCGACAAGGTCTGCTCGAAATTCTCCGTGGTCAACTCGACCGTCGCCATCACAATCTCCCTGTCGCGCGTTCGCCTTCGTCGAAGAAACATACCCACGGCCCGGCGCATTCCCCGCTTATCCCGCGCCGACTAACTCGAAAGAACCCCAGTGCGGCACTGCTAGAGCGCGCGGTCCAGGACCCGGGAGAGCGCGGCGCCGTCCGAGGCCGCGGCGCTGATCAACACCGCGGGACCGGACAGGCGCATGGTCGCGACCGCGACGCCCGGGTCGTCCTGCGCCGCGATCCCGGCGAAGGCGCAATGCGCCGGCGGCTCGTGCGCCCACGCGGGGTCGACGATCAGCACGGTGCCGAGCGCGCGATGCCCGCCGGCGCCGGCCGGTCCGAGCGAGCCGGGATGGCGCGGCCCCATCGCGACCTCGCGGTCCAGCAACACCCGCCCGGCCCGCACCACCCGCAGCCGCGTCGAGACCGAGCCGGGCTCCTCGCCGTCGCGGCCGAGGATCAGTTCGTCGCGCCACACGAGCCGGGCGTCGGCGGCCAGTTCCACCTTGGCGAAGGTGCGGTGACGCGCGCCGCGCGCCGCGATGAGCGGCTGCGGTGACCACAGCAGCGCGCCGCCCTCGCCGACCCGCGCGTGGATCTCCAGGCTCGACTCGCGGCCGTTCGGACCGGGCAGCGCGACCGACGCCGCCACGCCGTGCACCTCAAGCCGGGCACCGGGGCCAAGATCGACCGAACAACGCAGCGCGTCGCCGCCGAGCGGACCGGCCGAACCACCGGCCAGGCACACCTGAGCCGGGACGGAAACGGTGTCGCCGCCGCGGGCTCCGTCGAGCAGATCCGGTCCGTGCATGCCGTCGAAACCGGTTCCCGAGCCGCCAAAGCCCGAGCCGCCGTCACGCCTTGTCGTGCGTCGTAGCAGCAGTGGCGCTTCTCCCGCGAGAGTGGTCAGCCGGGTCGTGCCATCGGGCTGGCGCCGGGCGACGATGCGTGCGGATGCCCTCATGGGTCGCCCGCCTCACCGCTGGTACCGGTGGTTCGGCCTGTCGCCGCCGCGGCGGCCGCCGTCAGCCTGCGCTCGGCCAGCAGCTTCCTGATCCAGTCGCAGATCGCGGGCGCGCCAGGGTGCTCGGCGAGCGAAACGAACACCGTAGGCGCATCGCCTCGTCTCCCGGCCGCGTCGCGACGCATCACATCGAGGTCGGCGTGCACCGACTCGGCGAGGTCCGTCTTGTTGACCACCAGCAGATCGGCGTTGGTGACGCCCGGACCCGCTTTGCGCGGCGTGTGGTCCCCGGCCGCGACATCGAGCACGAAGACGGCCCGGTCGATCAGGCCTCTGCTGAACGTCGCGCCGAGATCGGTGCCACCGCTCTCGATCAGCAGCAAGTCCGGGGTGAGTGCTGCCTCCAGCGCCTCGGCGGCGTCGGCGTTGGCCCGGACGTCGTCGCGGATCGCGGCCTGTGGCGCGCAACCGGTCTGCACGACGGCGATCCGGTCCGGTTCAAGGCAGCCTTTTCGTAGCAGCGAGTCAGTGTCCGCCCGCATGTCAGGGTCGTTCAGGACCACCGCCAAGGACAGCTCGGCGTGCAAAGCGGAACAGAGTCCTGCGATGAGGGTCGTCTTGCCGGAGCCGACCGGCCCGCCGATGCCCACACGTAGCGTGGCGCGGTCCTGGCGCGCGCTCTGCGCAAGCTCACGAGGCAAAGAGACGCACCTCCCAGGTCTGCCGGTGCTCCGCGCCGATGGCTAGCAGCGGGGCGCAGACCGCGGGCAGGTCCTCGACCGGGCCGCGCGCCGCCTTGGCCGCCGCGGCCGCCACCTGCTCCACCTGTCCGGACAGCGAGGCCAGAACGCCGGTCACCGCGTCCGGATCGAGTCCGAGCAGCCGCGTCGCCGCGTGCGCCGGGCCGGTGATCGACCCAAGCGCCGCGATCGAGGCCGCGCCGCCGGGATCGAGCCCTGCGACGGCCGCGGCCGCACCGAAGGCGATCGGCTCGTGCGGACCGTCCGGATGCAGTGAAGCGACCGCGTCGAGAAGGACACTTGGCCATCCGGCCCGCGCCGCGCGCAGCACATGCCGGCCGAGTGCGCGCGAGGTCTCGCGCTGCGCCGCGGAAGGAGTGCGCGCGTCGTACTCCTCGTCCAGCGCCGCGGCCTCGCGGGCCTGAAATCCGTCCTCACCGACCACGACTCCGCCGCTCAGCTCCAGCGCCGCGGCCGCGGCGAACGCGGCGTTGGTCAGTCCGACGCTGGTCAGCCGGCCGAGCAGGAAGGCGTGCAAGGACTCGGCGTCATACACCCGGCCCGCCGCGACCGCGGCCTCAAGCCCGCCGGAATGCGCGTGCATCCCGCCGGGCAGGCGGCTGTCGGCCAGCAGCAACAGAGGAATCAAGCTCATCGGAGGAAGACAGTATCGGTATCCGGACGCGGGGCTACAGATTGAGGTCCGCTGGAACGTCGAGGTCACGCGGATCGGCGATGGCGTCGCAGGGGACGAAGACGAGCTGCGCGGCGTGCGCGGCGAGGAAAGCCCGCGCCCCGACGTCCCCGGCCGCCTCTCGCGCCGCCGCGGACCAGTGCTCGCGGCCGAGCAGCACCGGATGGCCGCGCCGGCCGCCGTACGAAGCCGCTGCCAGCCGTGCACCAGCGCGCCACGCGCCAAGCACCGCACGTACCGCGTCCGCGCCGACCAGTGGTTGATCGACGAGAAGGACGAGCGACGCATCGACCGCGGCGGTCTCGGTTTCGTCGACCTCTGTGTCGCGCGTGAGCTCGGCCAATCCGGCGCGCAGTGACGAACCGATGCCTTCATTCCAGCCTTGATTGACCACGACTCGAGCCCCGCGAAGATCAGCACGCCGCTGCACCTCCCCGGCCGCCGCACCGAGCACTGCCATGACCTGCCCGCAGCCGCCCGCGCGGGCCGAGTCGATCGCGCGCTCGATCAGCAACCGTCCACGGAACTCCAGCAGCGCCTTCGGCCCGCCCATCCGTGTTCCGGCGCCGGCCGCCAGGATCAGCGCGGCGACTCCTGTGCCAGCTTCTTTGTCGACGCCCTCGTCCTCTGCCGTCATCGCGCGCGCAGGGCTAGGTAGAAGTCGACCTGATGATCGAGCCTGGCCAGATCCCGGCCCGTCAGCTGGTTGATCTTCTCGATCCGGTATCGCAGCGTATTGACGTGAATGTGCATCTCGTGCGCGCACCGGCTCCACGACGCCGAGCAGCCGAGGAACCGGTCGAGCGTCTCCTCCAGCTGCGAATGGTGCCGGGTGTCGTACGCGCGCAGCGGGCCGAGCAGCCGGTCGCGATACCCGCGCCGCAGCTCGTCGGGCACATGCGCGAGCAGCACCAGGTGCGAGGCCAGCTCGTCGTGCTCGGTCAGCTCCAGCCGACCGGGGCGGCGCATCGCCAGCCGCATCGCCAGCCGCGCTTCCTCGATCGCGCCGGCGAGATCGGCGGCCTGGGTAAACCGGTCACTGAGGCCCACCGCGACACGGCCGCGGCCAAGGCCGGGGGACAGGGCCGTGAGCCGGGCGCGCAGGGTCAGCGCCGTCGTAGACGGGGTCTGTCCGGAAACTCTCGACGTCGCTGCCGAAGCCGGTGGCGTGATGCCTGGCGCTGCGGCGCCCGCCGTGCCACCGTTCGCCGTGCCGGCGGGAGTATCGCCGCGCGCACCGGTCTCGGCCTCTGCCGCCGGCAGCAGCGGATCCGCGCTGAGCACCACCGCATACGTCGCGCCGAGCCATGGATCACCGTTCGCCCCGCTGTCCTCCTGCTCGCCCGCCGCCACGCCCGCGTGCGGACCGAAGACCGCGATCGGCACCGGCGTGTCCGCTTCCGCCGCCTCGACCAGTACCCGCGCGAGCCTCCCGACGTGCGGGCCGCCCGCGCCACCGGATTCGGCGGCGGCGCTCCCGCCGCCCGAGCCGTTCGCGCCCGCCACCGTGACGGCCACGGCGATCGCGCGCAGCCCCGCGGCCGGATCGAGGCCGGCGACCGTCAGCCGCGCCCCTATCTCCGCGGTCGGCCCGGCCGCGGCGGCCAAGGTGACCAGCTCCCGGCCGACCCGGCGCAGTGCCCGCTGCCCCTCCGCCAGCCGAGCCCGCTCGGCGCCGATCAGCCGAGCCGCACCGCGCGCGGCCTCCCGGCGCTGCCGCGGCCACGTCCGCCAATCACCCTCGAACGCGGCGTACCAGTCGGTGATCGGCGTGCCGGGCCGGCCGTGCACCGTGTACACCGAGTAGGCCCGGCCGCGGTATTCGACCAGCCGCTCCGGCTGCGCCGCCGTCCGCAGCGACTCCCGCGCGATTGCCGCGCGCGCCGCCGGGCTCGGCTGCTGCCCGTCATACGCCGCGACCAGCTCCCCGGATGCGGTGATCACGCCGCAGGCCATGCCGGTCTCCTGGGCGATCAGCCGCACGATCCCGGACATGCCCTGCTGCGCTTCCGCGGCCACCAGGCGGCGGTGCCGCGCCAGCAATTCGCCCGCGTCTGCCGCCCGTTCCGCCGAGATGCGCCGGGAAATCCACTCGGTCAGCTCAGCGAAAGCCACCTTCGCCGGAACGTGCAGCAGCGGCACGCTGTGCCGCGCGCAGGAGGCCAGCAGTTCGCGCGGCAGCGGCGCGTCCGTCGTGTCCCCGGCCGCCAGCCCCGCGCAGCCCGCCCTGGCGATCGCGCCGACGAACAACTCACAGTGCTCGCTCGCCGATTTGCGCTGGTCGGCGAGCCACACCAGGCCGGAGACCACCAGCTCGCCGCCGCGCAGATACCGGCTCGGGTCCGGCAGGTCGGTCACCATCACCGAACCGAGCTCACGCTCGAGCCCGGGCGCGCCGGTGACCGGCGTCAGCCCGAGCGGCGACGACTCGACCAGGTCCCGTAAGCGCATCCGAGCAATCCCCTTGTCGGCGGGCAGACCGTCTCTCACCGTTGGATGTCGCGGCCTTACCAGTCACCCTAGCCGCCTGGGCTTCTCGTAGGAACCTCCAACGCCAGCGGGCCGCCGCGCTGAGCCGGTTCGTGCCATCGGCCCATGGATGCCGAGGTCAGCACCGGATTGACTGAGGCGCTAGATGGACTGGATCGGACGGAAGTGGCCGGTGGACGTGGCGGCGCGGGAGGCGGGTACGGGCGCGAATGTGGGCGCGCCCGTACCCGTGCGCGTCGGGCTGACCCGTTTCAACGCGCTGCCGGACGGTGACGCCGCGGCCGCGCTCGGCTCCTGTTGTGCGTCCCGGCGCTGGGTCGCCGCCGTCACGGCTGCTCGCCCTTTCGATGACGACGCCGGACTGCGCCGATTCTCGGCCGCTCAACTCGCCGCGCTCGACTGGTCCGACATCCAGGAAGCCCTAGCGGCGCATCCCCGCATCGGTGAACGGGCCGCGGGCACCGGACGTGACGCGACGTGGTCACGCGCCGAGCAGTCCGGCGTCGCGGACGCAGACGCGCGCACCGCCGCCGCGCTCGCCGCGGCCAACGCCGCCTACGAGGCCAAATTCGGTCATGTCTACCTCATCCGCGCGACCGGACGCACCGCGCCGCAGCTGCTCGCCGCCGCGCTCGGCCGCCTCGAACACGACGAACCGACCGAACAGGCGGTGGTGCGCGATGAACTGAATCAGATCGTACGGCTGCGGCTCGACAAGCTGCTGATCGGCCTCGCGGAGGGGACCCGGCCGCAATGGTGAGCCTGTCCACACACGTACTCGACGCCGCGCTCGGACAGCCGGCCGCCGGGCTGTCCGTTCGCCTCGACACCGCCACGGCGCACGGCTGGAGCACCCTGGCCGAGACCCGCACCGACGCAGACGGTCGCGTGCGTGAGGCATTCGCCGGCGTTGATCTCGCTGTGGCGGCAGCGCAGAACGGCGGCGCGGGCGGGACGTATCGGCTGGTCTTCGACACCGCGGGCTACTTCACCGGGCGCGGCGTCAAAGAGTTCTTCTACCCGGAGGTGGCGGTCTGCTTCGCGGTCATCGACGCGGAAGCGCATTACCACGTCCCGCTGCTGCTGAGCCCCTTCTCCTACTCCACCTACCGGGGAAGCTGACGTGCTGTATCAGCGCTCGAGTTCCGTCGTTCTCGGCCCGACCCGTTACGGCAAGGCCGAGGTGCGGATGGTGCACGTCTCCAGAAACGGGGCCGAGCACGCGCTCAAGGACCTGACCGTCAGCGTCGCGCTCTGCGGCGACCAGGCCGAAACCCACCTGACCGGCGACAACGCCAAGGTTTTGACCACCGACGCGCAGAAGAACGCCGTCTACGCCCTCGCCAGGCAACACGGCGTCGCCACGGCCGAAGAGTTCGCGGTGCTGCTCACCCGGCATTTCCTCACTACGTGCCCTTACATCAGCCACGCGCGGATCGCCGTCGAGGAGTACGCCTGGGATCGCATCCCGGGCGCCGAAAGCAGGCACTCCTTCGTGCGCGGCGGCCGCGAGGTGCGTACCGTGCTCGTCCACGCCGACGTCGACGGCCGGCGCACCATAGTCAGCGGCCTGACCGACCTCGTCGTGCTCAACACGGCTGGCTCCGAGTTCCACGGCTTCTACAAGGACGAATACACCACGCTCGCGGAGACCACCGACCGCGTCCTGGCCACCGCGGTCGACGCCCGCTGGCGTCACACCGAGGCGACGCCGGACGTCGACTGGGACAAGTCGTACGCGCGCGCCCGAGCCGCGCTGATGACCGCTTTCGCAGACACGCACAGCCTCTCCCTCCAGCAAACCCTCTATGCGATGGGGGAGCGGCTGCTCACGCAGGACGAGCGGATCGCAGAGGTCAGACTCACCCTGCCCAACCGGCACCACTTCGCGGTGGACCTCGCGCCGTTCGGACTCAGCAACGATAACGAGGTCTTCTACGCCGCCGACCGGCCATACGGCCTGATCGAAGGCACCCTCGCCCGCGGGGACGCGCCTGCCGACCCCGGCGCCTGGGAGTGACCGGAGCCGAGCGGCGCAGCGGCAGCTGCCACGAGGCAGCGAGAGCGGCAGGCATGACGAAGAGAGAGCGAGGAGCGGCGCTACCGATGGAGTTCTTCGCCCCCACCAGCTGGGCCGAGGCCCTGGAGACCAAGGCCGCGCGCCCCGACGCCGTGCCGATCGCCGGCGGCACCGACGTGATGGTCGAGCTGAACTTCGACCTGCGCCGGCCCAGCGCGCTGCTCGACCTCGGCCGCATCAGGGAACTGAAGGAGTGGGACGTCGTCGGCGGAACGGTGCACCTCGGCGCCGCCGTCCCCTACGCGCGGATCATCTCCGACCTCGCCGACCGGCTCCCCGCGCTGGCGATGGCCGCGCGCACCGTCGGCTCGCCGCAGATCCGCAACCGAGCCACGGTCGGCGGGAACCTGGGCACCGCGTCACCGGCCGGGGACGCGCATCCCGCGCTGCTGGCCACTGGAGCCGTAGTCGAGGCCGAATCGTTCCGAGGCGTGCGGCACATCCCGATCGGGGGCTTCTTCACCGGCGTCAAGCGGTCCGCACTGGCGTCGGACGAGCTGATCCGCGCGGTGCTCATCCCGACCGCGGCGGGACCGCAGCAGTTCGCCAAGGTGGGCTCGCGCAACGCGATGGTGATCGCCGTGTGCTCCTTCGCGCTCGCCGTTGACCTGGACCGCCGCACGGTCGGTACCGGCATCGGCTCGGCCGGACCGACGCCGCTGGCTGCCCGGGCCGCGGAGCGCTTCCTCGCCGGGGCGCTGGACTGGACGAACCTGACCGTGCCGGTCTCGGCGGCGCGCCGGTTCGGCGAACTGGTGGCCGACGCGGCCAGCCCGATCGACGACGTGCGGGGCACCGCCGCGTATCGCCGCCACGCGCTCGCCGTGCTGGCGACCCGGGCGCTGCGCTGGATCCGCACCACCGGGGGCGCAGAGCGAGACAGGGAACCCATTCCGGCATGACGGAGCCAGCATTGACGAACCCGGCAGCGACGAACGCCGCGTCGAAGAACGCGGCGCCGGACAACAGCGTGCTCAGCCTGAGGATCAACGGCAGTGTCCGTAGCGCCGCCGCGGTGCCCGCCGGAGCCAGCCTGCTCACCGCGCTGCGCGAGCACTTCGACCTGCCTGGCACGAAGAACGCCTGCGAACAGGGCGAATGCGGGTCTTGCACCGTCTACCTCGATGGCGAGGCGGTCTGCTCGTGCCTGGTCGCGGCCCGGCAGGCCAGGGACCGCGACGTGCGGACCGTCGAAGGGCTCGCCGAGGACGCCGCGCCCGACGCGGTGCAGCGGGCGTTCATCGAATGCGGCGCGGTGCAATGCGGCTTCTGCACCCCGGGCCTCATCGTCGCAGTGCACGATCTCGTTCATCGAACACTGAGCAAAGCGAACGAGGGCACGGATTCGGCCGGTCAACCCGACGAGGCCCAGATCCGCGAGGCGTTAGCCGGAAACCTGTGCCGCTGCACCGGATACGAGAAGATCATCGAGGCGGTTCGTCTCGCGACCGATGAACTGCGTGCCGCGCGTGGGCAGGTGGTCGCCCGATGAGCGAGATCACGCACGACACGGAAACCACCTCGGCCTTCATCATCGAGGGCTGCGCCATCGCGACCGTCGACGCCGAGGGCACCGAATACGCGGCCGGGCACGTGATCGTTTCCAACGGCGTGCTCAGAGCCATCGGCCCGGGACCGGCTCCCCGCGAAGCGAAAGCCGGCTGCGGCTCCGGTCCGGCCCCGCGCGTGATCGACGGCTCCGGTTGCCTGCTCACGCCCGGCCTCGTCAACACCCACCACCACCTCTACCAGTGGATTTTTCGCGGCCTTGCCCAGGATTCGCCTCTCTTCGGCTGGCTCACGCAGCTCTACCCGCGCTGGGCTCGCATCGATGAAGAGGCCGTATTCGCCGCGGCGCAGGCCGCACTCGGCTGGCTGGCGCTGACCGGATGCACCACGACGAGCGATCACCACTACCTCTTCCCACGCGGCCGCGGCGACCTCCTCGGCACGACGATCATCGCGGCACGCGAGATCGGCCTGCGCTTCGATCCGACCCGCGGTTCGATGGACCGCGGCGTCTCAGCCGGTGGGCTGCCCCCAGACGAAGTGGTCGAGGAACTCGACGCGATCCTCGACGCCAGCCAGGACGCCATCGGCCGCTACCACGACCCGCGCCCCGGCTCGCTCACGCGTATCGGCCTCGCGCCCTGCTCACCGTTCTCCGCCAGCAGCGAGCTGATGATCCGGACCGCGCAACTCGCCCGTGAAAGCGGCGTGCGGCTGCACACCCACCTCGCCGAGACCGCGGATGAAGAAGAGTTCTGCGTCGCGCGGCACGGCTGCACGCCCGCCGAATACGCCGAATCCCTCGGCTGGCTCGGTCCCGACGTGTGGCTCGCGCACTGCGTGCATCTCTCCGACGCGGCCGTCAAACGCCTAGCCGCCACCGGAACCGGCGTCGCGCACTGCCCGAGTTCGAACGCCCGGCTCGGTTCGGGGCACGCTCCCATCAAGGCACTGATCGATGCCGGGGTGTCCGTAGGCCTTGGCGTCGACGGCCCGGCCTCCCAGGAAGCCGGAATGCTCGTCGAGGAACTGCGCTCGGCGCTCTACGTTTCCAGGCTGCGCGCCGGCGGACCGGACCCGGAGGTCGCCCTGGACGCCCGCGCCGCGCTGCGCCTCGGCACCATCGGCGGCGCACGAGTGCTCGGCCGCGCGCACGAGATCGGCTCGCTTGAACCGGGAAAATGCGCCGACCTGGCGCTGTGGCGGCTCGACGGTCTCGCGCACGCCGGCATCGCCGACCCGGTCGCGGCTCTCGTATTCGGATCCCCGGCCCCGCTCAAGCTGCTCACCGTGCACGGCCGCCCAATCGTCGAGGACGCGCAACTGCTCACGGCCGACACGGCGCAGCTGGCACGCGCGGCCCGGCGCGCGAGCGACCGGATGAAGGATCGCGGTTAACGGACCGGGCTGAGGAAGGAGCGGCAGGCGATGAACGGCAATGGCCGCCAGCACCGCCCCGGCGGCGTGGGCGACAGTCCCCTGAGACCCGACGCGGCTGCCAAAGTGCTCGGGACCTTCGAGTACGCCTCAGATCTGACGGCCGAGGGCATGCTCTACGGCGCGACACTGCGCAGCCCGCATGTCAGAGCTCTAATCAAACGTATTGACACCAAGCCGGCCCTCGCGCTGCCGGGAGTGCGTGCGGTGCTCACGCACCAGGACGTGCCCGGCAGCAAGTACTACGGCCTGATCGTGCGCGATTGCCCGGTCCTCGCCATCGACCAGGTGCGCTACCACGGTGAACCGGTCGCGATCGTCGCGGCCGACGACGCGGAGACGGCCCGGCGCGCTGCGGAGACGATCGTCGTCGAGTACGAAATCCTTCCGCCGGTTACCGACCTGCGCAGCGCGCTGTTCGATCCGGCCAGCCCACGCGTGCATCCCGGCGGCAATCTCGTGCGCCACCAGCCGATCCGCCGCGGCGACCCGCTCGATCCCGCGGTCCAGGCGCGCGCCGACGTCACGGTCACCCGCGAATACCAGGTCGGCATGCAAGATCAGGCGTTCCTCGGTCCGGAAGCAGGGCTCGCCTACCCTGCGGCCGACGGTGGCGTGGAACTACACGTCGCCACACAGTGGCTGCACGCCGACCTCGAACAGGTCGCGCCCTGCCTCGGGCTGCCGGAATCGAAGGTGCACATGGCACTGGCCGGAATCGGCGGAGCGTTCGGCGGCCGCGAGGACCTGTCGGTCCAGATCCACGCGGCGATGCTCGCGCTGCGCACCGGCCGGCCGGTGCGCATGGTGTACAACCGGCAGGAGTCCTTCTTCGGGCACGTACACCGCCATCCGGCGATCATGCGATACACCCACGGCGCGCGGCGTGACGGCACGTTGGTCTACGTCATCGCTGAGATCCTGCTCGACGGCGGCGCCTATGCCTCAACCACCGAAGCCGTCGTCGGCAATGCGTCGTCGCTCGGCGTCGGACCATACGAGGTCGAACACGTCGCGATCGATGCCTATGGCGCCTATACGAACAACCCGCCGTGCGGGGCGATGCGCGGATTCGGCGCCGTGCAGGCCTGCTTCGCCTACGAGGCGCAGATGGACGCGCTGGCCGCGCAGCTCGGCATGCACCCGCTCGATCTGCGCGCCCGCAACGCCGTGAAACAGGGCTCGACCATCGCGACCGGACAAGTGATCGACTCCCCGGCGCCGCTGGCCGAGATGTTCGACGAGCTGCGCTCAATGCCGATGCCATCGGCGCAGGACCCGAACGCGCTGCGGCCAGGTGGCTACGGCAACACGACGCACGGCGAGGGCGTACGCCGGGGCGTCGGCTACGGCGTCGGGATCAAGAACATCTGCTACTCAGAGGGCTTCGACGACTTCGCGACCGCTCGTGTCACGCTCACCGTCGAACGCGGCGAACCAGTCGCCCACGTGCACACCGCAGCCGCCGAGGTCGGGCAAGGACTGGTCACCGTTCAGGGCCAGATCGCCCGCACTGAACTCGGCGTCGAGCAGGTGACGGTCGCGCGGGCGGACACGCGGGTCGGATCGTCAGGGTCCTCATCCGCGTCCCGGCAGTCATACATGACCGGGGGAGCGGTCAAGGTGGCCTGCGAAGCGGTGCGAGACCGGGTCTTCGAAGCGGCGCGCGACCGTGGCGTATCGGTACCGCAGGGCTCGATGTTACTCGGCGGCAAGATCGTCACCGTGCTCGGTGAACCGATCGCCGACCTGGCCGATGTACTCGGCGAGAAGACGATCGAGGAGACGCGCGAGTACCGGCACCGGGCCACCGGGCCGCTCGACCGGCTGACCGGACAGGGCAGCTCACATGTCCAGTTCGCCTTCGCGGTGCACCGCGCCGTGGTCGATGTGGACGTCGAACTGGGCCTGATCCGCGTCGTGCAGCTCGATGTCGTCCAGGACGTCGGCCGGATACTCAACCGGTTGGCGCTCGAAGGCCAGATCCAGGGCGGTACCGCGCAGGGGCTTGGCCTGGCCGTGCTCGAGGAGATCATCACGGTCGACGGGAAGGTGCGTAATCCGTCGTTCACCGACTACCTCATCCCGACCATCCTCGACATGCCGCCGCTCGGCATGCGGATCTTGGAACATCCCGACCCGGCTTCGCCGTATGGCCTGCGTGGCGCCGGGGAGCCGCCAACGCTGTCTTCGACCCCTGCGATAGCAGCCGCCGTGCGCGACGCGACGGGCCTTGCGCTGACCCGCGTTCCCATCCGGCCCGAACACATCGCGCTGTGCGACCAGGAGGTGAACGCGGATGTCTGACCTAGCGCGGACCATTCGCTGTTGGCACACGCGCGGCGAGCCCTATGCTCTCGCGACCGTAACCGCCATCTCCGGGAGCGCGCCGCGCGAGCTGGGTCCCGCATTTGCCGTCGACGCCGAGGGAACCGCGGCGGGCACCATTTCAGCGGGCTGTATCGATGCCGACGTGTACGAACTTTGTCTCGGTGTGCTGGACAGCGGACTTGAGGTGCGCCGCCGCTTCGATCCCGACGGCCAGGGTGAGCCGTTCGCGCCGCAACTGCCGTGCGGTGGGTCGATCGAAGTCGCGGTGCGGCGAGTGGACCCGCATATCGACCCGCTGCCGATCGATGAGCAGTCTGCCGACGAGCGTCCCAGGCTCCTGATCTTCGGCGCGGTGCAGTTCGCCGACGCCCTCGCGACAGCCGGCAAGTTCCTGGGCTACCGCGTGACGGTGTGCGATGCGCGGCCGGTCTTCGCGACACGCGAGCGTGTTGCGGACGCGGACGAGGTGATCGTGGAGTGGCCGCACCGCTACCTGGCCACGACGCCGGTCGACGCTCATACCGCGATCTGCGTGCTCACGCACGACGCGAAGTTCGACGTGCCGGCGCTTGTCGAGGCGCTGCGCTCCGAGGCCGGCTACGTCGGTGCGCTCGGCTCGCGGCGCACGTGCGCGGATCGCACTGCGCGACTGCGCGAGGCAGGGGTCGATGATGATCAGCTCGCGCGACTGCACTCGCCGATCGGGCTGGATCTCGGCGGGAGCACGCCGCAAGAGGTCGCGCTCTCGATCTGCGCCGAGATGGTGGCTGCGATGCACGGCGGGTCCGGGCGGCCGCTGCGGGAGCTGGACGGGGCGCTGCATCGGCAGCGCGCTGAGGGTGCGGCCCCGGATCGGGTCGCAGGAGTATTAACGGGCCCGCGAAATGCGGGAAGCGACCAGGAGGGGCAGAGCAGGCTGGCAGGTGGGGCACGTGGGACTGGCCCGGCGGGTGCGGCATGACCCTGATGTTCCTCAACGGTGGTGCGATGCGGGGCGGGCCGCTGCACCATTTGCTGGCCGGCGCGCAGTTCGTGAGTGTGGTCCGGACTGCGCCCAAGTACCGGTTCTACTCGGTTGGTGACCGGTTTCCCGCGCTTGTCGAATTAACAGGCCCACAGGATTTGAGGGGTGAACTAGAGCCGGGGGCGGGGTTGGCGTCGGGCGCCGGGCTCGAACCAGGGGAGGGAGTCGCGGTCGCGGGGGAGCTGTATGACGTGCCGTGGGAGGTACTGCGCGAGTCCCTGCTCCCAGCCGAACCGGCCGAGCTGGAACTCGGCGTCATCGAGCTGGAGGACGGCTCCGGGTGCCTCTCGATGGTCCGCCGCCGCTCATACCACGAGCCGGCCGGACTTTACCTGGACATCTCAGACCACGCAGACTGGCGCTCCTACACTGCCAATCCGGCCCCGGCCGGCTCGACGGAGGAGTGAACATGTCGCCGCGTCGGCACTTCGACCTGGTTCTGCGATCCCAGCGCGTCGTGCTGCCGGACGGCGAACAACCCGCAGCCGTGTGTGTGTCCGGCGGTGTCGTCGCGGCGATCTTGGCCTATGACGCTCCCGCGTCCGCCGCGCGCGATGTCGAACTTGGTTCGCTTGCGGTGCTGCCCGGACTCGTGGACACGCACGTCCATATCAACGAACCAGGCCGAACCGAGTGGGAGGGCTTTGAGAGCGCGACTCGCGCCGCCGCGCTCGGCGGCGTGACGACGCTGATCGACATGCCGCTCAACTCGATCCCGCCGACTACGACCCCTGACGCACTGGCCGAGAAGCGCGCCACCGCGAAGGAGCGGATCTCGGTAGACGTCGGGTTCTGGGGCGGCGCGGTGCCCGGAAACCGGTCAGAGCTCGCGGGTTTGCACGACGCGGGCGCGTTCGGCTTCAAGTGTTTCCTGGCCGACTCCGGGGTGCCCGAGTTCCCCGCGCTCGATGCGGTCGAGTTCGAGGCGACGGCGCGGCGGACCGCTGAGCTTGGCGCCCTGCTGATCGTGCACGCCGAGGACCAGCACGCTCTGGACAACGCGAACCGGGGCGCTGCCGCGCCGGTGACGCAGTTCGCGGCTTTCCTCGCCTCACGTCCCGACGCCGCCGAGTCCGCAGCCGTGGCGCAGGTCCTCGCCGTCGCGCGGCGGACCGGAGCGCGAGTCCACATCCTGCACCTGTCCTCAGCCGAGTGCCTTGCGCTGATCGAGGAGGCTAAGGCCGGGGGCGTGCGCGTGTCCGTGGAGACGTGCCCGCACTACTTGCACTTCGCCGCCGAGGAAGTTCCTGACGCGGCCACCGAGTACAAGTGCTGCCCGCCGGTCCGTTCGGCCGCCAACCGGGAGCGGCTGTGGACCGCCCTCGACAGCGGCCTGATCGACTTCGTGGTCTCCGACCACTCGCCTTGCACACCCGAGCTGAAGCAGCGTACGACCGGCGACTTCGCGATCGCGTGGGGCGGGATCGCCTCGGTGCAGCTCGGGCTGCCGGTGGTGTGGACCGAAGCCCGTCGGCGCGGCTGGACGCTCAAGCGCGTGGCTGAGCTGATGTCGTTGCGCCCGGCGGACTTCGTCGGCCTACCGCACAAGGGACGCATCGCGGTGGGCTGTGATGCTGACTTGGTGGTGTTCGATCCCGACGCGCAGTTCACGGTTGACGGCTCGGCTCTCGCGCATCGCCATCCGCTGACGCCATATCAGGGCGCGACGCTCACCGGAGTGGTTCAGGCCACGTACCTGCGTGGCCGGATCGTCGACGACAAGCCGCTCGGCAAGCTGCTGCGGCGGATCACGAGCGGGCCGCGGACTGCAGGGCCGTCCGGACCTGGCGAGGCTGCTGCTGTCGCGCCAGAGGAACGCGAGGCGGTTGGAACGTGAGCGATGCGCGAGGCGGCACGACGGTCGGAGCGCTGGCGGCATTCACCGCACTGCCCGACCTAGCGTCGCGCGCACTCGGCGCTTCCGTTATCTGGGCCAATGACGAGTTCTTCGCGGACAAGGAGAACTTGATCGACCCGGCGCCACCGCTCTTCCGGCCCGCCACCTTCACAGCCAAAGGCCAGCAGTACGACGGCTGGGAGACCCGCAGGCGCAGGCCCGGCGCGCCGGGTGTCGCAGGCAACGATCACGACAGCGCGATCATCCGGCTCGGGGCGCCCGGCCTGATCCGCGGCGTTGTCATCGACACCGCCCACTTCCTCGGCAACTACCCGCCGCGGTGCTCGGTCGAAGCCACATGGTGCGACGGATACCCGTCACCGAAGCGGCTGTTGAAGGCGCAGTGGACTGAGATAGTGCCGCCGTACGCGCTTGGTGGCGGCCAGGAGCATCACGTTGCGGTGGGCGACCTCGGACGGCGGTTCAATTACGTGCGTCTCAATCTTCTGCCAGATGGCGGCGTCGCGAGGCTGCGCGTGCACGGCGAACCGCTGGCCGACCCTGGCTTTCTCGATGGCGTCACCGTGAATCTCGCCTCGCTGGTCGACGGCGCAAGCGTATCAGGATGCAGCGACATGTACTTCGGCCGCGCCGACAACATGCTGATGCCGGGGCTCGCTCGCTCCATGGGGGAGGGTTGGGAGAACGCACGACGCCGCGACGACGGCAACGACTGGGCCGAGATCCGGCTGCTCGGCGAGGGAATCGTGCGCGTGTTGGAGATCGACACGACGCACTACAAGGGCAACGCGCCGCACAAGGCGAAGCTGTCTGCGGCGCACACCGACGATGACCGGCCGCCGGCCGAGACCGACTGGACGGTGCTGCTGCCCAAAACAAAGCTCCAGCCCGACACCGCTCACCGATTCCTGATTCGGCATGCGAAGCCTGCGACACACCTGCGGCTCGACATCTACCCCGACGGGGGTGTCGCGCGACTTCGGGCGTTCGGAGCGCTGACACCGGCGGCGCTTGACGAGCTGCGACGGCGGTGGAAGGCCACCGGGACCGGTTGAACCGCGTGCGGCGGCGCATTCGCGCACGCAGCGGGCGCTGAACGTTTGCGCCCATGGCCGCGTGGTCAGCCATGATCTACGATGCGGAGCATGTCGTTCGCCGGGCGCCTGCGCGCCGTGCCGGTCCTGGGAAGCTCAGCCTTCGCGTCGGTCGGCAAACGGGTCTTCCCGCGCGCCGACCTGGCCGTGCAGCGGGCCACCCGCGGCCGCCTCTCGTTGTCCGGCACCGTAGGCATGCCGCTGATGCTGCTCACCACCACGGGCCGGCGCACCGGCGAACCGCGAGTGACTCCGGTTACCTACGCCGAAGACGGCGGGGACCTGCTCGTCATCGGTTCGAACTGGGGCCAGGAACGGCACCCGGGCTGGGCGCTGAACCTGCGCGCCAATCCGCAAGCCACCACCGAGATCCGAGGCCGCCGCACGGACGTCACCGCGCGCCTGCTTCAGGGCGCCGAGCGCGACGCCGCCTTGGCGCTGCTGCTGCGCGTGTGGCCGCACTTCGATGCCTACGCGAAACGAGCGCAGAATCGCGAACTGCTCGTCTTCCGCCTGACCGAGAGGTGATCTGATGACCGACGGCGCTGCAAACGACGACAGCACGACGCAGAGCACCGCGACAGGCATCGGCGGCACGGGCGCGAGCGCCGGTCGCCGCCTGGAGGGCACCACGGCCGTGATCACCGGTGCATCCAGCGGCATCGGCGAGGCGACCGCTCGGGCACTGGCCGCGCGTGGCGCGAGCGTGGTGGCGATCGCCCGCCGGGCGGACCGGCTCGACGCCCTGGTCAAGGAGATCGCCGCGGACGGCGGTAGCGCGCTCGCGCTCGCGGCGGACGTCACCGACGCCGACCGGCTGCGTGAGGCCATCGAGACCGCCGCGGGCGCATTCGGCCACGACCGCATCGACATCCTGGTCAACAACGCCGGCATCATGCTGCTCGGCCCTGCCGCCACCGCCTCGCTCGAGGACTGGCGGCACATGGTCGACCTGAACCTGACCGCGCTGCTCACAGCGACCCACGCCGCCCTCCCGCACCTGCTGCGCGCCGCGGAGAGCGGGCCGCGCCAGGTAGCCGACCTGGTCAACGTCAGCTCGATCGCTGGCCGGGTCGCGCGACTAGGCAGCAACGTCTACAACGCCACCAAGTTCGGCGTCGGCGCGTTCAGCGAGTCGCTGCGGCAGGAGTTCGCCAGCCGCCACCTGCGGGTCTCGCTCATCGAGCCCGGCGCCGTGGACACCGAGCTGCGTGACCACCTGCGCCCCGAAATCCGCCAAGCGCAGACGCAGCGGTTCGCCGGGGTGAAGGTGCTCGAAGCGCAGGACATCGCGGACGCGATCGAGTACATGGTCACCCGGCCCCGGCACGTCGCGATCAACGAGCTCATGGTCCGCCCGACCGCGCAGGAGGGCTGAATGTGTCCGCCGTGGCGCAAGCCGTGTGGCGTCGCGGTATCGAGTGAACCCGCTCGCACACGCGTACGTGTCACCGGGCATGCGATCGCGCGCCCTACTAGACTGGGCTGAGCGATAGCTGAAGACAGCACTTTTCTTAGGAAAGACCCGCCGCCCGCTCGCAACTGCTCCACGCGAGGCGGCGTCTTTCATGAAGAGATCGACACACCGCTCGACACGCAGTGCAAACCGAATGAGACGGCGGACGGGCCGCCCACGCAACGACCTTGGGGACTGTCGCACGATGACACACGGATCCGACGGCTCGGACTACCCAGACTACGGTCGTCCGACGCCGCCCCCGCAGCGTCCGGGGCAGTATCCCGAGCCCGGCCGGTATCAGGGACAGGCGCCTGACCCGTACACCGGCGGGCAGGGCGAGTCTCAGCGTGCAGGCCGTTCGGAGCGCAGCGAGTTCTTCGACCAGGAGTCCTACTACGGCGGCGGCGAGGCCCAGCAGCGCCCGCAGCAGCGCCCGCAGCAGCGCGCGAACGGCCGGCCTGAGCCGTACGACCCGTTCCAGACGCGTGCGCACGATGAGCAGGCCGAGCGACGTCGCCGCGACGGCGGGCAGGCCACCGGGCAGGGCCGCGGCCGACACGGCGGCGATGGACGCAGCTACGGCGGCGATGCGTACGGCCGCGAGCGGGCGGGTTACGCGGCCAATGGGTCCGGTAACCAAGGCCGCGGCCGGGACCCGTACAACGGCGCCAATGCATACGGCGAGAACGGCTATGAGTACGGCGACGGCCGCGCACCGCAGGAAACCCGCGCATACGGCACGGCACGCCCGCGCGCGACGGAGCGACTCAGCGCGACCACTGTGCTCGACGCGCGGGCGTTCGCGGGCAGCACGACCGCCGGTCCGCGTACCGGTCAGCCGGAGTCGCGGCGTCGGCGCGCGGCTGATCCCGACGAATCCGGCGACCCGAACGAGCCTGGCAATACATCTGGCCGCCGCAAGGCCAAGAAGGTCGTGCCACCGCACATCCGGCGCCGCCGCAAGATCATCCGCCGCAGCATCCTCGGCGTGTTCCTGATCTTCTTCGGGTACGTCGGCGTCACGTTCTACCCGTACCTGACCGCGCCCGGCACCGACCGGCTCAACGCGCGCGTCGCCGAGTGGGGCCGCGACCATCACCTCGGCTGGGCTGTGACCTGGCTGGAGAACGCCACCTACAAGCCGCCGCCCACCGGCGGCGGGCTCAACGCGAGCCAGATCGCGCAGCTGCAGGGCGCCACCGCCGCCCCGCCGGCCAAGCCCAACATCGACCTGCCGGCCAACATCACCCCGCTCGCCTCCGGCACCGTGCCCGGCGAGGGCGTGTGGCACCCGGTAACCATGGACGCGCATGGCGTCCCGATCGTGGAGAAATCGGCGCTGCGCCCCGACGCGCAGCACACCTCGGACCTGGCGTACGCGGTGTGGATGAACCAGAAGGCGCTCAGCTTCACCCTGCACCCCGGCTACCAGCAGCCCGGCGGCACCTGGAAGACCCCCGACACCGTCCCGGCCGACCAGCGCGCCAACCTCGTGGCCACCTGGAACGGCGGCTTCAAGGTCAAGCCGGACGACGCGCTCGCCGGGTTCTACATGGACGGCAAGAGCGCCGTGCCGCTGGTGAACGGTAAGGCCGCCGAGGTCTTTTACACCGACGGCTCGATAAAGATCGGCCAGTGGGGCCGGGACGAGACCATGGGCCCGAACATCCAGGCGGTGCGCCAGAACCTCAGCCTGCTGGTGGACAACGGGCAACTCACCGTAGGCCCGGGCGACGGCTCCAGCGCGCAGTGGGGCTACACGATCAAGAACTCCTACTTCATCGCGCGCTCCGGCGTCGGCATGACCGCCAAGGGCGACATCGTGTACGTCAGCGGCAAGTTCTTGTCGGTGTACACCCTCGCCAAGCTCCTTCAGGCGGCTGGCGCGGTGGACGCGATGGAGCTGGACATCAACCCCGACTGGGTCTCGTTCATGAGCTACGGCGGCGATCCGGCAAACCCGACGATAACCAAGCTGTGGGATTTCACCCAGCCCAAGGATCGCTACTTCCAGCCCTCGGACCGCGACTTCGTGTCGGTGGGTAAGCGTTAGGCTCAGTGCATGGGCACGGCGCTGACGGACCACTTCGGCCGGACAGCCACAGATCTGCGGCTGTCCCTCACCGATCGATGCGACCTGCGCTGCACCTATTGCATGCCGGCCGAGGGCCTGCCCTGGCTGCCGCGCCCCGAGCTGCTCACCGACGACGAGATCGTGCGGCTCGTCGCGATCGCGGTCACTCGCCTCGGCGTGCGTGAGGTGCGGCTGACCGGCGGCGAACCGCTCATCCGGCCCGGCATCGCCAACATCGTGGCGCGCCTGGCCGCACTCAACCCGCGCCCCTCCCTTTCGGTCACCACGAACGCCACCGCGCTCGAACGACTGGCCGGGCCGCTGGCAGTGGCCGGGCTCGACCGGGTCAACGTCTCACTCGACACCCTCGACCCGCAGACGTTCAAGACGCTCACCCGCCGCGACAAGCACGCCCGCGTCGTGGCCGGCATCGAAGCGGCCGACCGCGCCGGACTGCGCCCGGTGAAGATCAACTCGGTGCTGATGCGCGGGGTCAACGACCACGAGGCCCCGGCGTTGCTGCGCTGGTGCTTGGAGCGCGGCTACGAGCTGCGGTTCATCGAGCAGATGCCGCTCGACGCGCAGCACGGCTGGGACCGCGCGCAGATGGTCACCGCGCAGGAGATCCTGGAGCGACTGGGCGCCGAGTTCCACCTCGAGCCAGAGGGTGAGGCGCTGCGCGGCGCGGCTCCGGCGGAAACCTGGTTGGTGAATGGCGGGCCCGGCGCTCCCGGCGGCGGCCGAGTCGGCGTCATCGGATCGGTCACCCGGCCGTTCTGCGCCGCCTGCGACCGCACCCGGCTGACCGCCGACGGCCAGGTACGCACCTGCCTGTTCGCGCGTGAGGAGAGCGACCTGCGCGGCCTGCTGCGCTCGGGCGCCGATGACGAGACCATCGCGCAGACCTGGCGCACGGCGATGCTCGGCAAAAAGGCCGCGGCAGGTATCGGCGAGCCCGGATTCGTCCAGCCGGACCGGCCGATGTCAGCGATCGGCGGCTAAGGGCTAACCCGCGACACTGCTTCGCAGGGTTGCCGTTGCGACGCTGTCGCCGCGGCGGCATTGCCTCGAAAACGCCATCCGGAAACACTCGCGCGCGGGTCAAGGCCCAGCAAAATGAGGCGTCGGCTCGCGCACGGGGGGACGCGAGCCGACGCGGCATCCTGGACGGCCACGGGGGGAGCCACCCAGCATGCGGGGCAGGGCGCCATAAAGGTCGGCCCCGCCAGCACAGCCCTGACGGGGGAGCAGGGCGTGCATCAGAAGTATGGCATGCCCACCAGAACTCGTGAACCCCTGCTAACGAAATCCCAGGAGTTGAAACAGTTCCCGCCGGCCCCAGCCCACCCGCGGTCCACAGCGGTCAGCCTGCCGAACCACCCTGCGCCGGCGACGGCTGATCAGGGTTCTGATCTGCGGGGCCGTTCTGAGCTTTCGCGCCGTCAGACAGCGGTGCGCGGCGGGTGTACCCGTTCGCCGTCGAGGCCTGCGACGCGCCGTCCTCGTGCGATCCTCCGCCGGCTCCCGTGTCCGGGGTCCGCTCATCCTTGACGAAGAAATCGCCCTTGATGAAGCCGGTCTGCTCGCCGGAGCCCGGCAGCCCGCGCTGCGCGGAGCCCAGTTCGTCACGCGGCGGCGCGAGCACCAGGTTCGTCGGCCCCTTCTCCTGCGCCGGACCGCCGTTGGCCCGCACTACCGCCACGTACGGGATGATCGTCGCCGCCAGGCAAAGCCCGATCTTGATCGGCCAGGCGATCCCGGGAACGGCGACCACCACGACGACCGCGACCGCGCGCACCAGCATCGTCACGATGTATTGCTTCTGCCGTCGGGTGATCTCCTGCGTGCGACTGGTCTCGGCGGTCGTGATCCCGTACACCTCGTCCTCGTCGTGCGGACGGTGCTCGTGATCCTCGCGGTTCCCGCTGTTCGGCACCCTCTCAGCCTACGACCGAACGGCCAGCGCGTTTACGCGCGGGTGGCCGCCGGGTCGCAGACTTTCGCCAGGCAGGGCCGGGCCATGCCGGCCCGGCCCCATGCCGCCGCTCAGCTGGCCTTCGACACCGAGGACATGTTGAAGTCCCCGACCCGCAGCGGCGGCATCGCGGTGCGGGTGAACCAGTCGCTCCACTCGCGCGGCAGGCACTGTTCGCGGCGGCCGATCTGCGCGATCCGGCCCAGCAGGTCGACCGGCGACTCGTTGAACCGGAAGTTGTTGACCACCCCGGTCACCTCGCCGCCCTCCACCAGGTACACCCCGTCGCGGGTCAGCCCGGTCAGCAGCAGAGACTGCGGATCGACCTCGCGGATGTACCAGAGGCAGGTCAGCAGCAGCCCGCGCTCGGTCGACCTGGTCATCTCCTCCAGACCGGGCGCGTCCGCGTCGCCAGGGCCCTCCATGAGCAGGTTGTCCCCGGGCAGCGCCAGCGGCAGCCCGATCGTGCTCGCGGAGTGCCGCGTCGTCACCAACCGCGCCAGCACGCCGTCGCGCACCCAGTCGACCGGCTCGACCGGCAGTCCGTTGTCGAAGACCGACTGGTTGCCGGAGGAATAGCGCGCGATGTTGAACGGCGCGGCTTCAAGGCCCGGGGCGAACGGATCGGACCACAGCCGCAGCCCCTCGACGCCGATGCGCGAGCCGACCTTCGTGCCGTGCGCCGAGCCCTCGCCGCGCGGCGCCGAGAACACGGTGCGGCCGTCGGCCGCGTCCCGCGCTGAGGTCACGTAACTCATGTAGACGTAGAGATCCGCGACCGCGGACGGCGGCAGCAGCGTCTCGTAACGACCCGCGGGCAGATCGACGCGGCGCTTCTGCCAGTCCAGCCGCTGCGCCAGCTCCCCGCCGAGCGCCGCCACATCCACGTCCGTGAAGTCTTTCGTGTAAGCACCCGCCCACGCCGACCGGACGAAGTCGGGCGACTTGGCGTTCAGCTCCAGCGTCCCGGTCGGCTGGTCGTGCTTGAGCCGCAACCCGGCCGAGGTCGCCAGATAGGTGCTGGTCATCGAATGCTCGGCGAACCCGAACAGCAGCCGCCCGGCCGCCCGCGCCGCCTCGAACGCCTCCCCGAGCGCCGGAGCGAACGAGCCGAACACGTCGATCGAGGTGCCGGCCGGGCCGTCCTGCCAACTCGAACCGTCCGCGCCCGCCTCCGGCCCGACCAGCGGCTGCGCGTCCTCCGCCGGACCCGCGTCCCGCGCGGCCTGCTCGCTGGCCCGCACCAGCTCCTCGAGCGTGTCCCGATCGACGCCCGAACGGGAAAGCACCGCCGCCGACGTGCCCTGCGCGCCGTTGACGGTCGAAATCACCGTGACCGTGCGGCCCTCGGCGACCCCGTTCGTGGTCAGCGTGTTGTTCGCCCAGCGCAGGTTCGCCGTCGAAGACTCGTCCACCAGCACCACCGCGCCGTCCGCGCGGGAAAGCTCCAGTGCCCGCTCGGCGAGCTCCTGCGCCTTCGCCAAGCCCGCCGACGCGCCGTTCCCGGTCACCGTCCCGCCTCCTGCACCGTGTTGAGAATCCGCACGCCCCGGAACAGCGCCGAAGGCGCGCCGTGCGAGACCGGGGCGGCCTGCCCCGGCTGGCCCTTGCCGCAGTTGAACGCCCCGCCCAGCACATAGGTCTGCGGGCCGCCCACCGCCTCCATCGAGCCCCAGAAGTCCGTCGTCGTGGCCTGATACGCGAAGTCGCGCACCTGCCCGGCCAGCTTGCCGTCCACGATCAGGTACGCGCGCTGCCCGGTGAACTGGAAGTTGTAGCGCTGCATGTCGATCGACCAGGACTTGTCCCCGGCGATGAACAGCCCGCGCTTGACCCGCCCGATCAGCTCCTCGGTCGACGGACCGTCGGCAGCCGGTTGCAGCGACACGTTCGCCATCCGCTGGATCGGCACGTGACCCGGCGAATCCGCGAACGCGCAGCCGTTCGAGCGCGACCCGTGCAGGCCCTTGAGCTGCGCGATCCTGCGGTCGAGCTGATAGCCCGCCAGAATCCCGTCCTTGACGATGTCCCAGCGCTGCGTCTGCACGCCCTCGTCGTCGAAGCCGATCGTCGCCAAGCCGTGCTCCACCACGCGGTCGCCAGTGACGTTCATCACCGCGGACCCGTACTTCAACGTCCCCAACTGATCGAGCGTCGCGAACGACGTCCCCGCGTACGCCGCCTCGTAGCCGAGCGCGCGGTCCAGCTCCGTCGCGTGCCCGATCGACTCATGGATCGTCAGCCACAGGTTCGAGGGAGCGATCACCAGGTCGTAGACGCCCGCCTCGATCGACGGCGCGGCCAGCTTCTCCGCCAGCAAAGCGGGCAGCTCGGCCAGCTCCGCGTCCCAGTCCCAACCGGTACCGGTCAGGTACTCCCAGCCGCGTCCCGCCGGCGGGGCCAGCGTGCGCATCGACTCGAACGCCCCGGGCGTGCCGTACTTGCCCTCGACGTCGATCGCCACCGCCTCGAGCACCGGATGCACCCGCACCCGCTGCTGGATGGTGACCGTGCCGTTGGTGTCGGCGTAGAACTTGTTCTCCCGCACCGCGTGCAGCGAGGCGTCCACGTGATCCACGCCCTCGGCGTCGAGCAGACGGCGCGACCACTGCGTCAGCAGCGCGATCTTCTCCGCGTCCGGCACGTCGAAGGGGTCGATCTCATACGCCGACACCCAGAACCGCTCGCCGTAGGACGGTTCCGCCGCGAGCACCACCGGCTCGACGTTGACCGGCCGCGAAACCCGAGCCACCTGCACCGCCTGCTCCGCCAATCGCGCCGCGGCCTGCGCGGTCTGCACGACGCCGGCCGCGAAACCCCAGGTGCCCTCGTGCACGACCCGCACCGAGATCCCCGCCTCGGCGTTGTCATTCACCCCGTCCAGCTGACCATCGCGCAGTCGGATCATCTGCTCGCGAATGCGTTCGGAGCGGAAATCCGCGTGCTCCGCGCCCAGCTCCCGCGCCCGGATCAGCGCCGCTTGCGCCATTTCCCGCAGCGGCAGCGCCAGGAACGCGGGATCGATCCGCTCGCCGTCGCCGCCCTCCGCACTCTGAGCACCGCCGGAACTCCCGTCGCCGTGCTGCTCCTGACTCACAACTGCCCTCCCGTGGCTCACACCGCGCCGCGCGTCCACTCCGCGACACCTGTCACCGAACCTAGCTGAACTCCACGACCCTGTCCTGGCGCTTTTGTAGTCCCCCGCAAGGGGCGCTCAAGTTCAAGAGCGATAGCGTTCCCGAGGGGGACCTACCAGCGAATCGCGACGAGGGAAGGACGCACGCGTGGCGGAAAGCAGCGCGGCCAGGTCGGTGCTTGTCACCGGCGGCAACCGTGGGATCGGACTGGCCATCGCCCGGGCCTTCGCCGAGCAAGGCGACAAGGTCGCCGTGACCTACCGGTCTGGCGAACCGCCGATCGTGCCGGTCAAGGGCGAGGGCTCGTTCCTCGCCGTACGGTGCGACATCACGGTGCCCGAGGACGTCGAGCGGGCGTTCCAAGAGGTCGCGGCGGCGCACGGCCCGGTGGAGATCCTGGTCGCCAACGCCGGAATCACCCGCGACACCCTGGTACTGCGGATGAGCGAGGAGGACTTCGACGCCGTCGTCGACACCAACCTCAAGGGCTCCTTCCGCGTCGCCAAGCTCGCCGCCAAGGGCATGCTGCGGCTGCGCCGCGGCCGGATCATCTTCATCTCCTCGGTCGTAGGCCTGTCCGGCTCAGCCGGACAGGTGAACTACGCCGCGTCCAAGGCCGGACTGGTCGGCATGGCCCGCTCGCTGGCCCGGGAACTGGGCTCGCGTTCGATCACCGCCAACGTGGTCGCCCCGGGATTCGTCGACACCGAGATGACCGCCGTGCTCACCGACGAGCGCAGGGCAGAGATCGTCTCGCAGGTGCCGCTGGGCCGTTACGCCAGCGTGGACGAGATCGCCGGGGTCGTGAAATTCTTGGCCTCGCCCGACGCGGGGTACATCAATGGAGCCGTCATCCCCGTGGATGGCGGACTGGGAATGGGGCACTGACCCGATGGGAATCCTGGACGGCAAGCGCGTCCTCGTCACCGGCATCATCACCGATGCCTCGATCGCGTTCAGCGTCGCCCGCCTGGCGCAGGAGGAAGGCGCCGACGTCGTGCTCACCGGCTACGGCCGGCTCTCGCTGGTCAACCGGATCGCCTCACGACTGCCCAAGCCGGCGCCGGTCATCGAGCTCGACGTCACCAACGCCGAGCATCTGGCCGCCCTGCCCGACAACGTCCGCGAGCACGTCGACGGGCTCGACGGCGTCGTGCACTCCATCGCCTTCGGTCCGATTGACGCGCTCGGCGGTAACTTCCTCAACACCCCATGGGAGTCGGTCGCCACCGCGGTCAACGTGTCGGCGTTCTCGTACAAGTCCCTCGCCATGGCGGTCGCCCCGCTGTTCGGCGAGAACGGCGGCTCGATCGTCGGCATGGACTTCGACGCGCAGGTCGCCTGGCCCGGCTACGACTGGATGGGCGTCGCGAAGGCCGCGCTGGAGTCGACCAGCCGCTACCTGGCCCGCGACCTCGGCCCAAAGGGCATCCGCAGCAACCTGATCTCGGCTGGTCCGGTCAAGACCATGGCGGCAAAATCCATCCCCGGCTTCGAGCTGTTCGAAGGGGTCTGGGACGAGCGGGCCCCGATTGGCTGGGACATGAACGACCCGGAGCCGGCCGCGCGCGGTGTGATCGGCCTGTTGTCGGACTGGTTCCCGAAGACCACCGGCGAGGTCATCCACGTCGACGGCGGCGTGCACGCCATGGGTGTCTGACCCTGGCGAAGACGTACGAAAGACGTCCTCACGGCGCCGCGCAGCCTCCTGCGCGGCGCCGTTTTTCGCTAGAGTGCCCTGAGAAACCCTCGCGCGCGCGAGGCCTTTCGGCACGCCGATCGGCGAGATGGAGCGCGGGCGCGGGCCGGCGCAGGGCGAGCGCGCGGATGGCGAACGAACGGGAAAGCGGGGTGACACGGCCATGCTGGACGGCAGTGGCGGCGGGGGCTCCATGTACGCGGTGCAGATCGAGTCGCTGGAGACCTTCCAGCAGAAACTGACCTCGATCCTGCAGAGCCTGGAGCAGGACAACAGCGTCATGAGCATGAACGACGGCACGAACAGCTTCGGTGACTTCCCCGAGGCGCAAGCGTTCTCTACGGCATATGAGCAGACCAAGCAAGACCTCATCAACTCCTTCAACGAGGTCACCCAGTTGGTCAACACGATGATCAACGTGGTCGGCACGAGCGCGAACAAGTACAAGCAGACCGAGCAGGACATCACGAACAAGTTCAACTCGATCCTGCAGCAGTACGGCGACACCCCGACGTCACCGGCCTCGACGACCGGCAGCACTAGTACGACGTATTACCCGCAGAGCAGCGGTACGAGCACGTACGCGATGCCGAACAACGGCACTGGTACGACTACTACTACGAATACAAATTCGGGTACGAATTCGGGTACGACGACACCGACACCTACGCCAACACCTACGACCACGCCTGCACCGACAGCTACGCCCACCCCGACTCCGACTCCGACGCCTACGGGCTCGAACACGTCGGCCGGCGCAGCGTAGCGAGGGGGGAGCGGACATGAACGACTACAACAGCGCGGACCACCAGACGCTGTACAACTACGTGCAGTCGGGCGATCCGAACGCGATGCACGACACTGCGCTGGCGTGGCAGACGCATTCGACGCAGCTGCAGGATGCCACGCAGCAGCTTCAGACGAACCTGACGGCCATTCAGTCGCAGTGGCAGGGAGCGGCGGCCGACGCGTATTTCCAGCAGTCGCAGACGGTCGCGAACAAGATGCAGACGCACGCGGACAACGCGGCGAACACGAGCGTCGCGGTCACGAACACGGCGAGCGCGCTGAGCTGGGCTCGCGGCAACATGCCGAGCCCGCCGACGTGGCTGGAACAGCAGGCGGCGAACATCGACTCGAGCTGGGGCACCGGCCTGGCCGCGGGCCTGCTGACCGGCGGTGAGGCGAACATCGCCTCGGAGATCGCGAAACACGACATCGCGCAGAAGCACCAGCAGGCCATCAGCACGATGACGCAGCTCGCGAGCGCGTACACCTCCGCACAGCAGCAATTGCCAACCTCGACTAGCTATCACGACGATCCGACGAACGGAAACGGAAACGGAAACGGCACCAGTAACGGTGGTAATCCCCCAGTCATGCCGGTCCCGGTCTATCCGATAGGCGGTACCGGCGGCGGTGGCGGGGGAGGCACCGGCGGCGGCTACGGCGGCGGTGGTTATGGGGGTGGCGGCGGAGCTGGCTCGGGTGGTGGATATGGAGGCGGCTACGGTGGCGGAGGCAGCGCCGCAGGCGGAGGCAGTGGCTCGGGCGTGAAGGTTCCCGCCTACACAGATCCTGGAGGCGCGACAGTGACGCAGGGCCTTGGCGGTGCTGGAGGTACCGGCGGCGACTACGGCGGCGGTAACCCGTACAGTCCCGGCGGCGTAGGAGCCGGCGGTGCGAGCGGAGTCCCTGGCGAATTCGGCGGCGTCGGTGGTGGTGCTGGCGGTGGCGCGGGCGGGGGCATCGGCGGCGCTGGATTGGGTGCTGCCGGCCTTGCGGGTCTCGGCGGTGGTGGTGCGGCAGGCGGATTCGGCGGCGGCGCTGAAGAAGGATTCGGTGGCGGTGGCGGTGCTGCTGGTGGATACGGCGCTGGAGGATACGGCTCTGCCAAGAAAGGCGGCACGACACTCGGCGCAGGTGAGAGCGCTGGTATCGGTAGCGGCGAAGGTGGAGCCGGAGCGGCTGGTGCCGGCGGTCGATATGGCACGGGAGCTGCTGGAGCCGCAGGTGAGGGCGCAGCTGGCGCTGGAGGCGCAGGAGCGCAAGGCCAGCAGGGAATGATGGGCGGCGGCGCTGGGGCTCGAGGTGCTGGCGGAAAGGGTGACGAGCGCGGAAACCGGGCCGGTTTCCTGCGTCAGGACACGGATTATTGGTATGGCGATAAGCAGGCCGCGCCTCCCGGCGGCGTCATCGAGTAGCGGTCGCTGTCCCAAGGTGTCATTGACCGGCGGCTGTCTGTAGCCTGTCACGGGTACATAGCGGCTCTGAGTTGGGCGAACGTGGGGAGTTGTGCATGGTACGGGACAGGCGCCGCAGCTTGCGTCGTAGGACGGTTGCGGCGCTCGCGGCGGCCAGTGCGCTAGGCCTCATCGGGTTGAGCGCCGTTCCAGCGTACGCGACCACGAACCCCGTGTATGACAAGGAATGGGCGCTGAGCCAGTTCCAAGTCACGCAAATCCGGAGCCAGTTCCAAGCGCGTGGCAATGGTGTGACTGTTGCGGTCGTCGACTCTGGTGTCGACCCGACGCAGCCGGACCTTCAGGGTTCGCTGTTATCTGGACTCAATTTCTCAAGCCCAAGCAATCCGACTTCGGACACTAACGACAGGTCGAACGAATACCACGGCACTTCGGTCGCGGCGGACATCGCTGCCCACGCACATGGTGATCCGAACAATCCGCAAGGCATGTACGGGCTG
>NZ_DATNGK010000202.1:0-6157 GCF_035605935.1 Actinocrinis sp. | reverse complement strand
GCACCGGGTACCGAGATCAGTGCCCTGCTGCAGAACGGGACCTGCCCGAACGTCTTCGACTCGGCCAACATGAAGTCCTGCTTCGGTCAGATGACCAAGGTCGGCGCGGACACGATCGCTCAGTTCTCCGTGCCCTGGTGGTACCGCACCGACTTCGCCGCCCCATCGAGCGGGCAGAACGCCAAGCTCGTCGTCAACGGGGTGGTCGGCGCGGCGGACGTGTGGGTCAACGGCACCGAGGTCGCCACCTCGGCCACCGTCACTGGCGACTATGCGCGCCATGTCTTCGACATCACCGGCCTGCTGCGCTCGGGCACGAACTCGCTCGCCATGGAGCTGCATCCGAACAACCCGAGCGCCATGCTGACGCTCGACAACGTGGACTGGAGCCAGATCCCGCCGGACAACAACACCGGCATCCAGTTCCCGGTCCAGTTGCAGACCGGCGGGCCGCTGGTGATCGGGAACGCGCACGTCAATCAGAACACTGCCGCGAACCTCGCCAGCAGCGCCCTAACGGTTAAGGCCGAGGTGACCAACACCTCGTCGTCTTCGCAGACAGGCGCCGTTTCCGCGACGATCACGCCACCGGGCGGCGGAACGCCGATCACGGTGAGCCAGTCGGTGACCGTCGCGGCGAAGTCGACTCAACCGGTGACCTTCACGCCGTCCTCCTACTCAAGCCTGACGCTGGCCGACCCACAGATCTGGTGGCCGTATCAGCTCGGCGCGCAGCCGCTCTACACCCTCACGACCGCGGTGTCGCAGGGCTCGACCTCGCTCGACTCGACCTCTGAGACCTTCGGCATCCGCACCGTCACCTCGTACCTGACCGGCGCATCGACCGCCGCGCCCGACGGCGTGCGCGCGTTCAAGGTCGACAACGTGCCGATCGTGATCCGCGGCGGCGGCTGGGATCCCGACCTGTTCCTGCGCTACGACCCGGCCGACACGGCGCGGCAGATCGGCCTGCTCAAAGCCATGGGCGTCAACACGATCCGGCTCGAGGGGCACCTGATGCCGGACGACTGGTACCGGCAGATGGACGCTGCCGGCATCCTGGTCAACGCCGGGCTGCAGTGCTGCGACTTCTGGGAGTCCACCAGCTACACCAGCGCCCAGAACGCGAACTACCAGCTCACCGCGCAGACGATCGGGGAGAGCCTGCGCAACCATCCGTCCGTTTTCAGCTTCCAGTGGAGCGACAACGCGCCGACCGCCAACCAGGAGTCGCTCGCGCTCAAGGGTTTCGCCGCGGCCGATTACTCAGGCCCCTTCATCTCCTCCGCCGAGTACAACAGCAGCCCGCAACTGGGCACCTCGGGCGAGAAGGAGGGTCCTTACGACTGGGTCCCGCCGAATTACTGGTATGACACCAGCCACTTCGACAGCGGCGACTCGACGCTGACCAACGCGGGCGGCTCGTGGGGCTTCGACAGCGAGCAGAGCTCGGGCAACACCGTGCCGACCCTTGACTCGATCAATCGCTTCCTGTCCTCCACCGACAAGACAGCACTGTGGCAGAAGCCGGGCGCGAACCAATACCACAACAACTACGAGGGCACGAAGCACACCGGCTACGCCTTCGGCACCCTCTTCAACCTCGACACCGCGATCACCGACCGCTACGGCGCGTGGTCCAGCCTGAACCAGTACGTCGAAGAGGCGCAGGTGCAGAACTACGAGGACACCCGCGCGCAGTTCGAGGCCTTCATCGACCACTCGACCAACTCCACCGCGCCGTCCACCGGCACGATCTACTGGCAGCTCAACAAGGGCTGGCCGACGCTGCTCTGGTCGCTTTACAACAACGACTACGACCAGGCCGGCGCGTACTTCGGCGCGCAGAGCGCCAACCGGGCGCTGCACGCGATCTACGCCCTGGACAAGGGCAGCGTCACGGTGGACAACCTCGGCGGCGCGAGCCAGTCCGGTGTCACCGTGGAATCAAAGGTCTACAGCACCGCGGGCGCGCTGCTCGACGACCAGACCTCCGGCAGCCTGACGCTGGCCTCCCAGCAGGTGAAGAACTCGGTGCTCAAACCGGTCGTGCCGACCTCGTCCGGTACCGTCTACTTCGTCGAGCTGCTGCTGCGCCGCGGCGGCGCGGTCGTGGACCGCAACGTCTACTGGGAGTCGACGACGCCGGACGCGGTCAACTGGTCCAAGACGATCGGCAACCCGCAGGCCACGATGTCGCAGTATGCGAACCTCAAGGCTCTGCAGAACTTGTCGCAAGCTTCGATCACCGCCACTGCGACCACCGCGGCCAAGCCGGGGCCGGCCGGTTCCGACCGGCAGGTCACCGTCACCATCACCAACAACTCGAGCAAGCCCACGGTCGCGTTCTTCCTGCGCACAGATGTGCGCAGGGGAACCGCTTCCGGCGCGGAGCTGCCGGGGGACAACGAATTGCAGACCTCGATCTGGAGCGACAACGACGTCACGCTCTGGCCCGGCGAGTCCGAGACGCTGACCGCGAGCTACCGCGCTGTGGACTTAAACGGATCTTCGCCTGTGATCAGCGTCTCAGGCTGGAACGTGCCGAAGCTGGACATCCCGGTGTCCTGACCCTATAGGATTCGAAACAGGGTTCTGCGAATCCTCTCTGAGCCGGTTCTAGTGGGTGGAGCCGGGAGGTGAGGGAGGGGCGGCGGGCACTCGCGGTCCGCCACCCCTCCCGGCCCCGGCTACCGGGTCTGACGCCCTAACCGGCGTTCCAGACCTCGAACGCACGTTCCCGCGCCGCCGTCACCGCGGTCGCGATCGCGCCCCGCAGTACCGCGTCCCCGCCCAGTTGCGAGGGCACCAGCTCGGGGCGCAGCGGCGTGATCCGCTGCAACGCCGCGCGCAACGGTTCCAACAGCAGATCCGCGTTGTCACCGATCCCGCCGCCGAGCACTACCAGCGCCGGATCGATCACGGCCGCGACCGCCGCGACCGCGTGCGCCAGCCGTTCCGCCTCCAAGCCGACTACTGCCAGCGCGCGCGCGTCTCCGGCGCGCGCCGCGTCGAAGACGTCCTTCGCGGAGACCGCCTCCGTCAGCCCATTGCCATGCGCGAGCGCGAGCACCGCGTCACCCGCCGCCGCGTCCTCCAGCATCCCGCGCGTCGGCGCATCGCTCGCGCCGCTGCCATCTACGCCCCAGGGCAGGTACCCGACCTCCCCAGCGGCCCCGTGCGCACCGAGGAACAACTTCCCGCCCGCCACGATCCCAGCGCCGATGCCGGTTCCGATGAGTAAGTACACGAACAGCTCGCAACCCTGCCCCGCGCCCACCGAGTACTCGCCGAGCGCGGCGAGGTTCGCGTCGTTCACCACCTCAAGGCCGGTGCCGAGTTCCCGCTGCAAGAGGTCGGTCGCGCCGCGCCGTCCCCAGCCGGGCAGGTTCTCGGCATACCGGACCGCATGCGTCGCGCTGTCCGTCACGCCAGGGCTGCCGACCACCGTGTGCAGCACACTTGACCACTCCAGCCCGGCCTGCGCCGCCACTCGTCTCGCCAGCGTCCCGGCGATGGCGACCAAGGCGTCTGCGTCATCGGCCTGGTTGCGTTCGTCGCCACGGCCGAGCACCACGCCGTTGAGGTCGGCCACCGCCGCGCGCACCCAGCTGCGCCCGATGTCGATGCCCATCGCGTAACCGGCCGTCGGGTCGGCCTCGTAAAGTACCGGAGAGCGGCCGCGGCCCGCGTTGGCCACCTTGCCCACCTCGCGCACCAGGCCGGCTCGCTCGAGCCGGCCGAGCGCGGTCGAGACCGTGGGCTTGGACAGGCCGGTGATCCGCGCCAGCTCGGCCCGCGAAGTGGCCCCGTCCGCGCGCAGCCTGCCGAGCAGTAGCCGCTCGTTGTTTACCCGCAGAACGGTGCGATTCCACGCAGACTCCTCGGTCACCGCTGGTCCTCTCACCGCGCTCGTCCGGGCCGCACTCGACCAAATGGGCCGGAACCGAGCCTAGCCGGAGACAAGCCGGCGGACGGCGCGCCGCGAGGACGAATCAGTCCTGGTGGGAAGGGCTCGGCGGAGGAGCGTAGACCTGGATCCTGCCAGCCTGCTCACGCACCGGGAGCCGGGGGAGCGCGGGCAGCGGGCCGCTGGACTGGCGGGGATGGGTGAGATTCGCCCCGGCGACGGTGAACGTCGCGCCGTGGCAGGGGCAGGAAAGCTTGTCGCGTGCGGCGGCCAGGTCGAGCCGGCAGCCCTGATGAGTGCAGACCCCTGACACCGCCTGTACGCGCCCTGACGCGCGCCGCAGGAAACCGTTGACCGAGCCGAGATCGAAGGGATGCACATCCCCCTCTGCGAGATCGGTAGACGCCGCGACGTCACGCCAAACCCCCGCCGTCGGCGTCAGCTCGGCCGGCGGCTGCGGCTGTCCCGGGCCCGGCCCTGGCTGTCCGGGTCGGCCGTTTTGATCGTCGCCGCTCGCGATCACCACCATCCGGTCCGCGCCGACCCCCGCTGCCGCTCCGGCCGCGGTCAGCGCACCGGCCGCGAGAAACCGGCGCCGCGCCGGGGCACGCCAGGCCGGCCGGGCCGAACCCGGCCCTTGTTCGTTGCGCTCCTGCTCGGAGATCTGCGCGCGCAACTGCTCGACGAACGCGGGGCGAGGACCGTGCGCCTCCGGGGTGGCGGCCATCAGGTCGATCGCGGTGCGCATGACGGCCAGCTCGTCCTGGGTGGGCGCGAACGGCTTTGGGCGGCGCCGACGCAGCAGCCGGTTCACGTAACTGTCGACCGGGTGTCTCATGACGCCTCCCCTTCCTTTCCGTCCTTGTCCAGCCCCGCGGCCGCACGCAGCGCGCGATGCTGCAACACCTTCGCGTTCGCGATCGAGACGCCGAGCTCGGTCGCGGCCTGCCGGATCGAGTAGCCGCGCAGGAAGCGCAGCACCAGGATCTGCCGTTGCCGCTCGGGCAGAGCTCGCAGGATACGTGCCGCGCGCTGCTGGGCCGGGCCGTTCACGGTCTCGTCGGCCGCGGCGGGGCCTGCGTAGTCCTCGAGGTCGGTGGTCTCGAGGTCGATTTCGGTGACCTGATGGCCGAGGGTGCGTCGCCAGTGTTCGGCCAGCACCGTGCGCGCGGTCGCGGTCAGGTACGCCCGCACCTGCCCGACTCCAGCGGTGGCTCGCAGCGGCCCGTATGCGGCCAGGAATACCTGCGAGGTGAGGTCCTCGGCGTCGGGACGGTTGCCGACCTTCGCGAACATCAGCCGGTAGATGCGCCCGACGTTGTCCGCGTAGATCGCGTCCCAATCCGGATAGGCCGCGCCTGGCAGCGTCGTCGGCGCCTCGTCAGGCCAGACCGCGCGCACGCCAAACCTCAGCGCTTTGACCACCTGGCTGCCGATCACGGTTCATGTTAGGGCGTGTTTTGAAACTAGCGTCGGATAAGGCCGAGGCGCCTGGCGCGTGCGATCGCAAGGCGGCGGAGCGTCCTCATACCGGGTTGTCTGTGGGCGCTTCGCCAACGCAGCGAGCGTGCGTGGCAGGCGTCGCGGCCCCGGCGATAGTTTCAAAACACGCCCTAGTGCCCCGGCAGGCTGGGCCCCCGCGTCATTCACGGTCGTTGTGTCCTCTCGGTGCTCAATCGGTCGTATCGTCATTCACATAGGAATACGGAAGCGGGTTACACCGCCCCGACCTGCGCTGTAACCCCGTCCCGTATCAGCTTTGCGTGAACAGTTATCTAGGTCGTAAACCTCGGAAATCAGTCTTAGCCGCCCTGTTCGTGGCTGCCGGACTCGTCCTCGCCGCTTGCTCAAGCCCGTCGCATCCGGCGGCCGCGTCGGGTTCGGCTACGGCCATCACGGCCGGCAAGGGTCAGGCGGCTCTTGCCGGACAACCGGGCTCCACGAGCACTGGCGCCGTTGCGGCGCCTGGAGATTCCGCGATGGCGAGCATGCCGGGCATGACGATGAGCGCCGGCGGCGGCCAGGGCTCCGGCGCGGGCAGCGCACCGGTGGCCGCCAACGCGGTCACGATCAAGGGCTTCGCCTTCGTTCCGGCCGCGATCACCGTCAAGGCCGGCACCACGGTGACCTGGACGAATCAGGACTCGGACGCGCACACGGTGACCAGCCAGCACGACAGCGGCCCGCTCGGCTCGACGGCGCTGAACACCGGCCAGTCGTACTCGTATACCTTCACCAAACCCGGCA
>NZ_DATNGK010000201.1:0-20288 GCF_035605935.1 Actinocrinis sp. | reverse complement strand
GTCGTCTCGGTGATCGGGTGCTCGACCTGGAGCCGCGTGTTGACTTCCAGGAAGGCGAACAGCCGCTCGCCGGGGTGGTAGAGGAATTCGACGGTCGCCGCGCCGCAGTAGCCCACCGAGACCGCGAGCCGTTCGGCGGAGGACTTGAGTTCGGCCGCCTGTTCGGGGCTGAGCACCGGCGACGCCGACTCCTCGATCACCTTCTGGTTGCGCCGCTGCACGGAACAGTCGCGCACGCCGACCGCCCACGCCGTGCCTTGGCCGTCGGCGATGACCTGCACCTCGACGTGCCGCGCGCCGGTGACCAGCCGCTCCAGGAAGACCACGCCGCTGCCGAACGCGCGCAACGCCTCCTGGCTGGTGCGCTCGTAGGCGTCGACCAATTCGGCCTCGTTCGTGATGACGCGGATGCCGCGTCCGCCGCCGCCCGCGGTCGCCTTGAGCATCAGCGGATAGCCGACCTCGCTCGCGGCGCGGACCGCCGCCTCCAGGGTCTCGACCGCACCGCGGCTCCAGGGCGCGACCGGCACGCCGACCTCCTCGGCGATCAGCTTCGCGCCGATCTTGTCGCCGAGTTTCCGCATCGCCTCGGCGCTTGGGCCGACGAAGGCGACACCGATCCGGTCGCACAGTTCGGCGAACGCCGGGTCCTCGGCGACGAAGCCCCAGCCGACCCACGCGGCGTCCGCCTTGGTCTCCACCAGCGCGCGCTCGAGCGCCGCGTGATTGAGATACGGGCGAGCGGAGGCCGGGCCGAGGTCGTAGGCGAGGTCTGCCTCGCGCACGAACGTGGCCGTCCGGTCGACGTCGGTGTGCAGCGCGACCGTCTCGATCGGTGTACCGGTCTGCGCGGCGAGGTCCCGGACTGCGTGGATCAGCCGCATCGCGGCCTCACCTCGGTTGACGATGGCGACGCGAGTGAACACCGATGCAAGCCCTTTCTTGTGGCCAACGCACAACGGGGGACCGTCTCCCCGTTCCCCTGCCAAGAACAGTCTTTCGTCTATCGGCAGGTAACGGAACGTGGTGACCGGAGCAGGCCGCGCTCCGCATTTTTGTGGAGAAGTGCCAAAAGATTCCGGTCACCGGACGGGCCACGTCCGCGCACCATGTTAGTGATCAGGTGCGGGCGTCAGTCGGTTGGCTGGCTAGCGCGACATCGCCTCGGCGCGCCGCATGACCTCTTTGCAGAGCGCGTCGACGCCATCAGCGTCGTCGGTGAACTGCGAGGGCTTGAGGCAGAAAGTGGTGAAGCCCTTCTCCAGCTGCTCGGGCAGATCGGCCATCGCTTGACCGAGGTCGGCGCAGGAGCGCTCGTCGGGGAAGACCGCGCGGGTGCCGCCGATCAGTTCCAGCGGTTCGTCGGCGCGTCCGGCGGCGGCAAGGCCCGCGCGAAGGCGAGCAAGGTCGGCCTGGGTCGGTTCGCCGAGGGGATGGAAGCCGTGGCCGTAACGCACCAGCCGCTTGAGCAGCCGGTCATGCATGTCTTGGCCGCCGAACCACATTCGCGGGCCGTCGGGGCGATAGGCCTTCGGCTCGAAGTAGACCTCGTTGAAGTGGAAGAACTCGCCGTGGTGGGTGACCGGCGATTCGCGCCAGAGCCGGTCCATGATCTCCAGTTGCTCATCGAGGATCCGGCCGCGTTGCCCGAACGGGACGCCGAGCGCGGCATATTCGTCGCGGCTCCAGCTGACCGTGGGCTGGACGACGAGTCGTCCCTCGCTGAGTAGATCGAGGGTACCCAGCTCGCGTGCGAGCAGCAGCGGGTGCCGTAGCGGCGCCAGCACCGCGCCGGCGACCAGCCTGATCCGGCTGGTCGCCGAGGCGATGGCGGAAAGCAGCATGAGCGAGTTCGGCCAGGGTGTGTACGGGTCCTGGTTTCCCGGCAGCGCATACTCGCGCGGATTGCCCATCACGCCGCGCGCGCCGGCGTCGGGGCCGAGCACCACGTGCTCGCTGATCATCACCGCGTCGAATCCGGCGTCCTCGGCCTCGCGAGCCCAGCGCACGAGCGTGGGCAGGTCGCGGCCGGACGTCATGGTCCAGTTCTCGCTGAGGATGAGCAGCATGCGGGGAGTGGGCACCGATTGCCTTCCTGCGCGGTGAGGCAGAGATGTCAGCGTGGGCTCACTCAGCGGCAGCGGTCGCTGCGGCGGCGGGTGCGCTGGCCGTGGCTCCACTCGCCGCGCCGTCCTCTCGGTGGGTGAAGGCGAGTACGAAGCCGAGGACGAGTATCGCCAGCGCGGCGTACGGGGCGTAGATCACCGGCGCGGTCACGTGATAGAAGGACCCGAAGATAGCCGCGCCGGTTACCGCGATGCCGACGACGCCCGCCAGGTACACCGCCCACAGACGTTGGTGATCGCGCAGCCCACGCAAGGCTCCGACCGCCATCAGCAGGTAGATGACCGCGAGGGCGAAGCCGCCGAAGGTCGAACCCCAGCTGAACATGGCGACGTAGTGCGGCAGACCGGCCTGGGCGAGCAGGCCGGACCACGCGGCGGTCAGGATGATCACGATCAGGTGGGCGGCCAGCACGACCGCGGCGGCCACGAGCGGGGTGCCGCGCCGGACCGAGATGCGGGCGAGCGGGGCGGGCAGGCGGTTGTCGCGGGCGAGGGCGAACAGGCCTCGAGTTGCGGAAACCGCGCAGCCGATCAGCACGGCGAGCATGTCGAAGACCACCACCAGCTCCAGCAGCCGCCGCACCACGACCGAGCCGAATCCGCCGGCTGAGGCCGGTCCGGCCAGGCCGAACAGCGGTGCGCCCGCGTTCTTGCCGAGCGAGTCCAGGCTGAAGTGGTATCCGGCGACCTGCGCGTACGAGGCGATGATGTAGAACCCTGCCACCGCCAGCACCGAGATGAGCACCGCGCGGGGGATGTCGCGCTTGGGATGCGCGGTCTCCTCGCCGAGGTTCGCGGCGGCCTCGAAACCGGTGAACAGCAGCACGCCGTAGAGCACGCCGAACATCACGCCGCGCATGCCCTGCGGCGAACTGCTCGGCTTGAACGCGGTGGCGACGTGGTTGCCGCCGCCGAGCTTCGCGATGACGTAGACCGCGAAGATCAGCACCGCGGTGAAAGAGATCAGCGCCAGAGTGAGCTGTGCCCGCGTGGAGAGCGCGACGCCGAGGTAGAGCACCGCGCCGAGGCCGACTAGGAGAATCAGGTCCCAGACGGCGTCCGGCAGCGGAGCGATGTTGAACTCTGCCTGCAAGGTGTCGTGGATCGTGCCGCCGATCATCACCAGGATGCCGACGCCGAGTGCCAGGATGCCGATGTAGTAAAGCAGTCCGGCCGCCGCCCCGACCCGTTTGCCGAGTCCGTCGGTCACGTAGTCGTAGAGCGAACCGGCGGCGTGAATCCGGCGCGCGTACTGCGCGACGATCCAGCCGAGGCCGAGCACGCCGACCGCCGCGATGAGAACCGCGAGCGGTGCGGCGGTTCCCGCGCCGCTGCCCGAGGCGTTGAGCCCGACTAGAAGCGGAACGAGGAAGGCGATGGAGAAGACGGGACCCATCACGCCGACCGACTGCGCGATCGCGTCGACCAGCGTGAGTGATCCGGCAAGACGTCGGTGCTCGGCCTGCTGCGTGTCCATGGCGCCTCCTTGGCCCCTGTGGTCGCGATTCCGGGTGGGGTGAATCGTATGGGTCCAAACGTTTGGATGGCAATGGTTGCGCGACCGGTATTTTCCGGCGCCCGATCCGCCGCCTAAGCTGCGAAGATCTTCCGCAGATAGGCGTCGGTCAGGTCGTTGGCGCGGGCCCGCGCGGCCTCTTCCTGGCGAGCGGCTTCGGTGAGCAGGTCGGCCGGTTCGATGCCGCGGGAGCGGACCTGCGCGTCGCCGCCGTTGCCGAGCCACATCTTGATGTCGAGCGCGGTGACCTCGGGATGGAACTGCACGCCGAGGCTGCGACCGATCCGATACGCCTGTACAGCGGCCGCGTTTTTAGCCGGAACTGTATGGGCCAACACGGTGGCTCCGGGCGGCGGTGTGAAGGTGTCGAAGTGCCACTGGAACCAGGGCCCGGGCGAGATCAGGCCGGGATCCACCGGTTCGATGACCGTCCAGCCGATCTCGGGATGTGCCGAGAGAGTGACCGAGCCACCGAGCGCGCGGGCGAGTGCCTGTGCGCCGAAGCAGATGCCGAACACGGCTGCGCCGGACGCGACGGCGCGCGAGAGCCAGTTCAGCTCGGGCACGAGCCACCGGCCGACGGCCGCGTCGTCATACGCGGACCACGGCGCACCCATCGGGACGAGCAGGTCGTAATCGCGGTGATCGGGGAACGAGAAGTCGACGTCGGGCGCGTCGTACCGCTCGGCCGGCACGATCAGTGTCTCGTCGACCTGCCAGCCGCGCGCTCGCAGCGCGTCGCCGATGAGGCCGGTAGACGAGAAAGCGTCGTGCAGGACGCAAAGGGCGCGCATCAGGTGCCTCCCGGGCGGATGTGTCGGGGGCCGGTCCGCGGTGGTCGAGTGCCGAGGCACACAAAAGCCAGCGCTCAGCGTGCGTCGATGCGAACCGGCAGCGTCTTGATTCCGTTGACGAAGTTACTGCGCACCCGCTTGACCGGCCCGGCCAGTTCGGCGCGGCCAATGCGCGGCAGCAGCGTCTCGAACATCAGCCGGATCTCCAGCCGGGCGAGGTTGTTGCCGAGACAGAAGTGCGGGCTGCCCTTGCCGAAGGCGACGTGGTCGTTGGGGGAGCGGGTGACGTCGAAGCGGTACGGGTCATCGAAGACCTCTTCGTCGCGGTTGCCGGAAGCGAACCACATCACGACCTTGTCGCCGGCGCGGATCTCGCGTCCGCGAAGCTCCACGTCCCGGGTCGCGGTGCGCCGGAAGTGGTAGACCGGGCTGGCCCAGCGCAGCATCTCCTCGACGGCGCCCGGGATGAGCTCGGGGCGCCGCTGGAGCAGGGCGAGCTGATCAGGGTTCTGCAAGAGCGCGAGCATCGAATGGCTGATGGTGTGCCGGGTGGTCTCGTTGCCGGCCACCACCAGCAGCAGGAAGTAGTTGTCGAACTCGGTCGCGGTCAGCGGCTCGCCGTCCATGGGCTGCCGGTTGACCAGCTTGCTGACCAGATCCTCGCCGTCCCCGCCGCGCCGCTCGGCCGCCAGCTTCCGGCCGTATTCGAACACTTCCAAGGCGGCCGGGGAGCGGAACGGCAGGTGCTTGTACTTGTCGCTGTCCGCATGGCCGAGCAGCACGTCCGCGTAGTCGGGGTCGGTATTGCCGATCATCCGGTTGCCCCAGGCGATCAGCCGGCCGGTGTCCGCGTCCGGGACGTCCAGCATCCGTGCCAGCACTCTGATCGGGAAGTCGGCGCTCACCTCCTTGACGAAGTCGAACTCGCCCTTGCGCAGCGCCGCCTCGACGGTGCTCTCGGTCAGCGCGCGCAGAAACTCCTCGTATCTGAGCAGCGTCTGGCCGCCGAAATCGCGTTGCAGCAGCTTGCGCAGCGCGCGGTGCCGGTCACCGTCGGACTCCAGGATCGAGCGGCGAATCTCGATCAGCTCGTCATCGACCTCTTCCAAGTTGACGAAGTTGGTCGAGGTGAAGGTCTGCGGGTCGCGGTCGATCGCGACGATGTCCTCGTGCCGGGTGATCGCCCAGAACCCTGAGTTCGGAGCCGGCTCGGGGTTCCAGTGCACCGGGGCGTCGCGGCGTAGCGCGTCGAACAGCGGCCAGGCCTCGCCGCGCTCGAACGAGTCGAGGTCGGCGAGGTCGATGCCGAGGTCCTGGCCGGCGCGCGCCGGACCGTGCGTTGTGCTTGTCATGTCAGTCCTCGAGGATCACAGATGGTAGGCGTACTCGTGGAACTCCCAGTCGGTGACCCAGCGGGAGAAGCGTTCGAGCTCGTTGCGCTTGTAGGCGAGGAAGGCGGACACGAAGCGCGGGCCGAGCAACTCGGCGAAGTCGGCGTCGGCCTCTAGCGCGTCCAGCGCCGCGCCGAGGTGCTGCGGGATCTTGTCAGCCTTTGCCGGGTCGTAGCCGTAACCGGTCAGCGGCTCAGGCGCAGTGAGCCCGTCACGGATGCCGAGGTAGGCGGCGGCCAGCAGGCCCGCGATGATCAGGTACGGGTTCGCGGTGGCGTCGCCGAGGCGCAGTTCCAGGCGCGAGGCGCGGCCGCGTTCCGGCGGGATGCGAATCATCGCGCTGCGATTGTCCAGACCCCAGTCGATCAGCCATGGCGCGAGGGTGTCGGGGCCGAAGCGTTTGTACGAGTTGATGGTCGGGTTGGCCAGGGCGGTGAGAGCGGGCGCGTGCGCTAGCACTCCGGCGATCGCGGACAGCGCGGTCTTCGACAGGCCGTCCGCTTCGGCCGGATCATCGAACAGCGGTCGGCCGTCCTCGTCCCAGGTGGAGAAGTGCAGATGGAAGCCGGAGCCGCCCTCGTCGTTGAAGGGTTTTGCCATGAAGGTGGCCAGCTTGTCCTCCTGCCGGGCCAGCTCCTTGACCGCGGATTTGAACCGGAAGGCGCGGTCGGCGGCGTCGAGGGCGGGCGAGTGCCAAAGGTTGATCTCGAACTGGCCGCTGCAGAACTCATGGTTGGCCGCGACCGCGTCCACGCCGTAACCCTCCAGCTGACGCAGCGCGCGCAGCAGCACGTTCTCCGGGTCGCCCTTGCGCCCGGCCACGTACACGTTCCCGCTCGCCTCGCCGTAGCGGCGCCAGCCGGTCGGGTTCGCGCTGTCGCGTTCGAGCAGATAGAACTCGAGCTCAGGGCCGACGGTCGGGCGCATGCCCAGCTCGGCGAAGCGGGCGGCGACGGAGCGCAGCACGGTGCGCGGACTCTCCTGGGAGGGCGTGCCGTCCGGATTGAAGACATCTGCGATGCAGTGCGCGACTCCGGGCTCCCATGGCACGTCCTGCATCGTGGAAAGGTCGGGGAAGGCGACCACGTCGGGAAGTCCGTCCGCCAGGCCGCCCTGATCGATCTCGATGACGTCGCCGCGCGGGCTGGTGCCGTAGATCGTGCGGCAGAACGCGACGCCGTCGCCGACCGTGCGGGCGAATCGGGAGACCAGGAGATCCCGGCCGCGTTCGGTGCCCATGAAGTCGGGATAGCCGAGCCGCACGACGTCGATCCCGCGCTCGATCAGCGCTGCTGCGGCGGTGTCAAGGTCGGCGGCGTCGTGGTGACCCACTACCCCTCCTCTGTCGGGTGGCGTGAAGTCGTTTGAACCCGAACGATAATCGCGGCCCGCCCGGCTGGCAAGGGTTCCGGCGAAGGCCGTCGACCGGTATCGTACGGACCCAAACGACTGTGCCCGTGTAAAACGGCCCGCGTACAGCGGGCCTGTTCAAAGCGTGCCATTCAAAAGCCGTGTTCTCACCAAACCACGGAGCGCCCGATGACCGCCCAGCAAGGCTTCTTCTATCCGCGCACCTCCACCGGCCGCGCCGCGCTCATCCCGGCGCCGCCCTGGTACTACTCCGGCGACCTGCTGACCGTCGAGTACCGCACCGATCCCGCGCGGGTCGCCGAATTGCTGCCGGCGCCGCTGGAACTCGCCGACGAGGACCCCGGCGCGGTCGCGTTGATCTGGGCGGACTGGCAGTCCTGCTCGGCGTCCCGGGAGGAACTGCTCGACCCGGTGCGCGCGCAGTACAAGGAGGCGTTCGTGGTCGTGCGCTGCTCGTACCAGGGTCGCACCTACTCGCGCTGCGTGTATATATGGGTGGATAAGGACTTCGCGGTCGCGCGCGGGATCCACCAGGGCTATCCCAAGAAGCTCGGCTCGATCTGGCAGACCCGCCCGCATCCGTTCAGCCAGGCCGCACCGCAGATCGCTGCGGGGGCGAAGTTCGGCGCGACGCTGGCCGCTGGCGACCGGCGACTGGCCGAGGTGGTGCTGACGCTCACCGCGGAATCGGAGACGAACGGCTTCGTCAACGCCAATCCGATGGCCCATCACCGGATCTTGCCGAACATCGCCAGGGGCGCGGCGGGCGACGCTTTCGCCGAGCTGATCGAGACCGGGGCGAGCGAAGTGCAGGCCGGGCAAGCCTGGCGCGGCGAGGCGGACCTGCGGCTGTTCGAGGCGCCGACCGAGGAACTGGCACGGCTCGAGGTACACGAGATCATCGGCGGCTACTACCGCCAGGTGGGCGTGGTCTGGGACGGCGGCACATCACTGAAAATGCTGTGACATAGCGCTGTCACGCAGCGCTGTGACCTCGCGAGATCCGCGCCTTCGTTTGACGCCGTACGATTGCCCCATGTCGAACGATTTCGGGCTTGCCGCCACCGAGAAGGCGATGAGCGCGCACATAGGGAAGATGCGGCTCGACTTCCCGGCGGCGCTCGCGGTCTCCAGCCTGTACCGGGCCGCCAACGCGGTGCGCAACCACCTGACCAACTCGGTGCTGCGCGAGCACGACCTGAGCTGGACCGGCTTCGTCGTGCTCTGGGTCGTCTGGATCTTCGACGGCCTGGAAACCCGCCATGCCGCGCAAAGCGCCGCGATCTCGAAGGGGACGCTGACCGGAGTGGCCAAGACCCTCGAGTCGCGTGGCTGGCTCACTCGCGAGGTCGACTCGTCCGACCGGCGCCTGGTCCAGCTGCGGCTCACCGAATCGGGCGTCGCGCTGATGGAGGAGCTTTACCCGAAGTTCAACGCGGCCGAGGCGGAGGTCATCGCCCGGATCGAGGCAGGCGACCTGCCCGGCCTGACCGAGCACCTGCGCACCATGGTCGCGACGGTCGAGGAGATGGAGTGGGGCTCGGCCGGGCAGTGACCGGGCTGGGGTGAGCGGCCCGCGGCGAACGCGGAGCGAGCGCGTCGGCAAAATTTGAGGATTATTCATGTTCTCCTCTTCCGTACGCCGCCGCGCCCGGAGATCCTCTGAGGGCATCAGGTATCAGGCCACTCACAAAGGAACTTCGCGATGCCCACACCGCTCGGCGGCCGCCGCACCGCCGCCTCGCTCACCCTGACGCTCACCGCCGTCCTCGCGCTCGGCACCGCCGCACCCGCGCTGGCCCAGACGGCGCGGCCCGCCGCCGTCACCGCCGCGAGCAGCGCGGCGACCACGGTCACCTACGCGCAATGGATCTCCGACGTCACCGCGGTCACGAATCAGGCCCAGATCTACCTGACCGGCGCGCTGGCCACGACGGCGGCCGGTGAGAAGCCCGCGATCGTGCTCGACATCGACAACACCGCGCTCGCGGCCTACTTCAACTCGTCATACCCGATCCCGGCGACGCCGCCGGTGCTCGCGCTGGCCAAGTACGCCGCCGCGCACGGAGCGAAGGTGTTCTTCGTCACCGGCCGCCCGGACATCATCGACCTGTTCACCCGCAACAACCTCACCAGCGTCGGCTACCAGGTGGACGGCCTGTACAGCCGCAACCCGATCCAGCTGTTCGAGTCGCTGCAGACCTTCAAGACCGGCGCGCGCCAGCAGATCACCGCAGACGGCTACACGATCGTCGCCAACATCGGCAACAGCCAGAGCGACCTGGATGGTGGCTACGCGCAGGCCACCTTCAAGCTGCCGGACTACAACGGACTGCTGGACTGAGCGAACGCACTGCGCGAGCGCGGACGGTGAGCCGCGGCTGAAACGAACGCGCTGAAGAGGGCGGCCTGCGCCGGGTCGGTGGCCGCGGTGTCCTCGGGGTGCCATTGCGTCCCGAGGAACCAGCCACGCCGGCCGGGCATCTCGATCGCCTCGATCACGCCGTCCTCGGCGCGCGCCGTGCAGAACAGGCCATCGCCGAGTCGATCAATGCACTGATGGTGATAGCAGGACGCGATGACGCGCGGCCCGCACGCCTCGGCCAGCAGCGAGTCCGCCTCGGTGGCGATGTCATGAACGCGGTGGCGATGATGGCCACCGCGTTCATCCATGTCCTGGATCGTGCTCCCGCCGAGCGCGATGTTGACCGCCTGGGCGCCGCGGCAGACGGCCAGCAGTGGAAGGTCGGACTCCAGGGCTACGTGGGCGACGGCGAGGTCGAAGGCGTCTTGTTCGAGGTCTACGTCGTACTGGCTTGGATGAGGGTTCTGTCCTGACCAGGATGGGTCCAGATCGCCGCCGCCAGGCAGCAGGATCGCGTCCGCGACGGCGAGGCGGTCGCGTACGTCGCCGAGGTCGGCTTGGCCGCCTGGAGCGTGCGGGTGCATGAGCAGTGGCTCGCCGCCGGCCTGGAAGATCGCCTCGACAAGCGCACGGGCGCCGACCTCGGCGCGGTAGCGGAGGGCTGATGCGCTGTCGGAGAACCGGGACGGGATGAGAATCAGTGGTCTGTGCCTTGCACGCTGAAGTGTGTCAGCCATAGTTGATCCAGGTCGTCTTGATGTCGCGGTACTCATCCAGCGCGTGACGTGACTTGTCCCGGCCAAAGCCCGACAGCTTTACCCCGCCGAAGGGCGCGTTCATGTCGCCCTCCTCGTAGCAGTTGACCCACACGGTTCCGGCGCGCAGTCGCCGCGCCACCCGGTGCGCCGTGCCGAGATCGGTCGTCCACACCGCCGCCGCGAGGCCGTACGGTGTGTCGCCCGCGACCGCGATTGCCTCTTCCTCGTCGCGCACGGTCTGCACCGCCAGCACTGGCCCGAAGATCTCCTCGCGGATCAGGATGTTGCCGCGAGACGCGTCAGTGAGAACGGTCGGCTCCAGATAGCAGCCTCCTGAGTCGGGGTGCGCCAGTGCACCACCGGTCAACAGCTGCGCTCCCTGCTCGATACCGAGGGCGATCGCGCTGCGCACGCGCTTCAGGTGCGCGTGGTCCACCAGCGGGCCCATCCGAGTCGAGGGCAGCAACGGATCCGCCGGATACCAGGACGCGGCTGTTTCGACGACGCGGTTGAGTACCCGGTCGGCCACTGCCTCGTGCACCACGAGGCGCGAGCCCGCCGTGCACATCTCGCCGGAGTTGAAGAAGATCGCCCACGCGGCGGTGTCCGCCGCCGCGTCGAGGTCGGGTGCGTCGGGCAGGATGATGTTCGGCGATTTCCCGCCGAGCTCCAGGTAGACCCGCTTGAGGTTGGAGTCGGCGGCGTAGCGCAGGAAGTGGCGGCCAACCTCGGTCGAGCCGGTGAAGGTGAGCACGTCGACATCGCCATGGCTGCCGAGCGCGCGGCCGACGACCGCGCCATCGCCGGACAGGACATTGAGTACGCCCGGCGGCAGTCCCGCCTCAGCTCCGAGAGCCGCGACGTATTGCATCGACAGCGGGCTGCGCTCGGCGGTCTTGAGCACCACGGTGCAACCGGCCGCCAGCGCCGGCCCGATCTTCCAGCCGGCCAAGGTGATCGGGAAGTTCCAGGGCACCACGGCCGCGACCACGCCGGCCGGTTCGTGCGTGACCAGCGCGAGCTCGCCCTCGGCGGTCGGCGGGATCTCGCCCTGATTCTTGTCGGCGAGTTCGCCGTAGTAGCGCAGGCAGCGAATGAGGGCACGCATTTCGATCTCGTAAGCGTGCCGGATCGGCTTGCCCATCTCCAGCGTGATCAGCAGCGCCACCTGCTCCCGGTGCGCCTCGACGAGCTCCGCGAAGCGGCGCAGCACCTCACCGCGCTCGCGGGGGTGCATCCTCGGCCACGGCCCTCGATCGAAGGCTTCGCGCGCCGCCGCGACTGCACGATCCGCGTCCGCGGCCGAGGCCCAGGCGAGGTTCGCCAGCGCCGCTCCGTCACGCGGCGAGCGGATCTCGCGGCTCGCGCCGCTCTCGGCGGCCCGGTACTCGCCACCGATGAACAGGCCCTCCGGCGGCTTGAGCACGGCCGCCCGCGCGATCCAGTCCACCTGTCCCACCGGGTCGATCTGCGCGACCGGCATCTGGCCCTCCCGTTGACCGCCCGGCGAACCGGGGATACGTTTGGGTCCAAACGATATACCGCCGAGCCTTCTAGAACCAGGAGCCACCAATGAGCGTCGCGGTCGTCGCCGGAGTCGGCGTAGACACCCGCCACTGGATCGGCGGCAGACGGGTCGAGTCCGCCGATGCGGCCGTATTCGCGGATCACAGCCCGATCGACGGCGCCGTGATCGCGCAGATTTCCCGGGGCGGCGCGGCCGAGGCCGAGGCCGCGGTGGCTGCCGCCGAGGCCGCCTTCCCCGCTTGGGCCGCCACCGCGCCCGCCGAGCGCGCTCGACTGCTGCACGCGATCGCGGACGGCGTGGAGAAGCGCCTCGAGGAACTGGCGATCGTCGAGACCACCGACAACGGCGCGCTGATTCGCTCGCACCGGCGCGGCGTGATGCCCCGGGTCGCGCACAACTTCCGCTTCTTCGCTGATTACCTCGTCTCGCAGCTGGGCCACCCGGACTTCGAGACCCGCGGCCACACCAACCACGTCTCCTGGGACCCTGCCGGTGTCTGTGTCCTGATCTCGCCGTGGAACGCCCCGCTCATGCTCGCGACGTGGAAGGTCGCGCCCGCCCTCGCGGCCGGGAACACGGTCGTGCTCAAGCCCTCGGAGTGGTCGCCGCTGACCGCGTCGCTGCTCGCTGATATCGCTGCCGAGGCCGGGCTGCCGCCAGGCGTGCTCAACGTCGTGCAGGGCATCGGCGAGGAAGCCGGCGCGGCCCTGGTCGCGCATCTCGGCGTGCGGCGCGTCTCGTTCACCGGCTCGGTGCCGACCGCGCGCCACATCGCCCGCTCGGCCGCCGCCAACCTCACCCCGCTTTCGCTGGAACTCGGCGGCAAGTCCCCGTTCATCGTGTTCGCCGACGCCGATCTCGATCTGGCCGTGGCCAATGCGGTCGAGCAGTACGACAACGCCGGGCAGGTGTGCCTCTCCGGCACTCGCCTGTACGTCGAGGAGTCGATCCGGGACGAATTCGTGGCGCGCTTCATCGAGCGAACCAAGGCTCTGAGGCAGGGGGATCCGCGCGACGAGGCGACCGACATCGGTCCCTCGATCCACCCCGAGCACCTGGCCCGCGTGGACGGATTCGTGCAGCGCGCCAAGCAATCCGGGGCGACCGTGCTGCTCGGCGGCGGTCCCAACGAGGAACTGGGCGGGCTCTACTACCGGCCCACGCTGTTCACTGACGTCGACCCGCGCAGCGAAATCGCCACCGCGGAGGTGTTCGGCCCGGTACTCGTGCTGCACACCTTCACCGAGGAGGACGAGGTCGTGGCGGCCGCGAACGATTCGGCGTTCGGCCTGGCCGCGATCCTGTTCACCGGTGATCGGCAGCGCGCGCAGCGGGTTTCGGCGCGGCTGGTGGCCGGGACGGTGTGGACCAACTGCTTCTTCGTGCGCGACCTGCGCGCGCCGTTCGGCGGTGCCCGGCAATCCGGCGTCGGGCGTGAGGGCGGCACCTGGTCCTTCGACTTCTACTGCGAAGTAAAGAACACGGTGTTCGCTCCGGCGGGGTGGCGCGATGGCCGCGAGGGCTCGGTCGAGGCACAGAGCAGGGAAGAGGACTGAGATGGGCGAAGTGGTCGGGGCCGGACTGCTGGCCCACGTCCCCACGATCGCGCTGCCCGAGCAGGAGCGGCGCGACCTGAATCACGGCGAGGACAGCACGCTCGTCGCGGGCCTGCAGCAGCTGCGGGCCGAGGTCTTCGACGTGCTCGATTACGACACGGTCGTCGTGCTCGACTCGCACTGGGCCACGACGGTCGAGTTCGTCGTCACGGCGCAGGATCGACGCTCGGGCCTGTTCACCTCGGAGGAATTGCCGCGCGGAATGTGCCGGCGCCCCTACGACTTCCCGGGCGATCCGGAGTTGGCGCATGCGATTGCCGGGCAGGCGGGCCGGCACGGCACCTGGATCACCGCGATCGACGATCACCAGCTGCCGATCTTCTACGCCACCACCAACCTCTGGGAGTACCTCGGCCGCGGCCTGCCGGACAAGCGGTGGCTCTCGATTGGGGTGTGCCAGACCGGGGACGCCGAGGACCACCTGCGGCTCGGCCGGGCGCTCGGGGACGCGATCACCGCGACGGACCGGCGCGTCGTCCTGATCGCGTCCGGCGCGCTCAGTCACACCTTCTGGCCGCTGCGTGAGCTGCGAAAGCACGAGGCGGCCGGTGTCGAGCACATCTTCACGCCTGAGGCGGCGGCCGCGGACCTGGAGCGGATCGAGTGGTTCACCAAGGGCGACCACGCGCGAGTCCTGGAGACCATGCCGGAGTTCTTCCGCTTCAAGCCCGAGGCGCGCTTCGGCCACTACTTGATGATGATGGGGGCGTTGGGAGAGAGCGACTGCACCGCGCGTGCCCGCAAGTACGGCGAATACGAGAATTCGGTGGGCACCGGACAGGTACACCTGTGGTTCGATCGACCGGCCACCGGATTCGCGAGACCACGCGCGACCAGCTTGACCGCCGACGACCTCGCAGTGCCCGAATTCGCCGCTGCTGCGCGGGCAGCCCGAGGCGCTCAGGCTGCCCGAACCCCGCTTTCGCGAGATGGAGCGTGACCAGTTGACCGAATACCGCCGCATCCTGCTCGACGGCACTGCCGTCGAGGTCGTGCGCGAGGGAGACCTGTTGCGAGCGGGCGACGGGCGCACCGTGACCACGGAACAGGCCGTGCACCTGCCGCCGGTCGTGCCGACCAAAGTCATCGCGGTGCACCTGAATTACCGCAGCCGCGTTGAGGAATTCGGCACCCGCCTGCCCGCCGCGCCGACCTACTTCCAGAAGCCTCTCTCCGCTCTCAACGCCCACGGCGGCGCCGTGGTGCGGCCGGAAGGCTGCAAGTGGCTCAACTACGAAGGCGAAATCGCGATCGTGATCGGCCGCACGACGCGCAACATCGCGCCGAAGGAGGCAGGGGACTACATCGCCGGTTATACCGTCGCGAACGACTATGGGCTGCACGATTTCCGTGACACCGACGCCGGTTCGATGCTGCGGGTTAAGGGCTCTGACACGCTCTGCCCGCTCGGTCCCGGTATCGTCGATGACTGGGACTTCCGCGGCAAGACGCTGCGCACCCTCGTCAACGGCGAGGTCAAGCAGGAGGCGAGCACGGATGAGATGCAGTGGGACATGCACTACCTCGTCGCCGACATCGCCCGCACCATCACGCTCAACCCGGGCGACGTGCTGCTGTCCGGAACCCCGGCCTTCTCCCGCACGGTCTACCCCGGCGACGTCGTCGAGGTCGAAGTCGAGGGCCTCGGCCGGCTCAGGAACCACATTGTGGCCGGGCCGATTCCGGTGCGTACCGACGTCGGCGCGCAGCCGAGCGAGAGCGAGGAAGTCCTGTCCACCGCCCAAGGCGGCGACTGGGAATTCCGCGGCGTCCGGCCGCACCGCGCCGATCGACCTGAACGATAAGCCAGACCGCGCAAAGCCGAAAACCACACCAGGAGTGCTCGCCGCCATGCGTATCACCGTCGATCTGAACAAGTGCCAGGACCACGGTCAGTGCGTCTTTTCCGCTCCGAGTGTCTTCGCCCTCGACGACCAGGGCAAGCTCTCCTTCCGCGCCGAGACTACGGGCAGCAAGTACACCTCCGCGGACTTGGACGAGTCGTTGCGCGATGACGTCGAAGAGGCCGCCGACGCGTGCCCGCTCCAGGCGATCATGGTCGAGGGCTGACATGACCGGCGGATCCGGGGTTGACCGCGAGCAGCGGTGCGTGGTGGTCGGCGCGTCGATGGGCGGACTGCGCGCGGCGGAAGCCGTGCGCAAGGCGGGATTCACCGGGGAGATCACGGTGATCGGCGACGAGCCGCACATGCCGTACAACCGTCCGCCGCTATCCAAGGATGCGTTGTTGGGGTCCACCGGTGCGGCCGATCTTGCATTCCGAGTCCCGCGCGCCGCACAGGACGTGCGATGGTGGCTCGGCGAGCGCGTCATCGCAGCGGATCTGGCCGCTCGGACGGTCACCCTCGACAACGGCGACAGGCTGGACTGGGCCGGTCTGGTGGTGGCTACCGGGCTGAGTCCGCGTCGCGTGCCGATCCCCGGACCGCTCGCCGGGCGGCATGTCATCCGCACTCTCGATGACATCGCGGCACTCCGCAGGGAACTGACACCCGGCGGCCGGCTCGTCGTCATCGGCGCCGGGTTCATCGGCTGCGAGGTAGCCGCGGTGGCGCGCGGGTTCGGGCTTGAAGTCGACATCGTCGCGCCGGAGCCGGTACCGATCGAGCGTCCCCTCGGCGCCGAGCTAGGCAGTGCCCTGCGACAGCGGCACGAGGCGCACGGGGTGCGGTTTCACCTGGGCAGGCTGCCGGTCCGATTCGAGGGCCCGGATCGCGTCACGTCCGTAGTACTCGACGACGGCACCGAACTGGCCGCCGACGCGGTGATCGAGGCCGTCGGCTGCGTCCCCAATACCGGCTGGCTACAAGGCAACGGGCTCGACCTGAGCGATGGAGTGCTCTGCGACAACTTGCTGCGGGTGCAAGGGCGGCCGGACGTGGTCGCGTGCGGGGACATCGCCAGGTTCCCGAATCTGCTCTTTGATGAGGTCCCGCGCCGAGTTGAGCACTGGACCATGGTCACCGACACCGCAAAGAAGGCCGGCAACACCCTTGGACGCCATTTGATCGGCGCCGACCCGGACCCGGTGCCCTTCGCACCTATCCCGTCGTTTTGGAGCGATCAGTACGATCTGCGGCTCCAGTCCTTCGGTGCGGTCGGCCTCGGCGCGGAAGATGTGCGCGTCCTGGAAGGAGACCTCGACGACGAGGTCGCCGTCGGCTACCACCGCGGCGGGCACCTCGTCGGCGTCGTCCTGATCGGCATGGCCGCGCGCTATCAGCACTACCGCGCACTGATCGCCGACTGCGCGGCGCTCGCCGCCGCCGAGGCCTGAGAGGGCGTCTGAGTTCAAAACTGATCGCCACAAAACTCGATCCGCGACACCCATTGACTGATCAACTTAGGTTAGCCTAACCTAAGTTTTCATCTTCCCGGTTCGCATTCGAGGTGATCGCTCATGCCCACGTCCGATCAGCTGCTAGCGCTGTTACCGCAGGCGGCGCCGATTCCGTCAACCCCGCTCGGCTCCTTCGAGGACAGCGCCGTCTCCTGGCTCACCTGGGTGACCCTGATGGGTTTCGTCGGGGTGACCGCGCTGTCGTTGATCTCCACGGGCCCGGCGGCCGATCGGCTCAATGCAGCGACGCTTTCCACGGTGACCAGGCGTCTTGCCCGAGTCAGCATCGGGCTCGGCGCCCTCGCGGTGCCCGCGGTGCTCACTTCCCTCGCACACTCGGGGAAGAAGGGCGGCTACAACTACACGACCGCCTGGAACTCGCTCTACGACGGCAGCGTCGCCGGCTTGCTCTCCGGTCTGGAGGTCACACTCCTGCTGGTGGGCACCGTCGCGCTTATCCCGCTGGCCCTGCGCTCCCGCTCGGCCGCCCCGGCTCGCCGATTGTTGCTGGCCGTGAGCCTCGGTGCCGGAGCCGTCGCGCTCGGCATCACTAAGTTCCCTGACACGGCGCCGGCCAACTGGGGCCGCGGCATCTTCGAGACCGTCGTCTGGATGCTGCACCTGCTCGGCGGCGCGGTCTGGCTTGGTGGCCTGGCCGGTCTGGCGCTGCTCACCCTGCCCGGCGCGATCGCCCCGGCCGATCGGCAGGCTTTCTGGTCGCCGGCGATCCGCCGCTTCTCGGCCACCGCGATGAGCTGCGTCGCCGCCGTGGGACTATCCGGTCTGTTCCTCTACTGGGAGCACGTGGACGGTCCTTCGCAGCTGTTCACCACCATGTACGGGCGCGTACTTGGTGTCAAGATCCTGATTTTCGGCGCGCTGCTGCTGCTCGGCGCCGCCAACCAGTTCTGGCTACATCCGCGGATTGATGCGCTGCGGGCGGCCGGGGACCAGCGCCCGCTACGCACGATCCTGGTTCGCCGATTCCCCGCAGTAGTCGCCGGTGAGGCGCTGTTGGGTATCGCCTTGCTGTTCGTCGCGCCCTTCCTGCACGGGTCGGCCCGCAACCAGGCGTACCAGGCCGATCTGGCCCGGCACGCCACCGGACCGCTCGGCAAGCTGCCCAAACTCCCGCCCAAGGAGGCCGTCGCCTCCACCTGGACACTCGGCGTGCTGGAAACTCTCGCCGTGGTCGCGGTGATGGTCGTCGGCTACTGGCTCTCCGGCCGGCTCGCGCGTCACCGCCGAGTCACCGCTTCGGTGCGGCCGGAGCCCAGCATGTAGCAGGCCTCGTCAATGAGGCAGCGTCATCGAGGCGTCGGCGAGTCGCGGAAGATACGGAGCCGCGACTCGCCGACGCACCCGCGCGACCGTGGATCGGTCACCGCGGCCTTCGCGCGGCCCGACTCTGCGGCATCTCAGGGCCCGGACGCGGCCGATCGAACCGAAATCGATAGAACGGCCTCCAGGTCTGTGCAGCATGGCAGACTTCGTAGTACCTTACCGCTCAGGCAATTAACACGCGTGCCTCTGACCAGGCAACTCTGGTCTTGTTAGGCGGTGATTACGGTCGACGTCGGTCGAGATATCTCGACAACTCCGGGTCAGGCCTCTGGGTCAGCGAGGCCACCACGAACAACATGCATCAGCAGACTGTCGTGCTGATGGGGCTGTGCGGCGCGGCCGGACAGCAATGGAACATGCCGGCCGCGTGACTAGGCCCCAGAGGAGTAGTGCATGTCTGATCCGCGCTGGATCGGCGCGCGGTACGAGCTGCTCGAGCAACTCGGCGGCGGCGCCGACGGCTCGTTGTGGCGTGGCTGGGATCTGACGACCGGAGCGGACTGTGTCGCCAGACTCGTGCAGCTTGATTCGACCCCCGGGAACGGCCTGTCCGCCGCGGTTCGCTGGAATCAGGTGATCCGCACCCTGGACGCGGTGCGCCGGCTGGCTCATCCGGGGCTAGTCGCCGTGGACGACATCGTGGCCGACGAGGGTCGATGGGTGCTGATTTCCCGTCTCGTGCCCGGTCAGAGTCTTGAGGCGAAGCTGGCGAGCACCGGCGCGTTGCCCCCGGCCGAAGCGGCGCGGATCGTGGCGCAAGTGTGTGACGCGTTGGCGGCCGCACACGAAGCCGGCTTGGCACATGGCCGAGTGAAGCCGTCGAATGTGCTGCTCGAGCCAGCCGACGACGGCACGGTGGTTGACGGCGCGGTGAACGCGCGGTTGACCGATTTCGGGTTGGCCGCACTGGAAAGTTGGGCCGCGCATCACACCGCACCGGACCCGGTCATCGTGGCCGCGAGGGTCCGGTATCGGCCGCCGGAATGGATTCCCGGTATGCCGACCACCTCCGCCGGTGACGTCTACGCGGCCGGCGTCGTCCTGTATGAGGCGCTAACTGGGAGCCTGCCCGGCGGCGGCACGGATCCAGAACAGACCGCCCGTCCACCGCGCGGACTGTCGTCAGGTCCGCGTGGCGCAGCGGACGTGTTCCGTGCACTCCTGGCGGAATGTTCGGAGGGGCGGCCTCGGCTGCGGCCGACCGCCGCGCAGATGGCTCATCGACTGCGCGGAACCACACCGGGGCCGAGAATTCCGATTCCGCACAGTGGCTCGTCGATGCGCGGCGGCGCGCACGCCCGGCACGCACAGGAGGCTGCGCCGCCGGCCAAACGCCCGGGCCGGCACCGCGATATGAGGACCCTGCGACGCCTGGAAGTCGCGGCATCGGCTACCGCGGTGGCGTTGGTCGGCGGACTTACATTCACTCTCGCCGACGGCCACGGGACCGTGCCGCCGGGCGGAATGCCCACGCGCATCACCATCACCCAGTCCGCGATCACGGCGGTGGGGCACACGCGGGCCGCTTCCGCGCCGACCTCGTCCGCGGCGCCAGGTGCCGGCGCGACGAGCAGCGGCGGGGCCGGCCCCTCGAGCGGCACGTCGACCGGACCGCGAGCCACGCCCGGCAACGGATCGCCAACCGGCTCCACCCCCGCGACGCCCGGCTCCGTACCGTCCGCCAGTCCGGAGACTGCGCCGAGCGCAACACCCGTCGCGCCGAGGGGCGGGCTGCCGGTCAGCGACCCGATCGGCTACCTGGAACAGTTGCGCGCGATGATCCAGCTCATGTCGTCAGAAGGCTCCACCGTCGTCGATGCCAATGCGGCGGGCGATCTGCAGAATCTGGTGCTGGACTTGGAGAACGGGGTCGACTCATACGAGCAGAACGGCGGCCAAGGGCTGCTGCAGATGATCAAGGATAAGATCTCGAACTTCGATGCGCGGCTGGCCGAGGACCAGAGTCGAGGCCTGATAGCCGCGGGCGCGGCCGGTCAGCTCGCGGCTTTTCTGCAGAAGCTCTCCCCGGCGTGACCGCGGCCCGCGCCGCCTACTTACTCATCCGTTAAATAAGCGGCGGCTGACGGTCGATCAGCGTGGCGCTGGCGCGGCCGGAAC
>NZ_DATNGK010000200.1:0-2065 GCF_035605935.1 Actinocrinis sp. | reverse complement strand
AGCCCACTGCCGAGGATCGTCGCGAGCAGGACGAGCCGGCCCTGCGCGGACCGGTAAGCGAGATCAGGATGTGTGACCACATGCCTTCCTCGGGCTGACGGGCAAGTCTGCTCTCAGCCAACCACGCGACCCGGTCACCGTGTTCCCGTGGGCTCCGCAGCCGTAACCCGAGCCCGGCCTCCGGGCCTCGTCGCCAGAACGGCGGACCGGCTTAGTGCGTCACCGGGCCTTGCGCGCGAGACCGGACCATACCGCGGCGCCAGCCACCACCACCGCTACGGAAATCGCAGCATCGAGGTAGGCGAGGAATTCGGCGTGGCCCAGAACCGGAACAGCCAACACGACAGCCACAGCCGGCACGAAATGAGTGGCAACGACGCAGCCAAACGCGCTCGCGCGGCCGATCCTCGCCTGCAGCAGCGCGAAGATCGCCAACCCCACGAGAACCGACCAGATCCACTGCGCCCAGCCGCCGGCCAGCGCTCCGCCACCGATCATCCGCCACAGCTCTCCGTTGCTGTGATCGCGAACCAGCGTCGTGGTGTCATTGGTGCTCGGCCGAACCGCCTGCACGAAGGCGATCACCGACAGGCTCGCCGCCGCGAGCACGAGGCCGACCGACACGAGACGCCGGGTGGGCCGGATTGCTGTGGTCGGGGTCGTCAGGTCACGCGTTGGAACGAACGTCGTCATCGGTGCTCGCTCTCAGACTGTTGGCGAACGCGGTCGTCATGAAGAGGCACCGACACCGGTCCTGATACAAGGGGAGCCGCGGATCCCGGCCGTCTGTTGCCGCACCTGATGCTGAGTGAATTGACGACAGCTCCCATGGTGTGCCCAGCATTGTCGGGCAACCGATACGGACCGGACACCTGAGCGTTCGCGCAGGCCCATCCCGGGCAGTCAATCCGGTCGCGCTCGGTTCCGAACTTGCGGTATATCGCTACGCTCGAGGCACGGCGTTGGAGGCCGCCGCCGGGTCCGCGGGCAGGACTGAGTCCATCTCCCTAACTATGCGCATACGGGTGTGAGTGACGTTCCCTGGTGCCTGGCTCGCGGACCGTCGGGCTGAAGGGAAGCTGTCATGCCGGATCTGCCCGCTCGTGCGAATCTTGATCAGCTGCGTCGGCAGGCCAAAGACCTGCTGCGCGCGGCGCGTCGCGGAGATGAGACGGCAGTGCGCTCGTTCGCCGCCGTGGCCGGGCCTATGAGTCTTGCGACCGCGCAGCTGACCGTGGCTCGTCGCTACGGATTTGCCAGTTGGGTTGCGCTGAAGACGGAGGTCGAGCGGCGCCGGATCCTGGACGCCCGCGACGTGGACGGCTTGCGGGCGCTGCTCAAGGGGCGCCCAGAACTGGCTTGGCAGCGTATGCAGCATTGGCGTGATCACCCGTCCGGGCCCAGCCCACTTGGTTACGTCGCGATGCTGCGCTACAACACCACGACCGGTACCTGGCGAGAGGTGTCCGGCACGGGTGAGCTCGCCCGAATGCTGATCTCGGCGGGAGCGCCAGTCGACGGACTGCCAGGGGATGCGGAGACTCCCCTGATCACAGCTGCCAGCTACGGCGATGCTGAGCTCGCGGCCGTGCTCATCGCCGAGGGGGCTGACCGCGAGGCGGTATCGGGCGAGACCAGCGGCGGAGTGCCCGGCGGCACCGCGCTGCGGCATGCCGCAGTGTTCGGCATGACCGGAGTGGCAGAGGTGCTGACCGAAGCGGGAGCACGCGATCTTGTGCACGCCGCCGCCTCCGACTCGCTGGACGGGTGGCCGCTGGCCGAGCTCTCGGGAGGCGACCGAGTGGCCGCGCTCCGCATCGCGGCCGAACACGGCCACCTAGCGGTCATTGATCAACTCCTTGCCGCTGGCGCGCCCGTCGACGGCCTGGACCGGGACGGCTCCACCGCATTGCACGAGGCGGCTTACAGCGGCCAGGTCGACACCGTGCGGCACCTACTCGCACGCGGCGCAGATCCTGCGCTCCGCGACTCGCGCTTCGGCGCGACTCCGCTCGGCTGGTGTCAGCACCGGCACGGCGAACTCGGGTCCAGCGCCGCGCACCAG
>NZ_DATNGK010000199.1:0-3770 GCF_035605935.1 Actinocrinis sp. | reverse complement strand
GCGATCGCAAGGCGGCGGAGCGTCCTCATGGGGCATCTGGCAGTGTCCGATAGGTGCCTGGCGGCACCGGGGCTTCGCCAACGCAGCGAGCGTGCGTGGCAGGCGTCGCGGCCCCGGCGAAACTTCTTACACACGGCCTAGGGTCGGTGTGGTCAGCCGATTGGGTTCCAGGCGTCGGAGCCGGCCAGGTACTTCTGCGGGATGTAGTTGGCGGCCTGCGCGTCGGTCATTTGCGGCCGGTTGCCGTTCAAGGTGGCTCCGGGGCCGGTGTCCTTGTATTCGAAGAAGCGCGCGTTGGTCCACGCGTTGCCGCTCATGTCGATCCACGGCTGGCCGGTCGCGATCGTGGCGCTGAGCGTGGATTCCCGGTAGAGCACCTGTGCCGCCGGGCCCCAGGGGCGGCCCAGTTGGGTGGTGTTGTTGACCGCGCCGGTGATGGTGGACTTGTAGATCAGGAAGCCGTAGGTCTGGCTCGCCGGGGTGCGCGCCGCGGTGACCGGGCCGCCGGTCGTGCGCTTCTCGTAGATGTTGCAGGTGTTGAACACGGCGGTGCCGCCGCCGAAGATGAAGTCGACGGTGCCCTCGATGTAGTTGTTCACGAAATAAGCCCGCGCTCCGTCGTTGACCAGCAAAGTGTCCTGATTACCCAGGAACCGCACCCCGTTGAAGACCGCTCTGTCGGCTGTGACGTTCGCGGCTACGGCCTGGCTGCCGACTCCGTAGTCGTTGGAGATGGTCAGGTTCTTCGCGGTGAAATCGTGGCCGTATACGAACACGGTCGCGCTGCCGGCCGTGCCGTAGCCGCCGGCGTTGCTGCGGTTGTTCACGATCACCGTGCTGTTCGCGGAGGAGCCGAGACCCTGCAGCGTGACATAGGGCTTGTTCGCGGGAACGGTCACGATCTCGCGGTAGGTGGCCGGCTTGATCGTGATGGTGACCGGCCTGGTGTTGCCCGCCGGTACCGCGTCGATCGCGGCTTGGATCGTCGTGTACTTACCGGTGCCGTCCGCGGCTACTGTCGGCGGTCCGGAGGTGGGGCTGCCGCTTGGGCTCGCGCTCGCGCTCGCGCTTGGACTCATCGACGGGCTTGCGCTCGAGCTGGCGCCGGCTGTTGGGCTCGCGCTCGCGGACGGACTCCCGCTCGGTGATGTGCTGCCGGTGCACGTGAAGCCGTTGAGCGCGAAGGTTGTCGGCGAAGGGTTGCTGGCGGTGAACGACCCGTTGAATCCAAAGCTCACGCTCCCGTTGGTCGGGATCGAGGCGTTGTAGGACACGTTGGTGGCGGTGACCGTCGACCCGCTCTGCGTCACCGTGGCGTTCCACGCTTGGGTAACCGTCTGCCCAGCCGCGAACGACCACGTCAGGGTCCAGCCGTTGACCGCGCTGCCGAGGTTGGTGATGGCCACGGACCCGCCGAAGCCGCCGGGCCACTGGCTGGTGACCGAGTAAGTGACCTGACATCCGACGGTCGCCGCCTGCGATTCGACCGCGATACCCGCCACCAGCCCGGCCGGTAGGAGCAGGGCCGCCGCCGCTGCGGCCAGGCGCCAACTTTCCGGCCTGCGAGAGCGGCTTGCGAGCGATCGGGGCATGTCGAAATCCTTGGCATTGTCAGTGCAAACATTGCGGCTGGACGGCGGCGTCTACTTCCAGAGGGAGCGGCGTGCACCGGGAAACTGCCCGAGGGTTGCGGGGACTGTCAATACCGCGCAATTCCGGCATGACGCGGCGGCCGCGCGCCGGGCGACCGACGTGCGGGACCACCACGCGGAGAAGGGATGGAGCCGAGAGGGGGCGTGGTTCTTTCACGCGGATCTTGCCGGCGCGGATTTCGCGGGAGCCGGTGGTGGGATAGCCAAGACCGGAACCGGGACGCTCACATTGACCGGGCACGCATCGACCGGAGCCGGATCCGCGCCGATTCAAGCCACTGGCAGTGTCCATCTCGCGGGCGCGTTGAACGTCAATGCCGCAGCCGCATCGGGCCTTGCGCCGGGGGAGAAGATCACGTTTGTGCGGAACATGAGTGATCAACCGGTCGTCGGAACCTTCGCAGGGCTCGGTGAAGGGGCCATGCTGTCCGGCGCGGGCGGCGGAACGTACCGAATCAGTTTTGTGGGCGGCGACGGACACGATGTCGTGCTCACCGTCGTCGCGGCGCCGAATCAGTGCGCAGCGGCGTCGAGCCGGAATGGAGGCGGGTCCGGCGCAAGTGCGCAGAGCTCAAGCGCCGCGGATCACGCCGGATTCAGCATGTCGGCCATCCTCGCTACGGCCGCGGCAGCCATCGCGGTCCTGGCAGGACTTTCGGGCCTCGCGTTCGTGCTGCTGCTGCGCCGACGTCGTCCCGCCAGGACTTCGCGCGAAATCAGCTAAGGCTCAGGGTGGCGATCGTCAACGTGCGCGTCGTGGGGCCGGTCCCATTGAGCGCGCCCGCGTACGACGGATTGGCCGCAGGCGCGGCCCAGAGCAGCCCACCGCTCGGCAGCACGGCTATGTCACCGGCGATGTGCGCCTGCACGACGAGATCCGGGGTCAGGAATCGACCGTTCTTGTCGATGACCCGGATGTGCGTACCGGTGAACGTGCCAGTGCACGTACCCGCGTTGCACGAAGCCCTCGCGACGCTTTCCCACGAGACCAGGAAGCCGTTCGCGCCGTAGGGAGCAATGTGCGGATTCACGTTGTCCACCGAGGGATCACCGGTCAGATAGACCGGGTTGCCGACGGCCGCGGTGGCGCCGCTGTTGAGGAAAGAGACCGCGACCTGATGGGTTTGCCACCGCGGCGTCACGGTCCAGCCCCGCCCGGAAGAATCAGCCGGGTTGAGCTTCTGTGACGCCATGCCGGTGGAGGAGAAGAGGGTGGCGAACCTGCCGCTCGACGTGCGCGTGAGACCGCCGGGAATCCCGCCGCAGTATCCCGCCCAGCATTGCGCGCGCTGGATCACCGGTGCATCGTCGGGCGCGGCGATCCCGGTGCTGACGAACAGTCCCGAGCGCCAGTCGTCGTAGCACAGTGACGCGAACGATCCCGAGGCCTGCGGCCACAGGTCGATGCCCTCGTTGTGGCTGCATCCCCACGACCAGCCGCCGGAAAGCAACGCGCCGCCGGAGCTTACGTAGACCAGCTTGTCGCCGTAGTGACCGCTGGCGAAGCCGCCCGCGCCGTGGATGACGAAGTAGGCGCCGAAGCGCGTCCCGTCCCAGCGCAGCGCGCCATCGAGCACCGGCGCGGTGTCGTTCGAGGACGCCCCGGTGAGTTTGACCGCCCACATCCGGCTGCCATCTGAGCGATAGCGCACCAGCCAGGCCGCGGTCTCGCCCCACATGTTCGTGCTCGTATCCGCCATCCGGGTAAGCAGCGCGAAGCCGTCGTTGAGCGCGACCAGGCCGCTGACTTCTTGCGCGCCGGAGACGACGATGTCGGAACCGGACCGCTTGCCCGAGGAAGTCAGCGGACTGACGTGGATGCCGCCTGAAGCCTGCCAGGCGACGTACACATCGCCGTTCGGCGCGGCCTCGGTGTCGATGCGGCGCCATTGCGGCACCTCGTTGTATCCGGACTGTAGGTATGTGGTCGAGGCGCTGAGGTCCAGCTGCGTCGTGGACAGATCGGCAGCGAGGGTTGTACCGGAAGGCGTGTGACTCGGCGAGGGCGAGGCGCTTGCTGACGTGCTGGGTGTCGCGGACGGCGCGCTGGCGGCGGGCGACGGGCTCGTCGTCGCTGCCGCGACGGCGGTGTGGGTCGGGTTGTGGGCGACCGCGTAC
>NZ_DATNGK010000198.1:0-24445 GCF_035605935.1 Actinocrinis sp. | reverse complement strand
GCGATCGCAAGGCGGCGGAGCGTCCTCATGGGGCATCTGGCAGTGTCCGATAGGTGCCTGGCGGCACCGGGGCTTCGCCAACGCAGCGAGCGTGCGTGGCAGGCGTCGCGGCCCCGGCGAAACTTCTTACACACGGCCTAGTGACGGAGTACGGACCCGACGATGACCAGGATGATCAGGGCGACGAAGGCTGCCGTGACGATTCTGGTTCTGATCCTCGGGTCCACTCCGCCAGTCTAGGTACCAGAGTTCTCGGCTTCTTCGCCGCCTACCGCACTGTCGGCGATCTCGCTACCGTCCGGTCAGCGCCCAGCGTCCGATCCGCTCGTAGCGCTTGAGCGGATCGTCTACCACGTTGAACAGGTCGATCTCGCCGACGAGCCAGCGCGGGGTGCGGAACGCGGCCATCCGGTCCACGTACGGCTGAAGGTCCGGCAGCGCTTCGCCGCCGTTTCCGTGGCTGTGCCCGCCGTTGCCCTGGCTCGGTCCGTGGGCCTGTCCGTGTGCGTGCGTCTTGTGGTTGCCGTTCCCCGAGTCGCGCACCCGGGCCAGGGTGAGGTGTGGGCGGAACGGCCGCTCGTCCACCTTGATGTGGCAGCGCCTGGCGACGCTGTTGACCGACTCGGCGAGTCGGCCGAGCCGGTCGCGGTCGCCCTGCACTCCGGTCCACAGCGTCCGGCCGCCGAAGTGCCCGCCGCCGGCCAGCGCGAGCTCCATCGGCGTGTTGCGCGCCGCGGCCCGGCCGAGTCGTTCCTTCAGATCCTCCAGCCCGTCCTCGGGTACGTCACCGAGGAAAGCGAGCGTGACGTGCCACGTCTCGGGGCGGCACCAGCGCAGCGCCGGGTCGCCGTGCGGGAGCGTGGTCAATGCGGCGCGCAGTTCGAGCACGACGGGGCGCGGCGGGAGCACCGCGACGAACAGCCGCATCAAGACCTCCGGTCCAGGGCCCCGTCACCATCGACGTTGCCGCTCGACCACCAATCATGCCTTTTCGGCCTGGGTTACGCGGTACGCGGCACCACTGCGAGGTGCGGACGACTGGTAACGCTGGCCATAATTCTCCGGTCGGTGCGCCAGGCGAGCGCGTAAGCCGCGCTGACCGCGGAAAGCGCGGTGGCCACGCCGCAAAGCGCCAATGTCCAGCGTACCCCGAGCGATCCGGCCATCCAGCCGACTAGCGGAGACCCGATCGGCGTGCCGCCCATGAATACGAGCAGGTATACGCCCATCACCCGGCCACGCAGCTGTGGCGTCACCGAGGTCTGCATCACCGCGTTGGCCGTAGTCGCCACGGTCAGCCCCGCGGTGCCGGTCAGCAGAAGCAGCAGCGCGAAGGTCGCGAAGTCCGGCATGGCCGCGGAGATTGCCTCCAAGACGCCGAACGCCACCGCGCCGCCGAGTACCAGTCGGATCCGTGCGGTGCCGCGCTGAGCTGCGAGCAGCGCGCCGGTCAACGAACCGACGGCCATGACCGCGGACAGCATTCCGTATGCCGAGGCGCCGGAGTGGAAGATGCGCGTGGTGAACAGCGGCAGCAGCACCGGGAAGTTGAGCCCGAAGGTGCCGAAGATCAGTACGGTGCCCAGCACGGCGAGCAGGTCCGGCCGCGTGCGCAGGTACCGGAAGCCCTCGATCTGCTGACCGCGGCGCCGCTCGATCGGCTTTGCCGGAAGCAGTTCGCGGACGCGGATCGCGGCGAGGCTGCCGACGACCGCGGCGTACGACACGGCGTTGATCAGGAAGACCCAGCCGCTGCCGATCACTTCGGAGCGGAACATGCCGATCATCACACCGGCGATGGCCGGGCCGACGATGCGGGCCAGGTTGAAGTTCGCCGAGTTGAGCGAGACCGCGTTCTGCAGCTGCTCCGGGCCGACCATCTCGACCACGAAGGACTGGCGGGCCGGAGTGTCCAGCGCGGTGACCGCGCCGAGCGCGAGGGCGAACACATAAATCTGCCAGACGGTAACCGCGCCGCTCAGCGTCAACGCGGCGAGTACCGCGGCGAGCAGGCCCATGCTGCTCTGCGTGATCATCAGCATCACGCGCTTGCGGTAGCGGTCGGCCAGGGCGCCGCCCCAGACCGAGAACAACAGGATCGGCAGGAACTGGAGCGCTGTGACCACGCCAAGCGCGATACCGCTGTGGGTCAGCGCCAATACCAGCCAGTCCTGGGCGATGCGCTGCATCCAGGTACCGGTGTTCGAGACGAGTTGTCCGGCGGTGAACAACCGGTAGTTGCGGATGCGTAGAGATCGGAAAGTAGTCGTGACGGCGCTACGCGCGCTCAAGGGCGGCCCCCTAGGTCCAAGCGGTGGTGCAGTGTGCAGTGTGCGATCTGTGGCGTGCGGTGGCGGGCAGGCGAACGGCCCGCCAACCTTGAGCCTACATCATTAGTTACGCTAAGCAGCAAGGACTTATTCCGCCCAGCGCCCCTTACCGGCCGGTAGTCGTAGTCCCACCCTCAGGAAGGCGAAGATTCTCGGCCGCGCCGCTGTCGATTCCGCGGGATGCTGTTCGTCGAAGAGGTGTCGGAGCCAAACAGAGGTGAAAGGACACCGTCATGGCCGAGTACATGATCCTGCTGTTCGACGACGAGACCGCGTGGGCGAGCGCCTCCCCGGAGGAGTACGACCGCATGCTCAAGGCGCACGGCCGCTTCCAGGAGCAGTGCGTCGAACTGGGCGGCAAGATCATCAACAGCAACGCGCTGCAGCCGACCACCACCGCCACATCCGTGCGCGGCGACGTGGTGACCGACGGCCCGTTCGCCGAGACCAAGGAGGTACTCGGCGGCTACTACCTGATCGACGCGGCCGACCTGGACCAGGCGCTGGCGATCGCGAAGCTGGTCCCGGTGCTCAAGGGTGGCGTCGAGGTCCGGCCGATCATGGTCTTCTAGCGCATGGCCGCGGACCGAGCCGCACCAACAGGGGACGGTGGCGTTCCCGAGCCAACGGCGGCCGCCACCGCCGCGGTCCAGTCTGCGGTGGCCGACGCGCACCGTCGCGAGTGGGCGTATGTACTCGCCGCGACGGCGCGCGTCGCCGGGGATCTCGACCTGGCCGAGGAGTGCGTGCAAGACGCGTACCTCGCGGCGCTCGACGCGTGGACGAAGCAGGGCGTGCCGAACAGTCCGGGGGCTTGGCTCACCACCACGGCACGCCGCCGCGCGCTCGACCTCTGCCGCCGCCAACGCACCCTGCGGGACAAGCTTCCGCTGCTCATCGACCCAGAGCCCGTAGTCGAGGACATCGAGTCCTCACTCACTGCGCCCGATCCCTTTACGGCGCTCAACACTCACGCATCGCCGCCATCGCCCCCTCCCGCCAACGCCCCGGACGATCGCCTCCGTCTCATTTTCACCTGTTGCCATCCAGCGCTCGCCGCCGAAGCGCAGATCGCGCTCACCTTGCGCCTGGTGTGCGGTCTGACGACGCATCAGATTGCGCACGCGTTCTTGGTTTCAGAGGCGACCATGGCCGCGCGGGTGACCCGGGCGAAGAAGAAGATTGCCGCGGCGCGCATCCCGTACCGCGTGCCCGAGGCGAGCGAATTGCCCGACCGGCTGCGCGCGGTTTTGGCAGTCATCCACCTCGTATATACGACCGGCCATACTGACCCGACCGGCGCGGACCTGATGCAGCGTGACCTCGCGGCGTGCGCGATCGATCTGGCGCGGATGCTTCGAGCGCTGATGCCCGACGAGCGGGAAGTGCGCGGCCTGCTCGCGCTGCTGCTGCTCACCGACGCCCGCGCGCAGGCGCGGACCGATGCGCAGGGCCGGCTCGTGCTGCTGGAGGAGCAGGATCGCAGGGTGTGGAATCAGGACCAGATCAAGGAAGGCATGAGCCTGATTCCGCAGGCGCTGCGCGGCGGACAACCCGGTAGATACGGGCTCCAAGCCGCGATCGCGGCGCTGCACGCAGAGGCGAGGACGTATCAGGACACAGACTGGCCGCAGATCGTCGACCTCTACGACGTACTGATGCGGGTCTGGCCGTCGCCGGTAGTGGCGCTGAACCGCGCGGCCGCCCGCTCGATGGTCTATGGCGCGCAGGCCGCGCTCGCCGAGATCGCAGAGCTCGAACAGCACGGTGCGGCCAGCGGCGCGGGCCGCGCGGACCGCCCCTTCGCCGGCTACCGCTACCTCCCGGCGGCAAAGGCGGACCTGCTGCGCCGCCTCGGCCGCAACGACGAAGCGATCAGGGAGTACCGAGCGGCCCTCGCGCTGACCGAGGGCGTCGCAGAACGCGAATTCCTGCTGCGCCGCCTGCGCGAACTCGGTGCCGACGGCTGACTCCCACGCCCCACCGGCAATCACGAACAGTGAGCGGGGGGTCACCTGAATGGACCCTTGTGACCCTCTGGCCGCGGTGCTGGCATGGGCACTCAGGACGAGGACAGCGAACCGAAATCAGATCCCCGAAATCAGATCCCAAGGGGGGCCGCCATGGCCTTCGTCATCCGCGTCAACCCGACCCCTGCGATGACCGCCGAAGCGTACGAGCAAGTAGGTATGCGGCTTGAGCAGGCCGGCGCGGGCAACCCGCCCGGGCTCATCTACCACACCTGCTACGGCACACGCGACGACCTGCACGTGTTCGACGTTTGGGACAACCGGGAGGACTTCGACCGGTTCAGCGCGACCATCGTCCCGATCCTGCAGGAGCTCGGATTCAGCTCGGGGCCTCCCGAGATGTACGAACTGCATGACTCCGCCATGGGCAGCGCGGCCAAGAACACCGCGGCTGTGAGCTCCGCGATGCCGGCCAGCCGGATGGGCCTGGACGGCATCCACCGCGCCGCGCACGCCGCGTTCAACGGCCGGGACCTGCACGAGGCGGTCCGCCACTTCCGCCCCGACACGGAGTACACCGACCACGCCCGCGGCCTGACAACCAAAGGCCCGGCGGAGTTCATCGACTGGATGCAAGGCTGGATCGACGCATTCCCCGACGCGACCGTGGAAGAGGCCAGGTACATCGACAGCGGTGACCACTGCGTGGCCACGTTCCAGGGCCGCGGCACGAACAACGGCCCGATGGGCAACCTGCCGCCGACCGGTCACCGCATGGACATCGGCATGTGCGAGGTGCTGCGCTTCGACTCAAGCGGCCGCATCGCCGGCGGCGACATGTACTACGACACGATGAGCATCATGGTCCAGCTGGGCCACATGCAGCCGCCGATGACCGGCTCCGTCTGACCGAGCCGGCGAAGCAAAGACGATAGCGAAAACGTCGGCCTGGGTGGGCGCTGGCACGCCAGCGAAGGCCGACAGGAGGGCCGGGACCGGCCCGGGCGGAACCGACTGCGTCCGCCCGGGCCGATCCCGGCCATTTCTCGTGCCCTGACGGCGCATCAAGGGCAGAAAAACCGAAGCCCCACCCGCCCGGTCCTGGCAAACCGGCGAGCGGTGAGTAGCGAGCACCCGGCAAGCATCCCGCCCGACCTGATCGTCGAACTGTCGCGGGCGAAGGTGAAGCCCGGCGCGCAAGCCGAGGCGGACCGCTGGACGCGCATGTTCAACGGCCGAATCGCGATTGCGTCGCCACGCTAGACCGCGAACAAATGGCGATCGAGATCGCCTTCCGCCTCCAGGCAGACGACACGAGAGCGGCTCCTCGCTTTGCTGCGGGGCGAGGAGCCGCGCGCCGTGTGGCCGCGGAGCGGAGGGCAGGCGGGCGGTCTCCAGTCCCGGCGGAGCCGGGCCAGCCGCAGTCGTCAGCGCAGACGAAGGCGGAGCTTGCGCAGCCGGGGCAGCGCGCGAAGAACCGCATGCAGCGTTCGGACCAGGACACGGCCCGTGAACGAATCAGGATCCTGTGTCCCGCTCAGCGGGACACAGGATCTCGTTGCCTCGCCTACTTCACGTTGAGCGACTGCTGGATCGGGTTGAGCGCGAAGTAGGCCACGAACAGCGCAGCGACGATCCACAGCAGCGGACTGACGTCGCGGATCTTGCCCGCCGCCGCCTTGACCAGCACGAAGGCGATCACGGACGCGCCGATTCCCACCGTGATGCTGTAGGTGAACGCCATCAGGGTGATCGCGAGGAACGCGGGCACGGCGATCGTCCAGTCGTCCCAGGGCACGTCCTTGATCTGAGTCATCATCAGGAAGCCGACCACCACCAGTGCGGGGGCGGCGGCCTGCTGCGGGACGACCGTGGCCAGCGGGGTGAGGAACGAGGTCAGGCCGAGCAGGATTCCGGTGACGATCGAGGCGAGGCCGGTGCGGGCGCCCTCGCCGACGCCGGCCGCCGACTCGACGAACGTCGTGTTGGAGCTGGCCGAGCCGAAGCCGCCCGCCGCCGCCGCGAGGCCGTCGATGAACAGGACTCGGCCGATGTTCGGCACGTTGCCGTCTTCGTCGAGCAGGCCCGCCTCGGAGGTGACGCCGACGATCGTGCCCATCGCGTCGAAGAAGTCGGAGAGGATCAGCGTGAAGATGAACACGACCGCGGTGACCACGCCGGCGTGGACGAAGCCGCCGAACAGCGAGACGTGGCCGATCAGGCCGAAGTCCGGGGTGGAGACCACCGAATGCGGCCAGTTCGGCTGGATCAGGCCCCAGGCCGCCGCCTTGAGGTGCGCCGTGTAGTTGATGATGATCGCAAGAATCGTGGTGCCGACGATGGAGATCAGGATCGCGCCGGGCACCTTTCGCACCAGCAATACGAACGTGACCAGCACGCCGATGCAGAACACCAGGATCGGCCAGCCGGTCAGCTCGCCGTTGTTGCCGAGCTGGACGGGCACCGTGGACTGCGCGGCGTCCGGGATGCGGGTGACGAAGCCCGCGTCCACCAAGCCGATCAGCGCGATGAACAGGCCGATGCCGACGCCGATCGCCTTCTTCATCGGCACCGGGATCGCGTCCATGATCAGCCTGCGCAGGCCGGTGACCACGAGCAGGCAGATGCCGAGTCCTTCGAGCACCACCAGGCCCATCGCGTCCTGCCAGGACATCGTGGGCGCGATGGTGAACGCGACGACGCCGTTGAGGCCGAGGCCCGCGGCGATGGCCAGCGGCAGGTTTCCGCCGATTCCCATGATCAGCGTCATCACACCGGCGACGATCGCCGTGGCCGCGGTGAGCTGCCCGAGGTTGAGCGAGTGGCCGTAGAGGTCCTTGCCGCTGGCCAGGATGATCGGGTTGAGCACCACGATGTAGGCGAGCGCGAAGAAGGTGGCGACCCCGCCGCGCACCTCGCGGGCGACCGAGGTGCCGCGCTCGGTGAGCCGGAAATAGCGGTCCAGCACGTTGCCGGGTGGGGAGCCGGGCGGAGCGTCGAGCGTCGTGGACATCGGCAGCAATCCCTTTGTGTCGTCGAGCAGTCTGGGTCCGTCAAACTGTGGGTGGTCGGCGTGCACGCGTACGGGTTGTGTACGGCCGGGGCCAGGGTTCCATAGGCTGATTACCGTGACTGTTCCCCGTGATCAAGAAATGGCATCGGATCCGCCTCGGAACGGGCATTCCCGGAATGGCGGAATCGGCGATGAAGTAACGCAAGGCGAGGCGTCGGAGGCCACGGACGCGAAGGCTGACAGTGCTGCAGCGGGGCGCGTCGAGATCGAGCCAATGGAGACGAACGACGTACTCATCATCGCGATCGGTACCGCATTGTTCGCGGTGGCTTTCGTCATCCTGCTCGCGTTACGCACTTCGTTGGAGCGCTCGGGTCACGGGCGCTGGCCGTGGATCGCCCTTTCGGGTGTGATCGGCGGACTGCTCGGCCTGGTGTACTGCGTCCGCCGCCAGCAAAGGATCTCAAAAGTCAACGCACAGTAGTCGTCTGATCGCACCCACGTCCATATACTGTGTGGTGTGGAATCACCACGCTCCGCAGCGGGCAGTCCAAGGACGGGCGCCATGATGGCACTGTGCCCAGACTGCGACGGGCAGGGCCGCACCATCGTGACCTTCGGGTTGCTGCGCGGCGCCGGCGTACGGTCGACGCGCGTATTGGAGACGGTGGCTCTGCGCGAATGCGCGGTCTGTAATGGCGTGGGGTGGTATGACCCCACGCATGGGAGATAGCAGGCGGCTAGGGACAGCGCCGAGCCGCTGGTACTCGCGGAGGCTGGCGGACGCAGAAGGCGCCAGCCGTGGGTGGTTCGCGGCCACATTGAGCGTCCGGGCGTGGTGCCTCGGGGAATTGGGCGCGGGCGGATAGGTCGCCGCTTCAATCAGAGTGAATTAGCGCGGAGCGGGTTACGAGTGCCCGAGTTCGGCTTCCTCGTCGGCGAACTCCGCGTCCTCGCCCTGCTCGGCCGTTCCCTCCGCGTGGACCGATCCGGTCGGGTGCAGTTGGACTTGGTCGACCGCGTACTCGTCGACGATCGGCTCGCCGACTTCCGCTGCGTCCGGCACCACGGCGGCCTCCGAATGGCCTCCACAGCCGAAGTCATAACCGACGACACGGCCGTCAGCCGGGGAGTATTCGTTCGCGCAGACACCGAACGCCTGGCTCAGCGCTCCGCCGAGCGAGGTCAGGAAGCCGCAGCTCGCGCAGCTCGCCGGGGCGGCCTGGGCCATCGGGGCGGCCGCGCCGAAGGACTCGCTCCAGCGGTCGGCGGCCAGCTGACGACCCGTCAAGGACAGTACGCGGGCACGGCCCAGCCCGAGTTCGAACGCGATCAGCGGCAGGCTGTCACGCTGCGGCGCGGCCGGGTCGGCGTCGCCGGCCAGGATCGGGGGCGCCTCGCGCAGCGGCTTCGGCTCCGCGTCGTCCGCACCGGTGTAGCCGGGCTCAAGGCGCGCGTCGTCAGCCGCGGTCGGCAGCAGGTCCCCGACGCCGATGTCGCCGGGCTGGATCCGCTCGCTCCACGGCAGCCAGCGCGGGGCCAGAATGGCGCCCTCGCCGGGCAGCAGCACGGTCTCATCGACGGTGACCTGCTTCGAGCGCGAGGCACGCGTCACGGTGACCGCCCAGCGCCAGCCGATATAGCCGCGCTCCTGGGCCGCGAAGTAGTGCGTCACGGTGCGCTCGCCGTCGGCGGTCGCGCCCTGGTGCTCGCCTACCTTGCCGATCCCCGCCACGTCTTCGGCGGCGGCAAAGGCGAGATCGACCGCCTCGGCGCACGCCTGATCCAGCACGGGGGTACGGCTCGGCCGGGTCCTGGTCGTCACGCTCACGAAGTCGATGTTAGTCGTTCCGGGATGCCTCTGGAGGACACGAGACAACTAAGGCGATGACGCGCGAGGATAGGGCGGTGAGTATTGGTAGGCGGAACCCTCGCGGCTATGGGGAGGGGCAGCCGGACGCTGAGGCACCGACCGAGCGTCTGACGCTGCCGGAGCAGGGTGCCGGCGCACAAGACCCGACTATTCAATCCACTGTCTCTGATCAAGCAACAGCGTCCGATCAAGCCACTAGGTCGGAGTCGGTGGGTATAAGGGTTAACAAGCCGCTCATAACGCGTCGACCGGATGAGCGTTGGACGCGCAAAGAGCCGGCTAACGGAACTCCCGAGCGCGGAGAAGGGGCAAGGTCGACGGACGGAGCCAATGACGCGACGCGTGCGGTCGATGCGGCGCTGGCAGCGCAGCTGACCGAACGCATCACGCCCGGTTCCTCGCCTGACGCGACGACAGCCGCGTTCGCCACGCCTGAAGATCCGACTATCGCCACGCCGAGCCTGGATTCCACGCGCGTCGGCTCGCCAGATCCCGAGGACCCAGTTCAGCGCGGCGTGCGCGCGGTCAGGCGCTCGGCAGGGCGCGGTCTAGACGCGGCAGACGCCGTGTACGGACGCATCCAGCGCGTTACCCACGCCGAGGGCGCGGGCGAGTCCGGACTCGCGCAGGTGCTGGAGATGGGCGCGGTCATCGGCGCCGGCGACATCCTGGTCACCCTCGCGCTCGCCAACTCGCTGTTCTTCTCGGTGCAGCCGACCGAAGCGCGCTCGAAGGTCGCGCTTTATCTGCTGATCACCATGGTGCCGTTCACCCTGCTCGCGCCGCTGATCGGACCGCTGCTCGACCGACTGCGCGGCGGTCGGCGCTTCGCGATGGCGGTGACGGCGCTGATCCGCGCGCTGCTGTGTCTGGTGATGGCCAAGACGATCAGCGGCGGCGGACTCGCGCTTTACCCGGCCGCGTTCGGCTGCTTGGCTGCCTCAAAGGCGTACGGCGTCAGCCGGGCCGCGGTCATTCCGCGCGTGCTGCCGCCGGGCACAACGCTGGTACGGGCCAACTCCCGGATCTCCTTGACCGCGCTGGCATCCACGATCATCGCAACGCCGATCGGCCTCGGTCTCGGCGCGATCGGCCCGGCCTGGAGCCTCGGCTTCGCCGCGCTGGTGTTCTTCGTCGGCACGTGGCTGGCCATCCGGCTGCCGAAGATCGTGGACTCGAACGAGGGCGAGCTGAAGGCGCAGCTGCGCAAGCGGGATCGCGGCGCGGACGCCGAATTGGCCGAATCGATGCCCGACCGGCGGCTGCGCTCGGTCGGCCCCTCGGTGGTACTCGCGCTGCGGGCGAACGCGACGCTGCGAGCCTTCTCCGGCTTCCTCAGCCTGTTCATCGCGTTCCTGGTGCGCCGTCAACCGCTCGGCGGCCTGAAGGATCTGACCGCGGTCGGCGTCTTCGCTGCGGCAGTGTTCGTCGGCAGCGCGATCGGTTCGGTGCTCGGCAAGCTGCTGCGAACCCGCGCCCCGGAGACCATCATCACCGCCTCGCTCGCGCTCGCGTCGGTGACCTCGATCATCGCCGCGTTCTTCTACGGCCTGCCGATGGTGCTGATCCTCGGAGCAGTCACCGGCATGGCTCCGTCGTTGGCCAAGCTGTCGCTGGACGCGTTGCTGCAGCGCGACACGCTTGAGCGCGTACGCACGTCCGCGTTTGCGCGGTCGGAGACGCTGCTTCAGCTCGCATGGGTGCTCGGCGGCGCGCTCGGTCTGGCGCTGCCCTCCAACGGCGTGCTCGGCTTGAGCCTCGGCGCAGTCGGTCTAAGCATCATGGCGCTGCTGACGACCAAGGCGCTGTACGACCTGCGCTGGCAGCCCGCGGCATCTCAGGTAGCGTCCTGACGGTGAGTTCCAACCGCGCCAAACGCTGCCTGATCGTTACCGCAGTCGAGGCTGAGCGAGACGCTTTCGATCGCGGCGTCGCTCAGTTGCCCGAGGAGCTACGCACTTCGGTCACGCTGCTGGTCGGCGGCGTGACTGCGGCCGTAGCTGCGGCGAAGACCGCGATTGCCCTGGCCCGCGCGCCGTATGACGTCGTCGTCAGCGCTGGGATTGGAGGCGTTTTTCCGGAATCCGGCCAGCTTGGGGACCTGTTGATCGCGGAGCGGATCATCGCAGCCGACCTTGGCGCGGACGGTCCTGAGGGCTTCCAGTCTGTGGAAGAGCTCGGGTTCGGTACGACGGTCATCGGCGCCTTACCTCTTGACGCGCTCAAGGCGGTTGGCGGACGCGATGCGGTACGCGGGGACCTGCTGACGGTGAGCACCGGTACGGGCACGGCGGAACGCGCGGCCTGGCTGCGTACGCGCTATCCGGGTGCGGTAGGCGAAGCGATGGAGGGTTACGGTGTGGCCGTGGCCGCCGCGCAGTTCGAACTACCGATCGCGGAGGTTCGCGCGGCCTCGAACCTGGTCGGTCCGCGTGACCGCTCGGCCTGGCGGATCGGCGAGGCGCTGAGCACGCTGACGGCCGCGGCGGCGCCGATCGTGGAAGGACTCCTGAGGTGACTGCGAATTCGACGACGGCGGCGACAGGCACGGACAGAGCTACGGATACCGCTGCCGCGGACGCCGCCAAGACGGATACGGAAACGCTGAGCATCGCGTACTCGCCGTGCCCGAATGACACGTTCGTCTTCCACGCCTGGTCGCATGGTCTGATCAAGGGCGCGCCGCCTATCGACGTCACGCACGCCGACATCGACGTGACCAACAACCTGGTTCGTCAGGGCGGCCTTGACGTGATGAAGATCTCGTATGCTGCGTTACCTGAGGCGCTCGCCGAGTACACACTGCTGCCGTGCGGCGGGGCGCTCGGACGTGGCTGCGGACCGCTCGTACTAACCGGTCCCGGCAATGCGGACGGCGAGACCTCCGGCACCGATCTGGCCGGGAAGATCGTGGCGGTGCCGAGTCTCAAATCGACCGCTTACCTGCTGTTTCGGCGTTGGGCGCAGGAACAGGTCACTGGCGGCGTCGACGGCATCGGCGAAATCCGGGTCCTGCCGTTCCACGAGATCATGCCGGCGGTGCGCGACGGACTGGTGGACGCGGGGCTGGTCATCCACGAGGCGCGCTTCACGTACCCGAGCTTCGGCCTGCGTTGCCTGGCCGACCTCGGCGACTGGTGGGAGGGCGTGACCGGCGCGCCGATCCCGCTCGGCGCGATCGTGGCCCGTCGGGCACTCGGTCACGAGCGGATCGCCGAAATCAGCCGGGTCGTGCGGGCAAGCGTGGAGTACGCCTTCGCGCACCCCGAAGCGTCCCGCGACTACGTCATGCAGCAGGCGCAGGAACTCGACCCCGAGGTCGCGAAGGCGCACATCGCGCTTTACGTGAACGAGTTCACCCGCGACCTCGGGCCCGAAGGGTACGCGGCCGTGCGTCGGCTGCTCGGCGACACGCTGCCTGACGGCACGGTGTTGGAACTCGCCTAACGCTTCGGCGCTGTGCGTTGGAGGTGTGCTGAAGCTGGAGCCGGTCTCCTACGCGTCCAGTTGATCGGCGACGGCGCGCAGCAGCTTGGCCACCTTCTGGGCCGCGTCCCGGTCCGGGTACTTGCCGCGGCGCAGCGTGTTCGAGGTGTGGTCGAGCACCTTGATCACGTCCTCGACGATGACGACGAGTTCGTCAGCCGGTTTGCGGGTCGCGGCGGCGACGGACGGCCGGGTGTCGAGCAGGTGCAGGTTCAGGGCGCTCTCACCGCGGCGCCCCTCGGCTACGCCGAACTCCACCCGCTGGCCCGGCTTGAGCGCGGTCGTCCCGGCGGGCAGAGCCGAGGAGTGGACGTGGACATCGCCGCCGTCATCGCGCGTGATGAATCCGTAACCCTTTTCGGCGTTGTACCACTTCACCTTGCCGGTTGGCACGGGACTACCTCATCCGTCTTGTCGTCGCTGGAGTGCTTGCAGAGCCCGCGCCACGCGCGGTCGGCCGGGTAACGCGGTTCCGATTCGCGTCACCCTGATGAGTTAAGGCTAGCTGGCGATCAACCGACGGTCACCATCGTTACCCGCGCACGTTACCGAAGGCGCCGCTTCTCGTTCGGACCAACGTGACAGGCCGTCCGACCGTTCCCGGCTAGAGTTAGGCGACCCTAAGTAACTATCCATCATGGGGCGGTCGCGCGGTGTCATTCAAGACCGGGTTACCCACCTCCGGCCGCTCCGAAGCGGGGTCGTGCGAAGCGGCGCCAGCCAAATCGACGCTATCCGAAACCGCTGGCTGCGCGGCGATCTGCCGGCAGCTGGCCGAGCCGCTAATCGGCACGGCGCCGACGGCCGCCGTGGGGTGGCTGCTCATCGAGCATCCGGGACCATGGCCGGCATTCGGCCTGCCTCCGGACATTCCCGCCCCGCTCGCCCGGTTCGCCAACCAAGCCCTCGAACACGGAGTGCGCACACAGTTGATCCGGCGGCCGGATCGGATGGGGCGTCAGGTCGGCGCCGGCACGCCGATCGTCATGGTCGGCGGCGGCCCCCCTGGCCGCAAGTGGCTTGAGCAGCGCGCCCTGACGGATCCTCACCTGCTAAGTGGCCTGGACCCGTCGCGGATCGCTCACTCGCAACCGCTGGGCTTCGGCGTTCCGGTAGACGCCGCATTGCTGGTCTGCACGCACGGCCGGCGGGAGGTGTGTTGCGCGAGATTCGGCAGGCCGGTGGCGCGGGCGCTCGCCGCGCACTTCGGACCGGTGGTGTGGGAGACGACGCACGTGGGCGGCGACCGCTTCGCCGCGAACCTCGTCGTGCTGCCAACCGGCGCCTACTACGGAAGGCTCGATCCTGGTAGCGCGGTAACCGTCGCGGAGATGGCCTTGGAAGATCGGATAGCGCTTGACCAGTTCCGCGGATGCGCAGGGCTTCCTGCTGCGGTTCAGGCGGCCGAGTGCCTCTTAAGGCGTGCACTCGGCGCGGTAGCGGCAAGCGCCGTGCGTTACATCGATCAGCGTGATGATGACGACGATGACGATCACTATGCGCACGCCTTGGCAGCCGCAGCTGATGGGAAGTCAGCCCGCGCCGCGTACCGCGTTCACCGCGTGCGGTTCGACGTCAATGGCCAGGGGACGCACACGGTCACACTCGCGCGCCAGGACACGACCTGCCCCCGCCTCACCTCGTGCGGCACAGGCACCGTCGAGACGCCGACCGGCTACCGACTGCTCGGAATCGCCGGACCCTTGGCGGACCCGGCCGGCAGACGCGAAGCGGTCAGAATTGCCGGGTGATACCCCGGGCTAGTCGCCAGCCCAGGAACAGCGCCGCCAGCAGCGCGGCGATCCTCGGCAGCGTGCCGAAGAAGGAAGCCGCGCCGGATAGCAGGTCCGAGGTGTTCACCGCCGTCCCGCCCCAGAAACCGTGCTGGTGTAGCCAGAACCCGAACGCGTAGACCAGCCCGGTCGCCACCGGGACGCCCACGACGAGGGCCCACTTCTCCACGGCGGTGAAGTACCGCGATGTACAGGCGATCAGCCCGGCGATCAGCAGCACGACCCACTGTCCGAGCACCGCGCCGACCAGGAACACCGCGATCGCGAGCGCCTCCCACGGACGCGCCTTCGGGCCTTGCAGCCACGCCACGCGCACCCGCGTCATCATCGGGGAGTACTGGGCGCTCGGGTCGCCCATCTCGCCGAAGTCCGGTAGGACCATCGTCATGGTCGTCGCCGTCTCGGGGGCGGATTTCGGCACCGAGACGGCAGCGAGGGCGCCGACCGTCTCGACCGAGTGATCAGGCGCGAACGGATCCGGATCGAGGCACAGCTCCGGGCCCGCACTGGCGCGGGCGCCGGTCGCCACCGGGACGCCGGGGCCGGTCGAGGACTGCGGGGTCAGCAACTCGGCCAGGTCATCCGTGATCGGCACCTGCGGGCCGGCCGTGGCGCGGGCGAGCCGCGCGCTGAGCCGGGCCTGGTAGTCGGGATCGCGTTGCACCTCGCTGTCCACGAGGGTCACCGGGTCGCCGATCCGGCGCAGTATGGCGTCCAGGGTGGCCAGGTCGAGGCCGCGGCGCGCACGTTCTTGCTCAATGCTGTTGCGTAGGGATTCGACGAGCCTGGTGCGGGCGGCGGGAGACAGCTTGCCGGAAGCCTCGTTCGCCACCTCGCTCAGATACCCGAACAGCCGCTGTTCGGGCTGGATCTTCGCGCTCTTGGTCGCTGCCCCGCGCAATTCGGCCTCTCTCCGGTCTCGGTTCCCGGGCCTTGCGGCCCTGCGTGCTTGCGGTCCTGAGCTCTCGGTCCTGGTATATATTCCCAGCCTAGACGGACGGTGCACCGGCGCGTGTAGCGCGCCCCGGGGCGCCTACGCGCATACGGCCCCAGCCCCGCGCCCCCTGTTCGCCGCTTCGAACGCCCCTATGGAAGGCTGGCGGCATGGCAAAAGCGCTGCTCGAAGTCATCGCCCTGGACGCGACGGACGCGCGATCGGCCGTGGACGGCGGCGCTGACCGGCTCGAACTTGTGAGCTCCATGCAGTTCTCCGGATTCAATCCTTCCCTCGAGGCGTTCGGCTCGATCCGGTCTGCGGTAAACGTTCCGTTACGTGTCATGATCCGTTTACGTGACGGTTTCCTTACCGGCGGTTCGGGCGCTGTGAGCGCGCTGGCGACTTCGGTCAAGCAGCTGCGCGAGGCGGGTGCGGACGAGTTCGTGATGGGCTGGCTGGACGCGAATGGCGCGGTGGACGTGGCGGCGCTGGAAACCGTGCTGGACGCGCTCGGGGGCGCGCCGTGGACCTTCCACAAGGCGATCGACAAGGCGGCGGACCGGGACGCGGTGTACGCGGCGATCCGCGGCCTGCCCGGCCTCGACACAGTGCTGACTTCAGGGGGCCCGTTCCCCGCCGCGCAGGGCCTTGAGACCCTGGCGGCGGAGGCCGCCCGTGAAGCCGCGACGCCGAACGGCCTGAAGCTGCTGGTCGGCGGCGGGCTGAAGCTGGCTGACGTTCCGTCGCTGCGCGCAGTGGGCCTGACCGGCTTCCACATTGGTACGGCCGCGCGCTTCTCCGGGGATTGGAACGGGCCGCTGGACGCGGACCTGGTCAGGACCTGGCGCGAGGCGTTGGACGCACCGCTGAGCGACGCGGCTGCGTAATCGGGAGGTGCGTGATCGGGAGCTGCGTGATCGCCCCTAGCGGTCGGCGAGCTGGGTCGGAAGCGGCCGAGCGTGCAGCACGGTCAGTACGCTGACGGCCCGGGTCAGCACGACGTACAGGCGGCGCAGGCCTAGGACTTCGGCGTATTCGGCCTCGACGATGTCAGCCGGTTCGGTGACGATCACCTGGTCGTACTCGAGGCCCTTCGCGAGGCTTGCCGGCACGAGTGAGATCCGAGGCGTCGCATGGTCCTGCTCTAGCGCGAGCTCGTCGGCGCTCGACTCAGCACCGTTGGACGCATCCTCGTCCGCGCTGTCGCTCTGCGCCGCGTCATCATCGCCTCCGAGCACCATGTGCTCGATTCCGTTCTCCCGCAAGGTTTTCGCGAGCACGTCGATCGAGCCGTCCGCCGCGATGATGCCGATCGAGCCCTCACGGTCCAGAGCGCTCGCGGCAGCCGCTACCAGAGCCGTGGGCACGTCGCTGACGCTCAGCAGATCGAGCGCGCCCGCCGCCTGCCGCACCGAGGTCGGCGGCGCCAGCTGCGGCGCGGCATAGGGCAGCAGGCGAGCCGCGTACTCGATCACTTGGCGCGGCACGCGAAACCCTTGCGTCAGCTCCTCACGCACCGCCTCCGGCTTGCCGAGATGCAGCAGCGTTTCCTCCCACGACCCGGCGGCCCATGCGGTCGTCGCCTGCGCCACGTCGCCGAGTACGGTCGCCGAACCGGTCGCGCAGCGGCGGCCGACTGCCCGGCATTGCATCGGGGAGAGGTCCTGCGCCTCGTCGAGCACGACGTGCGCCAGCGAATGAATCCGGTCCAGCTGGTCTGCGAGTTCGTCGAGCAGGACGGCGTCGGCCGGGCTCCAGCGGGCGGCGGCGGGCGTGCGCGGCACCTTGACGGCTGGCCCTTCCCAGCAGATCAGTGCCTGTTCTTCGACGCTGAGCAGGCCGTCCGACGCCTCGGCGAGCCGTTGCGCCGAGGAGAGCAGCCCGAACAGCAGCTTGATCGGATCAACCGCCGGCCAGAGTTGATCGACGAGCTGCTTGACCGGCCGGGAGCGGGCCACCGCGTCCTGCAGGCGGTCGTCCGGGGACTCCCCCGCCGCCTCCATCTGGCTCAGCACGGCGTGTGCGATCCGCTGCGCCAGCATCGCCCGGCCTGCGGCGTAGCGGATGTTGCGCTCGCGAATCGCGTCGATGTGCTCCTGGAGCTGGTACGCCGGGACGCGCCACTTGCGCACTCCGCGCGGCACCACCAGCGCCTCGGCCGGCGCGGACAAGCTCGACCACAGCGCGCGATGCAAGACCTCTGCCATGCGCGCGTCGCCCTTCACCCGGGCCGCCTCGGCGCTGTCCGCGCCACGCACGGCGAATCGCTGCGCAATACTCTTAGATACGAGCTCTTCGACCGTGGCCTGCGCTACGTCGACCTCGCCGAGCGCGGGGAGCACCTGCTCGATGTACTTGAGGAACTGCCGGTTAGGTCCGACGACGAGGGCGCCGCCGCGTTTCAGCCGTTCGCGGTGCGTGTAGAGGAGGAAAGCGACTCTGTGCAGGCCGACCGCGGTCTTTCCGGTGCCCGGCGCACCCTGTACGCATACTGACTCACCAAGGTCGGCGCGGACGATCTCGTCCTGCTCCGGCTGGATGGTGGCCACGATGTCGCGCATCGGGCCGACGCGCGGCCGCTCGATCTCCGCGGTCAGGATCCTGCTTTCCGAGGAGGCCGCCGCGGCGCTGTCCGGCTCACTGCCGAGCGGCTCGTCTTCGTACGCGGTCAACTCTCCGGCGGAGAAGCCGAAGCGGCGGCGCAGGCCCAGCCCGTACGGATCCTTGGCGCTGGCCCGGTAGAAGGCGACCGATACCGGGGCTCGCCAATCGATGACCATCGGGTCGCCTGCCGCGTCATGTACGTGGCGCCGACCCACGTAGTAGTGCTCGCCCCGGTACTCGCTCAGCAGGTCCGGGGAATAGTCCAGTCGGCCGAAGAACAACGGCACGTCCGGGTGATCGAGCAGCGCGGCCGCGCGGGCCTGTAGCGCGAGGTTGAGCACCCCGGTGGACCAAGCGGTTCCGCCCTGAGCCTTCAGCGACAGGGTCTCCTCCCGCATGGCGCGCAGCGCGGCCCGGGAGGCTGCTAGATGTGCGCGTTCCGCGCGGATGACCGGATCGTCGATCGACGGCACGGGTGCAGGTGGCACAGTGGCTCCAAGTAGTTACACAGGTCAGCACAAGGAAATGTGTATTCACCGGAGCGCAGAGGTCTCGGCGCGGTGATGTTGGCGCGCCGTACATGTGCTGGGAAGGGGAAAAATATACCGGGCGCAGCGCGCGAGTCCAAACGATATTTTGTCATGGCCGGAAGACCGGTTGAGTCATTACCTGCGCCCATACCCACGGAGTCTCAATGACTAAGTCAAGCGGTCTGTGTGGCCGGGGCGTGGGGGGTGAAGCATCGGTTGTCGCGCAGCAGTGCCCACAGGACGCTGATTCGTCTGCGGGCGAGGGCGATGACGGCTTGGACGTGTTTGAGGCCTTCGGCTCGCTTTTTGAGATAGAAGTCGCGGTTGGGTCCGTCGCGGATGATGCTGGTCTGCGCGGAGAGGTAGAAGGCGCGGCGCAGTGCCCGGTTGTAGCGCTTGGGCCGGTGCAGGTTGCCGGTGCGCCGGCCGGAGTCGCGCGGGACCGGCACCAGCCCGGCCGCGGAGGCCAGGTGCCCGTCGTCGGTGTAGGAGGCGAAGTCGCCGGCGGCGGCCAGGAGCTCGGCGCCGAGGATCGGGCCGATCCCGGGCATCGACTCGATGATCGCGGCTTGGGGGTGGGTGCGGAAGGCGGCCGTGACCTGTTTGTCGATCCGGCCGATGCGCTCGTCCAGAGCGAGCAGCTGCGTGGCGAGATCCGCGACGATCTCGGCGGCGACCTGCTGACCGGGCAGCGTGGTGTGCTGAGCGCGGGCCGCGTGCACAGCGGTGGCCGCGACCTGTTCGGCGCCGCGGACGTTGCGTTTGGCCAGCCAGCGCTCCAGGCGCGCTTGTCCGACTCGACGCAGCGCGGCCGGGGTCTGGTAGCCGGTCAGCAGCACCAGGGCACCGCGCTGGCTGGAGTAGTCGAAGGCGCGTTCCAGGGCCGGGAAGATCCCGGTGAGCGTGTCGCGCAGCCGGTTGATCATCCGTACCCGGTCGGCCACCAGGTCCTTGCGATGGCCGACGAGCACAGCGAGGTCGGCGGCCAGCTGCGCGGGCACGTCGATCGCGGTGAAGTCCCGGCGCTGGCGGGCGCTCTCGGCGATCACGTAGGCGTCGCGCTCGTCGGTCTTGGCCTCGCCGCGATACGCCCCGGACATCCGGTTCACGGTGCGCCCGGGCACGTACACCGCCTGCTGGCCGTGCGCGGCGAGCAGCGCCAGCAGCAGCGCGCAGGAAGTCCCCGAGATGTCCACCGCCCAGTGCACCGTCCGCGCCATCGGCAGGATCAGCCCGAGGGCGTCGAGGATCGCACTCTCGTCGTTCTCAACCTTCCGCGACCAGCGGCGGCCGCCCGTCCCGTCGACCACGGTGATCCAGTGGTGGCCCTTGCCCGCGTCGATCCCCGCCCACAGCTCGGGCGCGGGCTCGTGCTCCCGCACGCGTCCCTCCGATCCAGTCCCGTTCATATCAAGGCCCGAGGAACACCCCGCCGTCGTCTCCGTAAACAGCGACCAGATCGCAGATCTCAATCAGCAGCCAGGGCGCCCCGGAGAACCGGGCGGCCACTCCCACGAAGCCACAGAAGGCAAGGAATCATCAGCCACACCCGGCCCTCCCGGACCGGACAACACCTTACGGAGGAACCATGTCGGTGACCGCGATCGTCGGCGGCCGGATCGTGCCGGTCGACGGCGAATCGATCGAGAGCGGGACCCTGCTGATCGAGGACGGCAGGATCAGCGCGCTCGGCGGCGCGGAAGTGGCGGTGCCGGTGGGCGCCGAGGTCGTGGACGCGACCGGCAAGTGGGTGCTGCCCGGTTTCATCGAAGCGCACGGCCACCTCGGCGTGCACGAGGAAGGCGAGGGCTGGGCGGGCAACGATACCAATGAGATGACCGACCCGGTGACCGCGCACGTGCGCGCCCTCGACGCGATCAACCCGCAGGAGCAGGGCTGGCGTGACGCGATCATCGGCGGCGTGCTCGCGGTCAACGTCAACCCCGGGTCGGGCAATCCGATCGGCGGACAGACGGTCGCGCTCAAGTGCTGGGGCGGCACCGTCGACGAGCGGGTGCTGCGTGAGCCGGCCGGAATCAAGTCAGCGCTCGGCGAGAACCCGAAGCGGGTGTACGGCGACAAGAAGCAGACCCCTTCGACGCGGCTCGGCACCGCGGCGGTGATCCGCGGCGCGTTCGTCGAGGCGCAGAACTATCTGGCCAAGATCGAGGCCGAGGCGGCCAAGCCGGCCGAGGAACGCAAGCCGGTGGAGCGCAACCTCAAGCTGGAGGCGATCGGCCGGGTGCTGCGGCGGGAGATCCCGTGGCGCCAGCACGTGCACCGGGCCGACGACATCGCCACGGCGCTGCGCATCGCCGACGAATTCGGGTACGAACTCGTCATCGACCATGGCACCGAGGCGCACCTGGTCGCCGACCGGCTGGCGGAGCGCGGCGTTCCGGTGATCATCGGACCCTTATTCACCTCGCGTTCCAAGGTCGAGTTGCGCAACCGGTCGCTGGCGAATCCGGGCCGCCTGGCCCGCGCCGGTGTCACCATCGCGATCACCACGGACCACCCGGTCGTGCCGATCAACTTCCTGGTGCACCAGGCCACGCTCGCGGTGAAGGAGGGCCTTGATCGGGAAACGGCGCTGCGGGCGCTGACCATCAACCCGGCGCGCATCCTCGGCATCGAGGACCGGCTCGGCTCGCTCGCCGTGGGCAAGGACGCGGACCTGTGCATCTGGTCCGGCGATCCGCTGGATGTGATGCAGCGCGTCGAGCGGGCGTTCATTGACGGACGCGAGATCTACGCGTACGACTACGCGGAAGCCGAGGGTGTGTTCGTTCGCCCTTGACACACCCGCGAGTGGCAGGCAGTGTGCAACGCGCGCTCATGTCAGCTTTGATTGAAGACGCGCCTCCAAGCGGCTTCGACACCACAGGCGGGCTTGGCGTCACGGCGATGCGGTGCCGTGACCCGGCTGTGTCGGATCTGCTTGCAGGCGGCGGCGAACCGGTCCAGCGGCGGATCGGCGAGCCCTGACTCGGGCGCTCACCGCGCTGTCGACGACGGTGCGGAAAATTCCGCCTGTCACCACGAGGTCAACGATGACACGACCATCCGGAAGGCGGTCGGCTGCGCTCGCGTCAGCCACCGCCTTCGCCGTTTTCGCGGCCGGGGGCGCTGCCTACGCGGGAACGGCCGCCCCGGCCACCGCCACGACCGCCTCGGGCACGCCTTCATCGAACACCGCCGCCGGAGCGCCCGGTGCGCCCTCCTACTTCGACCTGGCGCGCAAGGACTGCCTCGGCACCGCGCGCAACACCACGTCAAAGGTCTGGTACACGGTCGCGGGCGGGGTGCTTTCCGACGTGTACGAGCCGACGATCGACAACACGAACATCAGTACTCTGCAATACGTCGTGACCGATGGCTCGTCCTTCACGGACCTGCAAACCCGCGACATGTCGTACACCGTGCAGTCGGACGAGACCGGCATGGTGTGCACGGTCACCTCGACCGACGCCAAGCATGGCTACCAGCTGACCACCACGTACCTCACCGACCCGCAGCGCGACAGCGTCCTGATGAACACGCGGCTCGCGCGGATCGCGGGGAGCAGCACGAACGTGAGCAGGCTGCACGTGTTCGCTCGCGTCGACGCGCACGTCAACGGCAACGGAGGCGGCGGCACCGACAACGCGGGCGCGGACACCGGCGTCGTGGACGCGAGCAGCGGCGTGCCAGTGGTCTACGACACCGCCACGGAAAGCCAGGCCGCGAACCGCACGTACGCGGTGCCCACCTTCATGGCGCTGACTGCAAGCTCGCTCGGCGCGGCTTCGGTTGGCTACGCGGGCACTGCGAGCGACGGCCTGACGCAGCTCGACTCGACGCACGCCCTCTCCGCTGCCTCCTTCGCGCCGAACGGCCATATCGTCGCCACCGAAGAGGTCACACCGCGGCACGCGACCTTCGGACACGGCCGGGACTTCACTCTCTCCCTTGGCTTCGGCCGCACCCAGGCCGACGCGGTGAATACGGCCTCGAGGTCGCTGCGTGCCCCCTTTGGCGCCGTGCTGGCCGCGTACACCGACTCGTGGCGCGACTACGACAGCTCGCTCAAGCCCGCGCCGCGATCCGTGTCAGGGATCGACGAGTCCACGATTCGCAAGACCTACTGGCTCGATGCCAACGTGCTCAAGGCCAGCGAGGACAAGACATTCCCCGGCGCGGTCGTCGCTTCCCTGGCCTCTCCCTGGGGCCAAGCGGTGAACGCGGGCGCCTCGGTGAACGGCAAGGCGGTCTACTTCGGCTCGTACCGCGAGGTGTTCGCGCGTGACCTGTACGAGGCGTTTACCGGTCTGCTCGCGGACGGCGACTTGGCCACGGCGCGTGCCGCGACCCGCTTCCTGCTGACCAAGCAGCAGCGGCCGAACGGTGAGCTGCCACGCAACTCGCTCGTCAACGGCCAGGCCGCGCCGGACACCGGCGGCGACCAGCTCGACGAGACCGCTTACCCGATCCTGATGGCATACCTGTCCGGACTTGGCGGCGACGCGACGCTATGGTCGCAGCACATCAAGCCGGCCGCGGACTTCCTGGTCTCGCACGGACCGTCCTTCGGCGTGGAGCGCTGGGAGGAGCAGTCGTGGTACTCGGTCTCGACGATCGCCGCCGAGATCGCGGGTCTGACCGCCGCCTCGGCGATCGCGAAGCGGCACGGCGACGCCGCCGACGCGGCCCTCTACCAGGCCACCGCGGACGACTTCCAGCGCAACATCAAAAACTGGACAGTCACCTCCACCGGCCAGGACAGTTCGAACCCGTACTTCATCCGTCTCTCCAAGAACGGCGATCCGAACGCCGCGACCACCTACAACCTCGGCAACGGCGGCCCGACGCTGGACCAGCGCTCGGTGATCGACGGCGGGTTCCAGGAACTGGTGCGCCTCGGCGAGCTGTCGCCGGCCGACTCGACGTTCCGCAACTCGCTTTCGGTGCTGGACAAGCAGATCTCGGTCACCACGCCGACCGGCACGGGCTACTACCGCTACGGCAATGCGGCGAGCGCGGGCAGTGCGGACGGCTACGGCGACTGCTCGACGGTCGACAGTCAGACCTCGTGCACAGTCAACGGCGAGCCCTGGCCGACCACGGACGTCGGTACCGGGCACTTGTGGCCCGTGCTCTCCGGAGAGCGGGCCGAATCAGACCTCGCCGAAGGCAATGCGCCCGGCGCGTCCGCACTGCTCTCCTTCATGATCAAATCAGCCTCCGGAGTCGGCCTCGTTCCCGAGCAGGTCTGGGAAGACCCGAACCTGCCCGCGGCCGCGTTCGGCAGCGACCCGACCACCGCGTCGATCGGCTTCGACAACGGCCACCCCGCGGGTTCCGCGTCACCGCTGACCTGGGCTCAGGCGCAGGAACTACGGCTGATCGTGGACCTTGGCACGCGCCAGACCGTCGATCGGCCGCAGATCACGACCGACCGGTACGTGACGCACGGTGCGCCCGGCGCGATCCCGGTCACGATCAGCGCCCCGGTCTCCGGAGCCACGATCGAGGGCGGCAGCACGACGGTGACCGGTACGACCGCTCCCGGCGCGTCGGTCGTCATCGCATCCGATGACACGGACACTGGCACCGCCTCGGCCACGGCGACTACGACCGCTGACTCGTCCGGCGCTTTCTCCGCGTCCGTGGCTATCGGCTTCGGCACGGACATCATCACGGTCGCGGCCACGACGAAGGCCAGCGCCACCGGATACGCGCAAACGGCCGTGGTCGGCGATGTGGTCGGCGGCACGACGGTGCTCGACCTCACCGACCCGACCGGCGACGACAACGGGCCGGGCACGTATCAGTACCCGACCTCGTCGTCGTTTAGCGCGGGTTCGTTCGACCTGACCCGCTTCCAGGTGATCACCGCGAACGGCACGGTCTACCTGCGCACCACACTG